>CAYYVZ010000130.1:0-12127 GCA_964475235.1 uncultured Myxococcales bacterium | reverse complement strand
ACCGTCGCACACGACGCCACCGACCTTCGCCTGGCGCTGCTGCGCGCGCTGCTGAATGCGCGCTGGCTCTACTACGTACGTCAGCCCGTCGGCATGCTCGCCAACGCCTTCGCGACCGAGGCCTCGCGCGCGTCCGAAGCCTACCTCTACGGCACGACGCTCATTTCCCAGTTCATCCAGACCATCCTCTACGTCAGCATCGCCGCCGCGGTCTCGTGGCAGACCACGCTGGCAGCATCGTTCGTCGGCCTGGCGACGGTCGGCCTGCTGTCGGGCCTCGTGCGCCGCACCAAGCGTGCGGGCGTGAAACAGACCGACCTCATGCGCACGCTGATCGCGCGCATGACCGACGTGCTCTATTCGGTCAAGCCCCTCAAGGCGATGGGCCGCGAACCGCTCATCGCACCGCTGCTCGAACACGAGACGCAAAGCCTCAACCGCGCGCTGCAGAAGCAGGTGATGAGCAAAGAGGCCGTGCGCGCTCTGCAGGAGCCGTTGCTCGTCATGTCGCTGACGGGAGGTCTCTACGCGGCGACGGCGTACTGGGGCCTGGCCGTGGACGACGTGATCATGCTCGCGCTCGTCTTTGCGCGCGCGCTCTTCAGCCTCCAGAAGTGCCAGAAGCAGTACCAGGCGATGGCGGCGTGCGAGAGCGCGTTCTGGTCCCTGCAGAAGACGATCGAGGAATCCGAGCGGGAGAGCGAGGCGACGGCCGGCCGCCGCGAGCCCGCATTCACCTCCGGCATTCGGGTCGCGGGCGTCGACTTCGCGTACGACGAGCGGCCCATTCTCGCGGATGCGAATCTCTTCCTGCCGGCCGGCGAAGTGACGGCGGTGGTGGGGCCCTCGGGCGCGGGCAAGACGACGATCGCCGATCTCGCGCTCGGCCTCGTACGCCCGCAGAAAGGCGAGGTGTTCCTCGACGACGTGCCCCTCGCCGAAATCGACGTCCCGAAGTGGCGCCGCCGCGTCGGCTACGTTCCCCAGGAAATGCTGCTGCTGCACGAGGACGTTCTCACGAACGTGACGCTCGGCGATCCCGCGCTCTCGCGTGCCGACGTCGAGGATGCGCTTGCGGCCGCCGGCGCATCCGATTTCGTGCGCGAGCTGCCGCAGGGCCTGGACACGCCGCTCGGCGAGCGCGGCGCACGACTTTCCGGCGGCCAGCGCCAGCGCATCGCGATCGCGCGCGCCCTCGTGCATCGCCCGAGCCTTCTCATTCTTGACGAAGCCACCGCCGCTCTCGATCCTGTGAGCGAGGCCGGGATCTACGAAACCGTGCGGTCGCTGCGCGGGCGCACGACGATCCTCGCCATTTCCCACCAGCCCGGACTTCTCAAAGTTGCGGATCGCGTCTACCGGCTGAGTGGCGGCCGCATCGCCGAGCTCGTCGGCAACGAGCGTTTCGAGGATCACGACGCGAAGGACTTCGACGTCGCGGCATCGGACGCTGCTCGCGTCGCCTGAGTGCGGTCGTCCGTCGTCGCATCGCCCGCGTGCAGGGCTTCGTTGACACGCCGCATCGTGTCTGGTTTTCGTAGCACAGCATTCGAGCGCGACCGACCTCACGATGCGCTCTCGCGCATCTGTGGTGAGTTCGCGCGCCGGAGGTTGCCATGCCCTTCCTGACGACCAGGCGAGTCAAGGACCGCATTTTTCCCAGCGCTTCCCGCCTGCCTTCGGCCGGAGTCCGCGACCTCCCTCAGAAAGTCGTCCTGCCCGCACGCTCCGGCACCACGCCTTCCGACAAGCCGCCCGTCCGCATCTATCTCGGCACCGAGCCCGGCCAGTACCGCGCCGAGCGCGTCTTCATCTATTCGGTGGACAAGTATCGCGACCCGTCGCGCGTGTACGAGATCCACATGATGAAGGACGTGCGCGGCTACGACCGGCGCTGGTGGCTCACGGGTTTCACGAACTACCGCTTCGCGGTTGCCGAATGGGCGGGGTCGAAGGGACGCGCGATCTACAACGACGTCGACCAGATCCTGCTCGCCGATCCGGCCGAGCTCTTCGACAGCGACATGCAGGGCAAAGGCTTCCTCGCGATCAGCCCCGACGACACCGCGGTCATGCTCATCGACTGCGAGCGCATGGCGAAGATCTGGACGCACGAGGTCGTCAGCCACACGCCGCGCAAGCAGATCGAGAAGAAGTCGCTGCCGGAGTGGGGAAAGCTCGAGCCCTGCTGGCACGCGCGCGACTTCGACTACGTGCCCGGCTATTCGAAAGTTCTCCACTACACGACGATCCACGAACAGCCCTGGCATCCGTTCCCCGAGCTCTTCGTCTACATGCCGGGTCCCGTGCCCGAGCTCTGGGACGAGATGGAGAAGGAAGCCGACGCGCAGGAGTACTGCGCGTTCGACTTCACGACCGAGGACACGCTCTACACCGAGCTCGTGCGGCGCCTGCGCAGCGCGCGAAGCGGCGGCCACGCGCCGCCCCTCCTCGCGCCGCCCGCCCCGTCTCCGTTGTCGGGGCTCGGTGAGCTGCTCGCGCAATCGAACGCCCGCAGCATCCTCGAGCTCAGGCTCGCGTCTCCATCCAACGAGGCCGTGGAGAGCCGCGTCGGCAAGTACCCGGGTGCGACGCTCACGACGTTCGATCCGACTGCGACCGGCGCCGGTGGCATGGACGTGCCGCTCGGACCCTTCGACGCCGTGCTTGCGACGACGAACCTCGAGTTGCTGTCGAACGAGGACATTCCGTGGGTTCTCGACCAGCTCCTCTACCGCGCACGCCGTGCCGCGTTCGTGACGGTGGACGACGTGCCGCGCATGGTGCGCCTCCGCGACGGCACGGCGATCGTCGTGAAGCCGCGAGGGTTCGCGTGGTGGCGAAAGCAGATGGAAGCCGCTTCGCGCAACCAGCCCGACGTACGCTGGCGTCTCGGCGTCCGGCGCCGCACGATCGCCGGTACCGAAGTGATCCATTGGCGCGAGGGCGGCAAGCGGCTGCAGGAAACACCGCCGAGCGTGTGGATTCTTGCCGACCCGAAGCCGGGTCACACCACGCAATCGATCGGTCTCGCCGATACCCTGGGCTGGCCCTACGAGATCAAGGACGGCGGCTTCCCCGTGTGGACGAAGGTCACCGATCGGCTGTTCGGCCCGCTCGCGTTCGATCCGTCGGGCCGACGCCGCGAAGTCTTCCGCGGTCCCTGGCCCGATCTCGTCATCTCGACGGGATGGTCCACCGGTCCCATCGCTCGCTGGATCTCCGCGCAGGGTGAAGGGCGCACGTCGGTGATCGCGATGGGCCGCAAGGGCGGCGACGTCGCGACCAACTTCGACCTCGTCGCGACATGCTCCTACGTGAAGTACCCGCCGCACGAGCGCCGCATCTCGCTGAGTGCGCCGCTCAACCAGGTGACCCCCGCGCGACTCGAGGAAGCGGCCGCGAAGTTTCCCGATCTTTTTGCCGGGATGCCTTCGCCTCACCTCGTCGTCCTCGCGGGTGGAGACTGCGCCCAGTACGAGTTCGACGACGCGACGGCGCGCCGCCTCGGAGACGACATCGCGTCGCTCGCGAGGAAGACCGGAGGTAGCGCCGTCGTCGTGACGAGCCGGCGCACGCCGCCGAGCGCGGTCGCACTGATCGACGCCGCCCTGCGGGCCGCCGGAACGGGCGAGCAGCGAGGTGCCGGCGCGGCGCTTGGAGTAGTTCATCGCTGGAGCGCCGACCGCAAAGAGAACCCGTATCTCGGCTATCTCGCCGGAGCCGACGCCCTCGTCGTCACGGGCGAGAGCGAGTCGATGCTCGCCGAAGCCTGCGCGACCGGAAAGCCGGTCATGATCTATCCCCTCAAGCGCAAAAAGGCCGGACTCGCGCAGAAGCTCGTGGACAAAGTGACGAAGACCGCGTTCTCGCGGCCGCGCAAGGGCAAGGGCACGTTCCGGCCGCAGCAGGGCCGCGAGTACCTCTGCGCGCGCCTCATCGAGCGCGGCCTCGTGCATCCGTCGCGCGACCTCGATGCCTTCCACAAGGGCCTCGTCGAGAAGGGCTACGCGAGAATGTTCGACGGCACGCTCGACGTCACGCCGCCGCCGGTGCTCGGTGAAACCGAGGTCGTGGCCGCGCGCGTACGATCGCTGCTCGGTTGCAGCGACGACCGCGAAGCGCCCGGGCAACCGCACCGCGCGACGGGCGCCTGACGCCCGAGCCGGAGACGGCCATCGCTGCTTTTCCCTCTGAGCTGCCCCCGGCTGCGTGCGAGCCGCCCTCGGACGGATTCCGCGCCCCGCGCGTCTGGATCCTGTTCGGCAAGGGCACGGGCGGGAACGGCCAGATGCAGAGTCTCGCCGACGCCCTCGGCTGGCCCTACGAGATCAAGCAGCTCCGCCACAACGCGCTCAATCTGATTCCCAACGTCCTGCTCGGCGCAACGTCGGCGACGCTCGACCGCAAGGAATCCTCGCCGCTCGAGCCGCCGTGGCCGGACCTGGTGATCGCGGCGTCGCGCCGTGCGGCGCCCGTCGCGCAGTGGATCCGCAAGCAGTCGGGCGGACGCACGAAGCTGGTCCACCTTCTGCACGTGCAGGCCCCGCTGGGTCGCTTCGACCTCATCGTGACGATGCCGCAGTACCGGCTTCCCGAGCGCGACAATATCCTGCACGTGACCGGCGTGCTGAACCGCCACGATCCGGACGCGATCCGGGCCGCCGCAGCAGCGTGGGAGCCGAGACTCGCGCACCTTCCGCGCCCATGGACGGCCGTGCTCGCCGGCGGCAACAGCTCCGCCTATTTGCTCGACGAGAAGACGGCCGCCGATCTCGGCGCACGCGCCGCCGCGCAAGTGAAGGCACGCGGCGGCTCGCTGCTCGTCACGACGAGCCCGCGCACGCCGCCCGAAGCCGGAGCCGCGCTCGCCGGCGCCGCCGGCGACGTTCCGTCATACGTCTATCAATGGAAGAAGGACGACGCCGCCAACAACCCCTACAAGGGCTTCCTCGCCCTCGCCGACGATTTCGTCGTGACGATCGACAGCGCGTCGCTGCTCGTCGAAGCGAGCGCGACGGGCAGACCCGTCGCCGTCTTCGAATGGCCGCGCCGCGGCGGAGCGGCCACCGCGAAGAAAGCGTCGTGGTTCTGGAAAACAGGCGTCGCGCTCGGCCTCTTCAAGCCCGCACGCGACTTCGACGCCTACTTCGCCGAGATGCGCCGCCGCGGCCTCGCGTTTCGCTTCGGCGACGCGCCGCCCGCGAACAGGGAGCCGCTCGACGACATGGAAAGAACCGTCGCGAGGGTTCGCGCCCTGTTTGACCTCCGTCCGGAGACCCGCCAATGAAAGCCCGATGAGCGACGCCGCCGCGAACAACCCCTGGGTGATGGTCACGATTCTCGGTGTCGGCCGCAGCGGCACGAGCGCCATCACGCGCGGCATGCAGGCCATCGGCATCGACCTCGGCGACAACCTGAGGCCCGGCAGCGGCAAGAACCCGACCGGTTTCTTCGAGGATAACGACTTCCTCAAGATCAGCCGCAGACTGAAACGCACGCTCGGCGTACGCGCCGACAGCGTCCGCCTGATCGACGAGCGCGAGTACGACCTGCCCGTCATCAGGCAGATCGAGGACGACTGCGTCGCGATGATCAAGCGGCGCTTCTCCAACTCGCCGATCTGGGGCTACAAGTACGCGCGCACGTCGCGCTTCCTGCCGTTCTTCGAGCGCGTGTTCGAACGCTGCGGCGTCGAAGCCCGCTACGTCTACGCCGTGCGCAACCCTCTCAGCGTCGCGAAATCGCGTGCGCGACTCGAGCCCCAGCGCGGCACCCAGGAACAGAGCGATCTCGAGTGGCTCACCAACGTGGTGCCGTACTTCGAGCGCGCGGCGCGCGGGAAAACCTGCGTGTTCGTGGACTACGACAACGTGATGGCGGATCCGGCCAACGAGCTCGAGCGCATGGCGCGCGGACTGGGCCTGCCCGTCACCGACAAGGTCCGCGAAGAGATCCGGATCTACAAGGACGAGTATCTCAAGCCGGGCATCCGCCACAGCCGCTTCGCGATCGAGGACCTCGACAAGTCTCCCAACCTCAACGTGCTCGCACGCGACGCCCACCGCTGGCTCTGGAAGCTCGCGACCGACCAGATCCGGTTCGACGACGAGGAGTTGTGGAAGGACTGGCGCCGCATCGCCGCCCGCCTGGAAGACCTGCGCCCCGTCCTCGACCATTGCGACCGCATCACGAACCAGCTCCGCCACGCCCAGATGAGCCCGCTCGGGCCGCTGCAGGCGATCCCGCCGCTCTGGTACAAGTGGAAAGCGAAGTAGGGCCGCCGGGCGACCAGGCGCCGAACCGAGCATCGAGTGCGGCGGTCGGCTAGACTCCTCGTTCGTATGGCCGCTGTCGCTACCACGCCAAGGTCCTCGCTGAGCCAGGTCCTCAGGATCGTTGCCGCCGGGTTCGTGCTCGCCGCGCTGTTCGTGGTCGGGCGCAAGGCAGGCGGGCAGGTCGAGCACTTTGCGACGTGGGTGGACTCGCTGGGACCGCTCGGGCCCCTCGTCTTCATCGGCGGCTATGCGATCGCGGTCGTCGCCTTCGTGCCCGCCGTCCTGCTCACGCTCGCGGCCGGAGCGATCTTCGGCATCCGTGCGGGCGTCGTCTACGTGTTCTGCGCCGCGACCATCGGAGCCTCGCTCGCCTTCCTCGTTTCCCGGTATGTCGCGCGCGGAGCGGTCGAACGACGCATCGCGGACAACGAGTCGTTCGCCGCGATCGACCAGGCCATCGCGACCCAGGGGCGCTGGATCGTGTTCCTGCTGCGCCTTTCGCCCGCGTTTCCGTTCGGGCTGCTCAACTACGCGCTCGGCCTCACCCGCGTTCGTTTCGTCGACTACGTGATCGCGTCGGCAGGCATGCTGCCGGGCACCTTCCTCTACGTGTATTACGGCAGCGTCATCGGCGACGTCGCCAAGCTGGCCGGCGGAGCGAGCGTCGAGAAGGGCCCGGGCTACTACGGGGTGCTCGCACTCGGGCTCGTCGCGACGATCGCGGTCACCGCCTTCGTGACGCGCACGGCGAGGCGTGCGCTCGCCGAGGCAACGTCGAAAAGGAAGGGCCAGGCCTCGATCCTCTCGGCCCGGGGCGCACTCGAGCGCGCCTCCGCGAGCGGCGCGCTTTCTCCCGCCGCCTCCGACCCCGCCACGTGGAAGCCGCGCCCGGATACGGCGGCGCTCGAGCAGATCCTCGGCTCCCGTCCGGCCAGCGAGGCTCTCGCCCTGCGCCGCACGGCGAGCCTGGAAGACGAGACAGCCCCACCGCCTGAACGAACCGAAGCACCGCCGGAGTCGCACCAGAGCGAAGTGACGCCGCTCGACGAGCACAACAGGAAGCTTCTCGACAACGTACGGCCCGGCGACTGGACGAATCCGCAGGCGGCGGCGTGCTACGACCTCGTCGTAATCGGCGCCGGCACGGGCGGCCTCATCTGCGCGGCCGTCGGGTCGGGGCTCGGTGCGAAGGTCGCGCTCATCGAACGCAACCTGATGGGCGGCGACTGTCTCAACTACGGCTGCGTGCCGTCGAAGGCGCTGATCCGCCACGCACGGCGCATCGCCGACGCGGGCGAGCTCATCGGCTCGTCGGGCCGCAGCGAGCAGGTGATCGACCACGAGTTCGCGGCGGCCATGGAACGCATGCGCCGGATCCGTGCCGAGATCAGCCACGACGACTCGGCGCGCCGCTATCGCGATGAGCTCAAGGTGGACGTCTTCCAGGGCAACGCGCGCTTCACCGGGAAGAAGACGGTCGAGGTCGCGGGCCAGACGCTCAGGTTCAAGAGGGCGGTGATCGCAAGCGGCGCACGCGCGGCCGTGCTTCCCATCGCCGGTCTCGCCGAAGCCGGCTATCTCACCAACGAGACGGTCTTCAACCTGACCGAGCGGCCGAAACGGCTCGTCGTGATCGGCGGCGGCCCGATCGGCTGCGAGCTCGCCCAGGCCATGCGCCGCCTCGGCTGCTCGGTGACGATCCTCCACAACGAAGAGCACCTGCTCGGCCGCGAGGACCAGGACGCGGCTGCGATCATCCAGCGACGTTTCGAGAGCGAGGGCATCCGCGTGCTGCTCGGGACCGAAGCGACGTCCGTGACGACGAGCGTCGGCGGCAAGGTCGTGGCGTACCGCAACCGTCGCGGCGACAACGAAACTGCGTGCGACGAGATCCTGCTCGCCGTCGGACGCACGCCGAATATCGAGCACATGGGCCTCGACGCCGCCGGCGTCTCCGCCACGACGAAGGGGATCGTCGTGGACGACAACCTGCGCACCACGAACAGGCGCGTCTTCGCGGTCGGCGACTGCTGCATGCGCTGGCAGTTCACGCATGCGGCCGACGCGGCTGCCAAGATCGTCGTACAGAACGCCCTCTTCTTCGGCAGGAAGAAACTGAGCGCCCTCACGATGCCGTGGTGCACGTACACCGACCCCGAGGTCGCGCACGTCGGCGACTACGAGCGCGACGCGCGCGAAAAGGGCGTCGAGACCGACACGTTCACCGTGTCCCTCGAGAAAGTGAACCGCGCCGTCACCGACGGCGAGACCGACGGCTTCGTGCGCGTGCTCACGAAGAAGGGAACCGACCGGATCCTCGGCGCGACCATCGTGGCGGCCCACGCCGGCGAGATGATCAGCGAAGTTTCGCTGGCGATGGCGGGCAAACTGGGCCTCTCGAAGATCGCGTCGGTGATCCACCCCTACCCGACCCAGGCCGAGGGCATCAAGGCCGCCGCCAACGCCTACATGCGCACGAAGCTCACCCCGCAGGCGAAGAAGTTCCTCGGCTTTCTCATCCGCCTGAACCGCTGATCCCGCTTCCTGCCGCACCCGGCCGGCATCGGCACGCACGCGCTTGCCGCGACCGGACTCGGCGCATAGCCTCCCGCGCCGATGAACGGCGTCACGGGTCTGCTCCAGCTGCTGTCGGCCGCCTGCCTCGGAATCTGGGCCGGCGCCAATCTCGCCGAAGGCTTCCTGCTCGTTCCGTGGTGGCAGTCGCTCGCACCGGCGGATTTCTTCGCGTGGTACGCGGCGAACGACCGGCGTCTGCTCGCGTTCTTCAGCCCTCTGACGGTCGTCACGGCCGTCGCGACGCTGCTGTCGGCACTCGCGCTGGCGTGGACGGCGCATCCGTCGCGCCGGCTGGCGGCGGCAGCATGCGTGCTCACGCTCGTGGCGGTCGCGATGTTCTTCCTCTACTTCGAGGCGGCCAACGCGAGCTTCTCGGCGGCGTCGGTCCCGCGGGACGCGCTCGCCGCCGAGCTCGCGCGCTGGGGAAACTGGCACCACGCCCGCACGGTACTCAGCCTGATCGCGCTCGCGTGTGCGCTCGTCGCGCTGCGGAGCCCCTCGCCGGAACGTTCGTGATCATCCGCGATGCCAGGGAAGCCGACCTCCCGCACATCGTCGCGATCTACAACGCCGCGATTCCGGGGCGCCTCGCCACTGCCGACACCGAGCCGATTTCCGTCGCCAGCCGCCTCTCGTGGATGCGCGAGCACACGCCGGACAGCCACCCGCTCTGGGTCGCAGGCGAGGGAACGCGCATCGACGGATGGCTGAGCTTTCAGCCGTTTTACGGCCGGCCCGCCTACCGGGCGACGGCCGAGCTGAGCATCTATGTTTCGGCCGACCGAAAGCGTGCCGGCGTCGGCCGTGCGCTTCTCGGGCGCGCCGTCGAGTCAGCGCCGCGGCTGGGGCTCAGGGCGCTGCTCGGTTTCATCTTCGGGCACAACGAGCCGAGCCTCGCGCTGTTCTCCGGCTTCGGCTTCGAGCGCTGGGGCCTGCTTCCGCGCGTGGCCGAGCTCGACGGCGTCGAGCGGGACCTCGCGATTGTGGGACTTCGATTGGGACTTCGATTGGGACGGCGACCGGGACAGTGATCGGGGCTTCGGCCTGGACCGCGACCGGAACCAGGACCGGGGCGTCGACCGGGGCGTTGAGCGGGTCGATGACTCGACCGCCGCCTTCGAAACGGAGCCCCATCGCCGATTCGTGCCGGTGCGAACCGACCGCCTGCGTCCTCTCGCGGGGCGTGACTCCCGGTTGGCCATCCGGTAGAAAGATGTGACAAGAGCCGCGGTTGCGCGGGCTGGCCGACGGTTCGGCCTGCCTGAGGGACGCGCCCGCACGGCTTCGACTCGACGGACCAACCGGAAAAACAGGAGGAGCCGAATGAAGTTCGGACGCATGATCGGATTGTCGCTGGCCGCACTGCTCGTCGCAGCGCCGGCGGTTCACGCCCAGGACGAGGACCTCGGCGAGCTGACCACCAAGAAGCCCAGGAAGCAGACCGTCGAGGAAGAAAACAACGACCCGGCGCGCAACGGTCCGATGCTCGGTATCGGCGGCCTCTATGCTCTCGACAACTTCGACGGCATCGGAATGGCGACCGACGGCAGCGGTGGCTACAACATCAACGTCGGCTACCGCTTCAACAAGTGGGTCGCGACGGACCTGCGCATCGAGCGCTACCAGGAATTCGACGCTCCTCCGGGTGAAGTCAACGGCTGGGCCGTCGGCCTCAACGGGCGCGGTTACTTCATGCACGGCCCCATCCAGCCCTTCGGCATGTTCGGGATGAACTATCTCGACCTGGAGACGACCAACAACACGTCTCTCAACCCGAAGAAGACCGACGACGGCCCCGCACTCCGCTTCGGCTTCGGCCTCGACTGGTTCGCCACGACCAAGATCGTCCTCACCACCGACGTCAGCTACATGCTCGGCCTCGGCGAAGTAAGCGACTACGACATCGTGGTCTTCAGCTTCGGCTTCCTGTACCGCCCGTAACACCCCAACGCCGCGCCCAAGCAAAGGCGCCGCTTTGCAAAACAGAAAGGCCGGTCGCCTCACAGCGACCGGCCTTTTTCTTGCCTTTGAAGCGCACCATGAGCGGGGCGCGCAGAAGGGCCCAGATGCAAGGCAGGGCACGCGAGAGTGAGCGTAAGCGTACTTCCTGTACGCTGGAGCGAACGACGCGGCCCAACGCCGCAGATGGGCCCTTATGCGCGTCCCGCCCCCCGCACGTGGTTCTGATTTAGCAGGTTCCGTCTAACCGCGTATCAGCCGTCGTCACGCCTCCCGCTCGGAATCGCGCGCAACAACGCCCCGATCTTCTTCCGGCGCAGCGCCGCGAGCAGCCGGATCACAATCGGCTCCCCGCTCTCGATCAGCTCCGCCGCCCGCTCCCCCGTCATCTGCGCAAACCGCCGCGTCAGCAGATGTGCTTCGCGATCGACGAGCGCTTCGATCGCTTCGTCGTAGATGGCGAGCTCGGTCGGCGTGATCTCGTTCTCGTCGGGACGGAACTGCGCCGCCACGTCGCTCCAGCACGAAAGGATGTGTGCGTCCTCTTCGGAAACGACCGCGTCGCGCCCCTTCCCTTTCACCTCGATCAGACCGAGGTTCCTCATTTCCTCGAAATCGTCCTTCGACACGCGCGACGGAACGAGAGTGGAAACGAGCACCGTGCCCGCGGCGGAAGTCTGCAGGGCCGGCGCCATCGACGCGCGCACGCGCCGCAGCATCGACTCCTGCTCGTCGCTGAATCCGCCGAACGCGCCTTCGTCGAGCACGGCCTTGATCGCACGCAGCGGAAGGAAGTGGCGCTCCTGAAGGTCCTTGATGCGCTGCAGCCGATCGAGATGCTCGGGGCCGTAAACGGCGGTGTTCCTGCCGGTTTTGAGCGGTTTCGGCAGCAGTCCCTGCGCGAGGTAGAAGTGAATCGTCTCGCGAGGAAGCCCGGTCACGCGAACGAGATCGCGCATGCGCAGCACTTCCCCCGCGCTGTTCGCTGCAGCACGTGCGTAGTCCCCCTGGCGCCTGGTCGGGCTCATCGCGCGCGAACCCTACACGACTTGCGCAAAAGCGGCGAGCGGCTGGAAAAGTGCGGCGAGCGGTTCGGGCTTGCCCACCGCCGGGTGCGCGTGCTCTACGTCCGAGAGCACCGGCTTATCGTTCCGACAGTCGAAACACCAAGGGAAAGGCCCATGAGCGAAGTCATCGGCATCGACCACATCTATCTCGCCGTGCGCGATCTCGAGGCGTCGCGACGCTGGTACGACCGCGTGATGCCCCTTCTCGGCTTTCGCAGCGGCTCGTTCGAAATTGGTGGGGAGCCT
>CAYYVZ010000129.1:0-12209 GCA_964475235.1 uncultured Myxococcales bacterium | reverse complement strand
AACATGGGCGACGTTCCGACCATTCGCGCCGTCACCACCCTCGCCCACGATTGCCGCCGGCCCGACCTGTTCCGCGAGCAGCTTCTGGCAGCGTTGCGCATCCTTCAGAACCGCGACCTCGCGCTGGCGCAGATGAAGGGGCCGTTTGCCGGCGAGCTTGGCCAGCTTCAATTCCTGCCGCAGCACTACCTCACCTACGCCGTCGACTACGACAACGACGGACACCGCAACCTGATCCGCAGCACGCCCGACGCGCTCGCGTCGGCGGCGAACTATGCGTCGAAGATCGGCTGGCGGCGCGGCGAGCCGTGGCTGGAGGAAGTACGAGTGCCGGCCGATCTCGCGTGGGATCAAACGGGGCTCGACGTCGAGCACCCGCGTTCGCAGTGGGCACGCTGGGGCGTGACGCGAATCGACGGCGGCGCACTGAAGGCCGATACGCTCGGGGCGTCGCTGGTGCTGCCGATGGGCCGCCACGGCCCCGCCTTCCTCGCGTACCCGAACTTTCGCGTCGTCTATCTCGAGTGGAACAAGTCGTTCGTCTACGCGCTGACGGCAGCCTATCTCGCGACGCGCATCGACGGAGCGCCGAGGATGTCGGTGCGCTCGAAGGTGCCGACGCTGACCCAGGCACAGCTCAAGTCGCTGCAGCAGGACCTCGCCAGACGCGGCTACGAGATCGGCAAGATCGACGGCGTGCTGGGCGGGCAGACACGGCTGGCCGTAAGAGACGCCCAGAAGAAGGTCGGGCTGCCGGCGGACGGATGGCCGACCGCGGAGCTGCTGCAGAAGCTCCGGACCGCCGGCCGCGGCTGAGGCTTGACTCCACCGCCCGACTGAATTTGATTCAGTGAATGCCGTTCAGCAGCCCGCCCGGGCGGGAATCGCCCGCCTCGGCCCGTAGCCTGGCCCGCGACGCCTCCCGGCGGCGCCTCCTCGACGCGGCCGTCGTCGTCTTCGCGAAGAACGGGTTCACCGCGGCCAAAGCCGCCGACATTGCGTCCCGGGCCGGCGTCGCGGTCGGCACGCTCTACCTCCACTTCGGGGACAAGGAAGGCATCGCCCGGGCCGTCGCGCTCGAGGCCCTCGCCGAGCTGCGTGCGTGCCTGCGCAAGGCCGTCGAACGGCCAGGCCTTGCGCCCGAGAGGGCCGCACGGGCCCACGCCGCGGCGCTCGTGGACTTCGTGTCGGGCACCAGGGCCCTCGGTCGGCTTCTGTTCGCGACCGACTCGCCGGGGCTTCGCGGCGAGATCTTCGACGCGATGGCCGAAGCCCAGGAAGCGCACCTGCGCGAGCGCGGCAAGGAAGGCTACTTCCGCACCGACATCGATCCTGCCGTCGCCGCCCAGGCCCTCGTCGGCATGCAGAGCCGCGTACTGATGTGGTGGCTGGAAGACAGGAAACGCGCATCGCGCGCCGCTGTCATCGACACGCTCGCCAAGATCCGCCTGTCGGGAGTGCACGCAAGCCCCGGCACGGCAAGCTCGAAGAAGCGGCGCCCGGCGCCAGGGAGCAAGAAACAATGATGGATCCGCAGCAACGCCGCGCTTTCGTCGAAACCCACCGCACCTGCATTTTCGGCTTCCAGAGAAAGCAAGGGCCGCCGTCGATGTCGGTCGTGTACTACGTGGTGGATGGCAACGACCTGCTCATCTCGACGATGCGCCAGCGCGCCAAGGCCAAGGCGGTTCGCCGCGCCGGCGAGGCGTCCGTCTGCGTCCTCGACGAGAAATGGCCGCTCACCTACCTTCAGCTTTACGGCCCGGCGGTCGTCGACGACACGTTCGACAAGTCGGTGGACGTCATGATGAAGGTCGCGGCGATCATGTCCGGGGTGGAGCTTCCCGAAGCGGCGCGACCGATCGTCGAGGCGAAGGCACGGGAAGAAGACCGCGTCCTCATCCGCCTCAAGCCGGAATGGACGGTCTACACACCGCCTGTCCATCTCTACGCCGGAGACGACGCATCGAAGATGAAGCACGGGCTTGCCGAGCGGATGGCTTGGCGCTGAGCTCTGCTCCGGGGTAGTCGTTCCGGCCGTGACCGTCGAGCCCGCTTCTCACAGCTTCTCATCGTTCGACCGCGCTGCGATCGCCTGGCGAGAGGTCGGCGGCGGACGACCGCTCGTTCTGCTGCACGGCCTCTTCAGCAACGCGGAGATGAACTGGATCCGCTGGGGGACGGCGGGCCTGCTGGCCGAGGCCGGGTTTCGTGTGATCATGCCGGACTTCCGCGGCCACGGGCAGAGCGAATGCCCCCACGACGCGTCCGCGTATCCGCCCGATGTGCTGGCACGGGATATCGAAGAACTGATTCGGCACCTCGGCCTCGGGGAGTTCGATCTCGGCGGCTACTCGCTCGGAGCACGCACCGCGATTCGCCTCGTCGTCCGGGGGCTGAGCCCGCAGCGTCTCGTGCTCGCCGGAATGGGTCTCGACGGCGTGTTGAGCTCGGACGATCGCACGGCGTGGTTTCTCCGGGTGATCGCGATGCGGGATTCCGTGCGGCCCGGGACTCGCGAGTGGATGGCCGCGCAGTTCATGAAAACGACGCGGGTCGATGCAGAAGCCGTTGCGCACGTGCTTCGCTCGCAGGTGCAGACTACCCGCGACGAGCTCGGCGCGATCTCGATGCCTTCGCTCGTGGTGAGCGGGAGGGACGATCGGGACAACGGATCGGCGGCGGACCTGGCAGCGGCGTTACCGGATGCGCGCTATGTCGAGATTCCGGGGAACCACATGAGCGCGGTCACCGGCAAGGATCTCGCCGGGGCAATGCGGAGCTTCCTGGCGCGAGCTGCGTAAGAGCGGGCGTTCTTTCCGGGCACTGCGACAAGTCGGAAGTGCCGCGGTTGCGGCCGGATCCGATCCGACGATGGCTCATCCCAGCGCTCCGCATTGCCGGAGTCTGAGGATCTCGTCGTCGGGATAGCCGAGCTCACGCAGAACCTCGTCGCTGTGCTGCCCCGGCGTCGGCGCGAGCCCGGGCGGCACCTTGTCCGCGCCGGCGATCGAGATCGGGCTGTCCACCGTTCGCAGCCGCTCGCCGCCGGCCATCGTCACCTCGGGGAAGATGCCGTTGTCGAGCATCTGTTGGTCTGTCTCTGCATCCTCGAGGCGCCCGACGACGCCGAACGTGATGTCGTGGCGGTCGAGAGCCTCGCGCCATTCGGCGAGGTCGCGCGTCGCAAAGATCGCATCGAACTCTGTGGTCAGCAGTGCCGAGTTCGCGCGCCTCGCCGGCAGCGTTTCGAAACGCGGATCGCTCAGCAGATCCGTTCGCGAGAGTGCGACCGGCAGGCGCGGCCAGTCCTTCGCCTCCTGAACCATCGCCAGCAGGATCCAGCGGCCGTCGCGCGTGCGGTAACGGTTGACGAGGGCGTTCGGAGTCTCGAGGCGCGTCACGGGCCGGAACGGAGCCGCACCGGCGAACACGGCCTGCAGAAGGTAGGCGTTGGCCCACGCACCGTTGGCCAGGAGCGAAGACGATACCTTGGTGCCCTTCCCCGTTCGTTCGCGCTGCAGCAGCGCCAGCAGGATGCCGGCGACAAGAGTCATGGCGGACGGATGGTCACCCATTGCCGCAACGGACAGAGTCGGCACCGAGTCTGCCTCGCGCACGACTTCCATGAGGCCGCTTCGCGCCCACCAGGCGGTGATGTCGTAGCCCGGCTTCTCGGCTTCCTCGCCGAGCTCGCCGTAGCCGCTGGCCTGCGCGTAGACGAGGCGCGGGTTCAGCGGCGCGAGCGCTTCGTAGGTCGCGCCACAGGCAGCCAGGACCGACAGATGATAGTTGGTGACGAACACGTCGGCGCTGCCGACGAGGCGGCGCAGCACGCCCTGCCCTTCCTCGTCCTTCAGGTTGAGGACGATGCCGCGCTTGTTGCGGTTGGTGAGCGTCCATCCGTAGGCATGCTCGCAATCGGGAAGCGGAGCCATCTTCTGCAGATAACGGTAGGGATCGCCGATGCCGGGCGGTTCGACCTTGATGACGTCGGCACCGAAGTCCGAAAGCACGGTGGTAGCCGCGGGACCGAAGACGAAGGTTCCGCAGTCGATGACTTTGAGACCGGAGAGGATGGAGGCGGAGTTGGCCATGGGCATCCTTCTACGTGAACGACCTACGGGAACGACGAATCGTCGGGCGGCGGCCTCAGGGTTCGCAGGCGCAGACTCTCCTCGCCGGTGTACCGCACGGGCCGCCATAGTAGTCGGCCGCGCAGAGCGTTGCCGAACCGGTGTAGAGCACCCGGATCGAACCATCCGCTTCCGCCCCCAGCCCTTCGGCCAGAAGACATCCGACCGAGTAGTCGGTAGCGGGTCCGCACAGGTGACGGGATTCGACCGGGAGGGGCGAGATCGCATGCGGAGCGTCCGCAGGATCGGCTGCATCGGCTGCGAGCCTGCAATCCGAATCGCTGCCGGAAGAGCCGACCGCCTGCAGGGCGAGCTCGTCGCAGGTTCGCTCGATGGACGCGCAGGCGGTGTCGCAGCTTCCGACTCCTTCGCTGTTCGGGACGTCCGCCAGCAACCAGCAGGACCCCAGGAACTCGGTGCTTCCTTCGGGACAGACGCTGCAGCCGATCGTGTCGAACTTGCAGTTTTCGTCGCAGCCGAGCGTTCCCTCGCCATGACCTAGAGCGATGCAGTCGGCGCCGCCGAGATCCTCGTCGTCGCAGTGCTCGCCGACCGAGTTCACGACTCCGTCGCCGCATTTGGCGCCCGTGCTGCAGGCGAGAAGATCGGCGTTCGTGCTGCCAAGGTCGGCGACACAGGAGGCCACCTCGGACGCCGCTGCCGACAACGACGCCTGGCACGCAGAGAACTGGCCGTCATAGGCCGAACAGTCGAGCGTGACGTCCTGGCCGACGCCCCTCTTGAGCACCAGCAGCGCGTCCGAGGTGTTCACGCTGCTGCTGTCGTTGACGTCACCGCAGATTGGGACCGGGAGCGCTTCGCCGGCAAGGGCGGCGATGCTCTGGAGTATCAGCAGGGATGCGAGGAGCGTCGTTCTGGTTGCTGTTGTCATGGGGCGTTCTACGGACGGAGCAGGGCTGCGGCAAGCATCGCGGCCCTGACGCCGCTGAGAGCGATGCCGACGACGGGGAGAGGAAAAGCTGCCTGCGGGATATGCGCCGGAACCGGCGACAGCCCCTTCGCCTGGAGAAAGGCCGCTACTGTAGCGCCGCCGGTGACTCCGAAACGAAGTGCCGCGGAAGGTCGATACTGAAGACGCACCCGGATCCCGGGAGATTGCGGACGCCGACGTGTCCGTGGATCGCCTCGACGCTGCGGCGGCAGATCGAAAGCCCGAGGCCCATCCCGGAGCGATCCTTCCCGCCCTGCACGAACGGAGAGAACATCGTCTCGGCCACACCCGGTGCAAGTCCGCCGCAATGGTCCTCGATGTCGATCAGGATCCGATCGGCCACACCGTAAACCGTGAGCGAAACCTCGGTCTGGTGGATCGTGCAGCGGAAAGCGTTCTGCAGCACGTTCCCGACCGCAGAGTGCAACAGATCGCGGTCGGTACTGGCCGTAAGATCGGGATCGACCGCCGAGACGACGAAGCTGCATTCCCGTGCCGCGGCCTCGAGTGACGCCGACACGCGGACATCCGTGACGAAATCGGCCATCGAAACCAGCTCGGATCGCGCGGGCATTCCGGCTGTCACGCGCACCTCGGCCAACGAGCGATCGATGAGTGCACGAAGGCGAATCAGGCAGCGGTCGAGCACCGTGCCTGTCGCTCCTGAGAACCCGACGCCACCCGCCTTGATCGCGGACAGGGCGAGCGTCGCCGTGTGGATATCGTTGCGCAGCTCGTGCGCGAGCACTCCGAGCCGCTCGTTGAGCGCCTGCACGCCGCGGTCGGAAAGCAGTGCATCGCGATGAGCGGAGTACTCGGCAACCGCGCCGGCGATGGCATTGTCGAGGCAGCGATTGAGCGTTCGGAATTCGTCTACTGCAATGGGAGCGTTCCGCTCGAACGCAAGGTCCGTAAGTGCCTGGCACAGATCGCCGTAGTCGTGCACCACCTGATCGATCGAGACGCCCTGCTTCATCAGCTCGCGACCGTGCTTCGCGGCTCCGGTTCCCATTTCGGACAGGTCGAGGTTCCCGCCGCCGGATGGACCCGAAACGGCCCGACTATCCATCGGTGTCGGCGTCTGCTCGATCGCGAGTGTCTTGATGAGCTGATCGAGGAAAAGCGAAATCCCGTGTTCCAGCTCTTCCACCGGAAGTGTTGAATCGCTTCGCTCGAGGACCTTCGCCCTGCAGCGCTCGATCAGTTCCGTGCGATCGGCTGTGAGAAATTCATGAAGCATGGCAGCGGTACGAACTTAACTATGATTAGCATGCTTGACTCGCCAAAGGTCATTTGAATTAGGATTCCTTGTCCTGGCTCCGAACTGCAACTCCGCAGTGGTGCGGCTGCAGCGGCGCGAATCTTCGCAAGCCGCCGTTATCGTGCGGATCGTCTCAGATAGATGCGTGCAGAGCCCGCTTCGTTCACGTCCGCTGCCGAGGAAGTGAACGGCCCGGAAGATCGTCGTCTCGAGCCCGCGACGGGGCGGTCGCTCCGAAATCGCCGCGAATGCGCCGTCACGATCGACACCGACGGGAGCGTTGCGCCGATGGATCCGCCGACCTTTCGCAGGGTGATTTCCTTGGCCGTGGATGCCTGGAGCACTCAAGTGCGACTCCGGCAACGCGGACGACCGCGCCGGTCGGCGCTCTCTTACGTTCGAGCGCTTCCGGCTAACGTCGCATCAGGCCAGTTTGATCAGCGCGGACATGAACCCGACGCCGGCTACCATCATGCCGCCCAGCCTCAACGTCATGCGGTGCTCGAGCTCTGAAATCCGCGACTCGAGTTTGAAATCGAATGCCGTCGATTGCTGCTCGAAGCGGAGAACCATGCGCGTCTCCAGCTCGCTGAACCGCAACTCGATCTGGCCGAATCGCGCATCCATACGGGTCTCGAGTTCCCGGAGATCCTGTTTCGTCGCCAGAGAGTCCGTCATGGCCGCCGCGAGCGCCTCGGCCTGTCCTTCGGCCTGCCGCTCCGTAGAGCCAGCATCCCGAAGTCGTCGGGCATACACAATAGTGTCGATGGCCACGGACATGCACGCAACTCGGTCCCGCCGGCATGCCGGCGTCAACGCCACGAATGGAATGTCGGTGGTGGGGTGGTGGCGATGGGTGGACTCGTGAGGCAGGCGAGCTGGCGAGCCTGTCGAAGTGGTGAGAGTCCGTGGTGGAGAGGTGGTGGCGATGGGTGGACTCGAACCACCGACCTAGGGATTATGAGGCCCTCGCTCTAACCACCTGAGCTACATCGCCGATTGGGAAGCCGAGGCTTTTCGCCGCCCCCGGACGGGATGTCAAACGAGGTCAGTACTGGTCGCGGTCGGTGCCTTCGTCATCGCGCGGCCGGTCCAGGTCGTCGCGCGCGACGCGAAACGAGATGTCGTTGCCGGTGGCCCGAACCACCTCGATTTCCGTTCCGCGAATCGACAGCAGCTTCGACTTTCCGAGATCGTACGTCTGCGTCTCCTGGAACGCCGGCTTCGCGTTGTCGTCCACGTATCCCCGGTACTCGATGTACTCGAGAGAAACCTTCTTGCCGCTGCCCCCGCGGTACACGAGCTGCCAGCGCACCGCTCCCTCCTCGAATCCCGAAACGAACGGGACCGGATCGAAGATCCTGTCCACAGGCAGCTGCTCGTCGAGCTGCCAGGTACGTCCCGTCTTCCCGCCGACGAGCTGCACGACCGGCATGTCGCACGCGATCGAGCCGTCCTCCGTTATCACGATCCCTACCCGCTCCTCGTAGAACAGCGGATGCGTGACGACGTACGTTCCGTCCGGGCACGTTCCCGAGTAGCGAAAGCGCGCGGCCCAGACACCGTTGTCGAGCACGGGCTGGCGATCCGTGCCCACCACACCGATCTGGCGCTTGAGAACGTACCCCGGGAGGACCTGCGAACCGTCCGTGCGATCGACCATGATTTCGCCCCGCCGCACGGTCCGCGCTTCGCCCTGGTGGACCGTCGCGAGCGAGCGGCTCTCGGGCCAGATCGGCTGGATACGGGGGCGCGCGTAGCAGGCGGAAAGCCCGCAGAGCGCAGCGAGGAGGAGCGAGGCTGTGGTACGGCTTGTTGAGTCCATCATCATTGAGACGCGGGCAGGTTCGCTCTGTTCACGATAAGCGGGGCAACTTCGAGGTCCCCACGATCGCGGGAGAAGCTCGCCGAACGGCGATCGTGCCGCCCCTCAGCAGTGACCGGCGATAAAAACCGCAGCCTCGGCCTTCGAGACCGATCCTGCCGCGATTCCGACCACCAGATCCACAAGCTCGTCTTCCGACGCGGCCAATCGAAGTCCGTTGAGCCTCAGGAATGCCAGGCTGCATGCCAAGCCGGCGCGCTTGTTCCCATCCAGAAAGGGGTGGTTTTTGACTGCATGAAACAGGTAGGCCGCAGCTTGTTCCGTCAGGGACGGGTGCAGAAGCTCCCCATCGAATGTGGCTTCGGGCATGGCGAGCGCCGAGACGAGGAGGCCACGGTCACGAAGACCGAGTGTCCCGCCGTAGCGCGAGATCTGATGGGCGTGGATGGCCAGCGCTTCGTCGAGAGTGAGAAATCGGGTGGCCAATGTCGGAACTACGAGTTGGGCTACTCGGCGAGCCGACGGAATGCTCCGGCGTGGTCGCGATCCAGGTCTTCGAGAATGCGTTTGAGCTCGGCCGTCCTCTTCTTCGAGCGAACCGGCGAGATCACGATGACGTCGCCATCCGTGGAGACCTCGAGCTTGGTATCGGCATCGATTCCGGTGGCCTCGAGGATTCCCTTGTCGAGAATCAGTGCGAGGCTGTTGCCGGTTTTCGTCAGGTTCTTGACCATGTTCGTACAGATTAGCTATCCCGTACGTACCCCGTCAAGCCCCCCTCGAGGGTAGACTTGTTGCGGGCTCAGCCGGCCAGAATCGTCGCGAGCCTGTCCCGGTCCTTCAGGATCTCTAGCGCCGCGTTGTAGGGATCCTCTTCGCCGGCCCCCACCTTCGCCAGGATGGCGCCCATCGCTTCGCCGCGCGACTCCGCGACGAGCCGGCGCATCACCTCTTCCTCGCAGATCTCCATCACCTCGGCACGAAGACGACGCGCAATGCGCTCGCGCTCGGGATGCTCCTTGCGGAAGTCGCGGTGCCTGAACGAGGCGTCGAGGACTTCCTCGATCCCCTCGCCCATCGCAGCCTTCGTGAGCAGCACGGGCGTCCGCCACGCGTTGGCGGGATCTTCCTGGGCCTTGAGCGCGAGCATCGCTTCGAGCTCTGTGCGCATGCGGATCGCGCCGTCGCGGTCGGCCTTGTTCACGACGAAGACGTCGGCGATCTCGAGAAGACCGGCCTTCATCACCTGCACGGTGTCGCCGGCTTCGGGCACCAGCACGACCACGACGGTGTCGGCGACTTCCATGATGTCGAGCTCGGTCTGGCCGACGCCGACGGTCTCGATGAGGATCACGTCCTTTCCGGCCGCGTCCATCAGGCGCACGATGTCGCGGCCGGCGCGCGTGAGTCCGCCGTGGCTGCCGCGCGTGGACAGCGAGCGGATGAACACGCCTGGGTCGAGAAAGTGCTTCTGCATGCGGATGCGGTCGCCGAGCACCGAGCCGCCGGAGAAAGGCGACGACGGGTCGATCGCGATCACGCCCACCGAAAGGCCGCGCGCGCGGCAGTGGCCGATGAGGCCGCTCGTGATCGTGGACTTGCCGGCGCCCGGAGGACCGGTGATGCCGAGCACGAAGGCCTTGCCGCAGTTCTTGTAGACGCGCGACATGACCGACGCCGTGTCGGCCATGCGGTTCTCCACGACGGTGATGAGGCGGGCCAGGGCGACTTTGTCGTCGCCGGCCATCATGGCTTCGGCAAGCTCGTGGGGGTCACGACGGAGGCGCGTGGACATCGTTCTTCGTGCTCTCGCTTCGATCAGGATTCGGAGTTCGGGGACGGCGTCTGGCAGGTGCCGGAGCGGGTCGCGTTGCTGCGTACGTCGCGAAGCCGGCGGATCACGTGGCCTGTCAGCTTCTCGCCGACTTCGGAGTCGTCGGGCCTCGTGCCCGTCGCAGCCTCGATCGTCGTGACGCGTTCCCCGCGAACGCCGCAGGTGACGATACAGTCGAAGACCGACGCATCCAAACCGGTGTTGAGCGCGACGCCGTGGTAGCTGACGCCGCGCGCGACGCGCAGGCCGAGCGAGGCGATCTTTGCGTCCATCGACTCGCCGGCGGCGTCTCGGGCTCCGCCGTTCGCGCCCGGATTCATGGCAGCCATTGCCGTCCAGATACCCGCGGTTCCCGGCTGCCGATGCCCTTCGATGCCGTAATCGGCAAGCGTATCGATGAGGGCGCTTTCGAGCAGGCAGACCCAGTCCTTCACGCCGAGCCCGAGCTCGGCGATCGCGACGACCGGGTACATCACGACCTGGCCCGGGCCGTGGTAGGTGGCGCGCCCTCCCCGGTCGCTGCGCGCAACGGCGATGCCGCGGCGGGCGAGTGCAGCGCGATCCAGGACGATGTCGGCCTCGGGTGCTTGCCGGCCGAGCGTAAAAGTCGCGGGGTGAGAAACGAGGACGAGCGTGTCGGGCACCGATCCCGCGAGACGGCGCGCGTGGAGCTCGAGCTGGCGTGCGAGGGCTTCGTCGTATGCGACTTCGCCCCATCGCTCGACGACGACGTCGCGCGCGCTCGCAGCCTGCCGGTTGGCTCGCATGTTCAGACTGGCGTGACCTGCAGCCGACCGTCGTCCTGCGGGCGGCCCGGACGGCGGCGGATGCGGCTGCGTATTGCGGATCCGAGGAGCAGCGCTGCGCCGATGCCGAGGAAGTAGTAACCCCCGCGGCGCACGATCCGGTAGTACTCGTACTTGATGGCCGCGCTCTCGTAGAGGAGCTGGGCGTCGGTGGTCGGATCGAGGATCGACGGCGTGCCCGAGAACGGCAGCTTCACCGATTCGCCGCCGGCCGCGACGGCCGCCCGCTTGCGCGCGCGGTACTCGTCCATCTTCTGGTCGCCCGTGATCGCGTTGGCCGCGCCGAGCGCGACCAGGCAGATTCCGACGATGACGACGATCTTGCTGCCGTCCCTGGCCATGCCGCATTCGTCCTAGCACAGCAGGACCGCGGGCCGCACCTCGACGCAAAGCGCAAATCGGGATCCGTCCCCGATTTGCGGGTGTGCGAAAGCGTACAACTTTGGGGGCTTTGGTGGCCCCCCGGGTAGCGGACCTGTATCCTGTTTCGACTCGCGAGTGTCGGCGGCCGTTCATGTGCGGCCGAGCGTGTTGCGGCGGTGGAGCCAAGCCTGTCAGGCGGCGGCGGAGGAAGGTGAGGATGGTGGGGCGCTTGGGGAAGTGTCACTGCGGTCGGAGCGGTCCGGCCCGAAAACATCGAAAGCTCGAAGGCATGCGCAGGCGCGGCCGGAGCGAGGCGGCGCTGTGAGCCCGGCTCGCACCGTGCGTGGGCGCCTTGCCGACAGCGCCTACCTTCTCGACCGGGCGCTCAAGAACCCCGGCTGCTGCGAAGACTTCGCGCGCGCCGCGATCGACACCCTTCGGCTCGCGCTTCGTCCCTCCTACTCGGCCCTCGCCCTGCGCAGCGGGACGCGCGCTTTTCACTGTGGAGACAACGTCTTGGCACCCGATGCCGAGGCCTTGGTTGATGTTCTGGCGCGCGCGCCACGCCGCGCCTTCGACCAGCCGCGCAGCATCCGGCGCGACGACGCGGCCGCGCTCGGCATCCCCGGTCTCGAGCTCGCGATGACGACGTCGGCCTTCGACCTCGTCTTCCCGCTTGCCGACGGCGGCCAGCTGCACGGAGTCATCGCGCTCGGACCCAGGAGCGACCGCCGCGCCTACTCGGCGGACGAACTCGAGTTCTGCGACCGTATCGGCGCGCGCCTCGCCCTGCTGGCCGCTCGCGAGAGCCTGGTCGCGGAAGTTGCCGCCCTCCGGGCCAGCGCCGCCGGATCCGAGCGCCTCGCATCGGTCGGCCGCATGGCCGCGGGTCTGGCCCACGAGATCCGCAACCCGCTCGTCTCGATCCGCACGTTCACGCAGCTCCTTCCGGAACGACACGCAGACGAGGACTTCCGCAGCAGCTACCTCGACCTCACGCGGGCCGAGATCGACCGCATCTCGTCGCTCGTC
>CAYYVZ010000128.1:0-12216 GCA_964475235.1 uncultured Myxococcales bacterium | reverse complement strand
ACGTGCGAGACATCGACTTTCACGGCGGAATAGTCGATGGCCTTCGCGCCGCCGCGGGCGCGTGGGAGCCGGTCGAGTTTCCCACAGCCGCCGGCGCGCGCGTCGCCGTCGCGAGAAAGGGCAGGGGCCCCGCCGTGGTCTGCCTGCACGCGACCGGTCACGGCGCGCGCGACTTCGAGCTGCTCGCGGGTCGGATCGGCGACTCGTTCGAGGTGATCGCCGTGGACTGGCCCGGCCAGGGGCTGAGCCCTTGCGATGCGAAGCCTGCCGGCGCGCAGCGCTACTCGGAGATTCTCGAAGAGCTGGTCCCGCTGCTCACGCAGGAGCCTGCGATCGTCATCGGCTGCTCGATCGGAGGAGCGGCCGCGATCGAGCTCGCGGCACGACGCAGCGACCTCGTCCGAGCGCTCGTGCTCTGCGATCCCGGCGGGCTCGCCGCTCTCGACGCAGTGGCGCGCTTCTTCATCGGCCGCATGACGGCGTTCTTCGCCGCCGGTGCACGCGGCGCGCGCTGGTTCCCGTGGGTCTTCTCGAAGTACTACGGCATGGTGCTTCCCGGTGCTGCGGCTCGCGCGCAGCGCGAGCGCATCGTGGCTTCGGCGTACGAGATCGCGCCCGTTCTCGCCGAAGCATGGGCAAGCTTCGGGCGGCCGGAAGCCGATCTTCGCGCGCTCGCGCCTCGGGTCGCGTGCCCGGTGCTGTTTGCCTGGGCGAGGCACGACCGCGTGATCCCGTGGGACCGATGCAAGGCGGGCGCGACGGCGTTCCCGGACCACCGCGTCGAGTTTTTCGATGCCGGTCACGCAGCTTTCCTCGAAGATCCCGATCGCTTCGCGACGGTGTTCCGCGAGTTCGCCGCAAGTCTCGAAACCGGCCGCGAAGCAGCGGCAGGAAACCGGCGGCAAGCCCGTTCGGCGTAGAGGACGTCGCACGGGTCGAAACGACGGCGTGCCCGTTCGCCGCTGGAGACGCCCCGCGATCAGGCGGCGCGGCCGGGCGGCTGTTCTTCTCGCGAGGCGGCATTGGCACCGTCCACGGCGCGGCAATCGGCCCTTGGACTCCGCCGCCTTCGGCGTACAAACGTTGCGCCCGGCCGCACTTCGCCTGCGTCGCAGTTGCCCCGGGCTGGAAGGATACGTCGATGAAGCTCTATTCCGGCCCCGTCAGCATGTTCGGCGCCAAGGCCGAGATCGCTGTGCTCGAGAAAGGAATCGGCTGCCCGCGCGAGTTCGTGCCGTTCTCGCTGGCAGCGCTCTACGAGCCGAAGCACGAGATCGTCGCGCGCGTGAATCCGAAGCAGCAGGTACCCGTGCTCGTCGACGGCGACCTCGAGCTCTACGACTCGACGCAGATCTTCGAGTACCTCGAGGACACGCACCCCGAGCCGCCGCTGTGGCCTCGCGATGCAAAGGCGAGGGCGCGGGCGCGCCTGGCCGAGCTCGAATCCGACGAGGTTTTCTTCCCGAACGTCGTGACGCTGATGCCGCGCCAGCGCGTCGCGGCCGGAGACGACGGCGTGGCGGCAGCGCTGGCCGCGATCGAGCAGTTCTACGCGAAGACGGACGCGGCTCTGGCCGGTCGCGAGTATCTCGCCGGGACGTTCTCCTACGCCGACATCGCGTTTTTCATGGCCCAGTTCTTCGCGAGCTTCCTCGGCGCGCCGCCGGCCGCCGGCCTGTCGAACGTGGCCGCCTGGCGGAGCCGCGTCGGCGCGCGTCCCAGCGTGAAGACCGTGGCGGGCACGATGGCCCAGTACCTCCGGGACCAGGGCGTCCCGCTGCCGCCGCTCTGAAATCGGGGATGGGAGCCGCGAGCCGGCGAGCGGCGAGTCCGGTTCCTTGAGTTCGAGGTGCACGAAGTGCGCCGAATCGTATGGCGGGGAGGGCCGACCTGTCCGCTCGCTTCGGAATGGACCGCCGATACGATGGCGGCATGAGCGGAAACCCGTACGCCGTCATCACCTCGGACGCCCACGCCGGCGCGAGCATCGCCACCTATCGCGACTACCTCGACGCGAAGCACCAGCAGCTCTTCGACGAATGGCGCGGCTCGTACACGAACCCGCAGCGCGCGCACATCGGCTCGAAGAAACACAAGAACTGGGACGACGCCCTACGGCTCGCCGACATGGACCAGGAAGGCGTCGCGGGCGAGATCCTCTTCCCGAACACCGTGCCGCCGTTCTTCCGCACGAGCGTGCTCATCTGCGGCAACCCTTCGCGCGAAAACTATCCGCTCTGGCTCGAAGGCGTGCGCGCGCACAACCGCTGGCTGCTCGACTTCCAGAACGAGCACGCGTCGCGGCGCGCGGGAGTCGGCATCGTCTACCTGAACGACATCGACGAGGCGATAAAGGATGTCGAGTGGATCGCGAAGAACGGTCTCAAGGGCGGCGTGCTGCTTCCGCACGTCCCCGACGACTGCACGCACATCCTTCCGCTCTATGCACCCGACTACGACCGCTTCTGGAAAGTCTGCGAAGACCTCGGCGTCGTGCTCAACCACCACGGCGGCACGGGTTCTCCCGACTACGGCACCTATCCGATCTCGCTGCCGATCCGCCTGCTCGAGACGCCGTTCTTCTCGACGCGCAGCTATTCGCACCTGATCCTGGCCGGCGTCTTCCACCGCTTTCCGAAGCTGCGCTACATCGTCACCGAGTCCGGCTGCGGCTGGGTGCCTTCGACGCTCCAGCAGCTCGACCGCATCTGGGGTTTCGTGCGCAAGGGCTTCGTCGGCGAGTTCCAGTTCAATCCGGAGGCGGTGACGCCGGAGCCGCCGAGCTTCTACGCGAAGCGCAACGTCTGGTACGGCGCGAGCGCGGCGTCGCCGGCCGAGATCCGCGACCGCCACGCCGTCGGCGTGGACAAGCTCTGCTGGGGCACCGACTACCCTCACTACGAAGGCACCTACCCGTACACGCGCGAGGCGCTGCGCCACACCTTCCACGACGTGCCGGAGGAAGAAGCGCGGCAGATGCTGGGCGTTAATGCCGCGGCGCTCTACGGCTTCGATCTCGAAGAGCTCCAGCCCCTCGTCTCGCGCATCGGACCGAAGCCGTCGGACGTTTCGCGTCCGCTCGCTCCCGAAGAGATGCCGAAGGACTCGATGTCGATGGCGTTCTCGCGCTGACGCGGGCGCCCGGGATCACCCCCGACCCGCGATGCGATGAACGGACCGAGCAGCGAAGAGTCCGCGTTCGCCAGTGCGCTCGCGCTCGAGCGCGTTCGCAATACGCGCCAGGTCGCGACGTTCCGCATGGTCGCGGTCGGGATCGTCGTCGCCCTTCAGATCGTCTTCTCGCAAATCGCCGACGACTGGTCCGGCGCTCCGATGGGACCGCTTTGCGGTTACTTCGCCGTGGCAACGCTCGTGTGGATCCTGAGGAGTCGCTTCGAGGGCTGGGGGTGGAGCGGATACACGATCGCGCTCCTCGACATGCCGATGTCCTGGTGGCTGCTCACCAGCAGCTGGAGCCGGATCGCCGCCGGGGGGCCGACGGACGACGCCGCCAGCGCGATGATGCTGCTTCCGCTCGTGTACGCCGGCCTGATCCTGATGGCGTCCCTCACCCTCGACAGGTGGCAGACGCTCGCAGCGTCGGGCGTCGCGATGGTCCTGCAGTGGCAGGCGCTCGCGGGGATCGGCCGCGACTACACGTTTCTGATTCTTCTGACCGCGCAGACGGCCGTGCTGGCCGCCGTCTGCGTCTACTGGCGCAGGCAGACCGTGCGCGTGGTACGCCAGACTTCGATCGAACAGGCGCGGCGCGAGCGCCTCGGCCGGTACTTCTCCCCGCAGGTCGCCGCGCTCGTGGCCGACGGCGCGATGAGCGTGGCCGGGCGCTGCGACGTCAGCGTACTGTTCGCCGACCTGCGCGGCTTCACGGCGCGAGCCGAGAATCTCGACCCGCGCGACACCGTCCGGCTGCTCAACCGCTTTCACTCGGCCATGGTCGGCGTGGTGTTCGAGCACGGCGGCACGCTCGACAAGTACCTGGGCGACGGTCTGATGGCCTACTTCGGCGCTCCGGTCGCGCAGCCCGATCACGCGGCGCGCGCGGTGCGCTGCGCGCTCGGGATGCAGCGTGCCCTCGATACGCTGAACGACGCCGACGCGCGCAGCGGAAACGATCGGCTGCGCATGGGCATCGGCGTGCATACCGGCACCGCGGTGGCCGGCGACATCGGGACCGAGTCTCGCCGTGAGTTCACCGTGATCGGCGACGCGGTGAACGTGGCGTCGCGCCTCGAAGCCCTCACCAAGTCCTACGACGTTCCTGTGCTCGTGTCCGCAACGACGGTCGCAGGGGCAACGGGCGCCGCCCGGTTTCGCCTCGTCGATCGGGTCGCGCTGCGAGGACGCAGCGAAGAAGTGGAAGTGTACGCGCCGGTGGACGCCGAGTGACTCGCGTGCTACTCGCCCCGACCACCTGCGCGGCGAACCGGCGTTCCGATTCCATCCGCGCGATCGCACGAGCATGAACGACACGACCCACATCGAACCGTCCGACCAGACGCTCGCAGCTCTCGGCAGCAAGGCCGACGACGGCCCTTTCGTGGCGCTCAACCTCAACCGCTACCGGCGCCGCGCCGAGTATCCTGCCGGCACGCCGGACGCGGACGTGAGCGGACGCGAAGCCTACCTTCGCTACGGCATCGTGGCGTTCGCCGCGATCGTGGCCACCGGAGGGCGCATCCTGTGGGCGGCCGATGCGGCGGAGGTCGTGATCGGCTGCGGCCACGACCGTTACGACGAGGTCGTCGCGGTCTGGTATCCGAGCCGCAAGGCGTTTCTCGGCCTCGAGAGCCTTCCGGGCTATCGCGATGCGTTCGAGCTTCACCGGCGTGCGTCGATCGAGCACGCGACGCTGCTGTTCTTCCGCGCCGGGAGCGAGCCCGTGCTCGGCGCACCGTACGGCGGCTGACGGGACGGGACGCGACGCGATGATACGATTTCTCGCGATCTGCCTCGGCGGCGCTGTTGGAACCGGCGCGCGCTTCCTGCTCTCGGAGTGGGCGCTCACGACGCTCGGACCGTCGTTCCCGTGGGGAACGTTCCTCGTGAACGCGATCGGTTCCTTCCTGCTCGCGATCGTCATGTACGCAGGCGTCGAAGCCTCGGCGATCTCGCCGACGGTGCGTCTCGCGCTCGGAACCGGAGTGATGGGCGGCTTCACGACGTACTCCGCGTTCAGCTTCGAGACGATGCGCTACCTCGAAAGCGGCTCGCCGGGGCTCGCCCTGCTCTACGTCGCGGCGACGCTGGCCGTGTGTCTCGGCGCCTGCATGGCGGGTTGGGCGGCCGGAAGGGCGCTCTTCGGCGCCTTCTGACCGGCGAGGGACGGCGGGTCCCGGAACCGGGTGCAATTGTGCGGACTTCCGGGCAGCATCCGGCCGAGGACGCCCACCGATGCCGGTGACCCCAGCCGACGAGCAGCGGCATACGCCGCCTTTCGACAAGCCCGACTGGGGCGAGAGCTGGACGTTCTATTTCATCGATCCGCGCCATCACCTGTGCTGCCGGATGAGGCTCGGCCTCCTGCCGAACCGCGGAACGTGCCGCGTGTCGGTCGCGATGAGCCGCGGCGGCAAGCCCCTCTATCACCGCCAGGTCGACGGTCTGCCGGTTCCGCTCGGCGACCTGCTGTCGGGCATCAGCGCCGGCGGCCTCAGCTTCCGCGCGCTCTCGCTCACGCGCGGCCGCTTCCTGCTGAGCTTTTCGGACCCGGCTTCCAGGCTGGCGTTCGACCTCGACTGGCAGGGCCTGCACGAGCCGGTCGAGTCGGTCGGCCTGCATGCTCCCGACGAGTCGCAGAGCGGAGACATTCGGATCGAGCAGATGGGCCGCATCATCGGACGCATGACGTTCCGCGACAGCACGATCGACCTCGTCGGCATGGGACCGCGCGACCACGCGGTCGGCATGCGCGGCTGGGAGAGCATGTCGTGGTACGAGCTGGCGTGGGTGATGCTGGACGACGGGCGTGCGTTCGGGCTGTCGCAAACGCAACGGCCGGGCGGCGTCGTCCAGACGCCGTGGATGTGGGATCGCGAGAAGATCGTGCCGCTCTACGGCATGCGCTTCGAGCGCACCGTAGACGACGACTTCCGCCCGGTCGGCGTCAACATTCATTTCACCGATCCGTCGCGCAACAGGTACCTGCTGACCGGAAAGCTGCGCACCGCGATGTCCAACTTCTGGGACAGCACCGTCGTCCACTCGTCGTACTTCGATTACGCGCTCGACGACGGCACGCGCGGGTATGGTGCGGTGGAGTACGGCTACAGGATGGGCGAGGTACACTGAGTCGCCCGCTCGTCTTGCCCTCGTCCTGTACGCTCGCCACTGCATGCAGCGGGGCTCGCGAGCGGACAGGACGAGGGGGCTCCGGCCCGGGACGTCCGCGCCCGGGTTTTGCGTGGCTCGCTCATCGGCGCGAACCTGCCACGGATCGTTGTGATCATCGCCGCAATTTGCCGGCCGGGGAAAGAGGATGTCGCGCCTCGGGTGGTCGAGACACACATGTTGCTGCCCGATCGAGTGGCACGTGGTCCCGCGGTGTGGTGGTCGCGAGCGCAGCGGGGTAGGCGGCGACGACCGGCGGTGATCGCGTCGGTACTGCTGTCCGGTTCGCGACGAGCGAACGACGAGCGACCGGCCACGCGGGCCAGGGCGTGTCAGGAGCGCGGCGGTGCGACTTTCAGCAGCAGCAGCGAGACCGGTGCGAGCAGCAGCGAGATCGCGACGCCGGCGCCGGTCACGAGCCCGATCGCGCGCAGCGGCGGCTGGCTCGAGAGGGCGAGCGTCCCGAACGACAGGATCGTCGTCAGGCAGCAGAGCAGGCACGAAACGAGCGTGGCTCCGACTTCCCCCGCGTCGTCGCGAGCGCTGTCGACGATGAAGATGCCGTAGTCCACACCCATGCCCATCACCATCATCAGGCTCACGGCATGCAGAAGGTGGGTCTGGACGCCGGCCAGCGCGAATCCCGACAGCACGACGATCGGTGTGAGCAGCGCCGGCAGGAAGGCGGCCGTGGCGCTTCTCCACTCGCGGTAGCGCACCAGCAGCAGCGCGTAGACGAAGAGCATGCCGAGAGCGACTAGGCGCAGCGTCTCGTCGCGGAAGTGCGCGAAGATGTCGTTGAGGAACGTGCGCTGCTCGAAAAACGTCACGTCGGGAAGACCGGCGACGGCCTGCTTGACGGCGGCGACGTCGTGGACGCCGCGAAGGTAGGTGAGCGCGGCGCTGCGGCCACCGAGGTCGAGCACGAGCGAGTCGGTGAGAGGGCCGAGCGGCGAGTCGCGCAGGGCGGTCAGGCTGAGGGGCGGCGGCGGGCTGGCGAGCGCCTCGCCGAAGGCCGCGAACGATCCCGGCCGGAAACCCTCGCGTGCGAATGCGGCATCGAGGCGCGCCGGAAGGTCCGGGCTCGCGCGAAGCGTCTCGAGGTTGCGCAGCTGGAGGGCCTCGGGCCACAACAGCGAGTGCAGCGAGCGCACGCCGTCGAGCTTGCCCTCGCGAACCAGCACGGAGAGGCGGCTGTAGACGTCCTCGTTGCGCGCCAGCATTTCCTCGGGACCGTCGGCCATCGCCACCACGAAGCGGCCCGAATCGAAGTTCGCGACGCGCTCGCGCACGCGGTTGTCCTCGGCCTGCAGCACCGGATCGGGAGTCGAGATGCGCGAGAGGTCGTCGTTCCACTCGAGGCGCGGCAGCGCGTAAGCGGCGACGGCGAGGATGGCGACCGGCGCGAGCGCGAGCAGGCGGCGACGGCCGCGCAGCGCCACCAGCCACGGGCCGAGCACGCGCGCGAGGCTCTCGGAGACCGGCTGGATGCGCCTTTTTGCGGGCAGGAGGTCGGGCAGGAGGAACAGCGTGACGACGAGAGCGGCGGCCACGCCGAGGACCGCGAACCAGCCGAGCTCGCGAAATCCTCGGAACGACGTGAACGCGAGGCCCGCGAAGCTCGCCATCGTCGTGAGCGCCGCCATCGACAGCGACCCGGAGAGGCGGCGCGTCACCTGCCACGCCGTCTCGCCCGTGCGCGAGAGGCTCCACAGGATGAGGACGTGGGTCGGATAGTCGATGGTCACGCCGATCAGCGAAGCGCCGAACGCGATCGTCATGCCGTCGAGTCGTCCGTACACGGCGAGCCCGAGGAACAGCGCGATCACGAGCCCGAAGATCCCGGGCACCGCGACGATGCCGAGCGCCAGCAGCGAGCGGAAGAACAGCAGCGAGAGCGCCGCGACGCCGATGCCGGACAGAGCCGAGATCATCGATGCGTCGCCGCGGATCTTCGTCTCGGCGTCCACGGAAAAGCGGTTGGCGCCGCTCTGCTCCAGTACGAGATCCGGGCCGATCTCGCGTCGGAGCGTCTCGACTTTCGCCTGAATGGCTTCGAGCAGGGGTCGCTGCGCCATCGAATCGAAGGCCGATGGCCTGGTGGCGAGAAAGAGCACCGCGAACTTGCCGTCGCGGGTCGTGAACACACCGTCCCGGGTCGCGAGCGGCGGCTCCTCGGATCTCAGCCGCTCGACGATGGCGAGGAAACCGCCGAGCGGGTCGGCGGGAAGTACGCGCTCGACGAGGGAAGACGTCGGCAGCGCGAGCGAGTCGCGCACCTGGCGCGCCTGCTGCTCGAGCCCGGCGTCGGTGAGGCGCGCGGGCAGCTCGCGCTCGGGGTCTTCCGACAGGAAGTGGAGGCGATGCGGGAAATAGAGCTCGTGGACCTTGCCGAGGAAGGCCTCGTCGGCGCCCTCGCGTACCCACGCGACCTCCGGTCTTTCGCGAAGCATGGCCGCCAGAGACTTCGCGGCGGCGACGGCCCGCGAGGTTTCCGAGGCGCCGATGCTGAGCACCATCGTGCGGGCGAGGTCGCTGTGCGCGAGCTCGCGCGAGATGCGGGCCGGCTCGGCGCCGCGGCCGTCGGGCAGGAAGTTGGTGATGTCGGTCGTGAACTCGACGCTGCGCATGCAGTACGCAGCCATGAGCGCGAGCGCAGCGGCCCACGCCGTGAGGCGCGCGGCGCGGTTCACCGGTGCGCTCGCGCGAAAGTCTGGAAGCTGCGGCTCATGAAGAAGAGGGCGGACGAGGGAATCAGCGAGGCCCCGGCGCGCCGAGCGCACCGACGCCGCTGCGCGGCCTCACGATCGCGCCGAGCTCCCGTCCGACGCCGGCGGCGGTGCGGAAGTCGAGCGGCAGCTCGAGGAAGACGTGCAGCCAGCTCAGCGAAAAGAGCACGAGCACTCCGGTACGGAAATCCCATGCGTACAGCGACACCGCGCCGATCCACAGTACGACGTTCGCGATCGACCACGCGCGCGGAACCTTGTGCCACTGGATGATCGACGTCTTCGAGAACCAGTTGAGGTAGTGGTACGTGTACGCGAACGCGATGAAGCGCATCAGCGCGACGCCGGCAGGCGAGACGTACACCGCGTCGCCCTCGTCGAGCCCGGCGATGCCGAGGAACCCCGCCAGTGTAACGTTGACACCCGAAAAGATGTCGTACGTGTCCTTCACGTAGCCGTCCGGCAGCGTTCCGGGGCCCGACGGCTGCAGGGCGAAACAGGCCGCCGTGCAGCCGGCGAAGACGCCGAAGGCGAGGATTCCCGACGGGCTGCGGCCGCGCAGCGCGCCGAAGAGCATGAAGAGGGCCGTGAAACAGTAAACGTGGATGAGGGTCGGCAGCATCGTGAGCAGCAGCGCCTGTCCGACGCTCGCTGTCGCAACCCAGGGAGCGACCGCGAGCGCCGCTGCGACGAGGCCGATACGCGCAACGGTGCCGATCGAGAACGCCATCGCGGCCGAGCTCGCCAGTCCGAGCAGCACGACGGCGGCGGCCCAGGGCAGCGCCTCGCGGACGCCGTACCGGTCGAGCACGACGTACTTGAGCGCGAGCAGCCCCCCCGCCATCGCGAACAGCAGCAGGTAGTCGCGCCGGCCCTCGGTGAAGTAACCGCGGCTGTGCAGCCACGAGATCTGCGTGAGGTAGTGGAGGGGGCCCAGCACCGCGTAGGCGAACAGGAAGAGCCCGAAAGGTACCGTGAAGGCGACCGCCGTCGAGACGAGCATCAGCGCGATGTTGAGGAGATTGACCTGAGGAACCGTCACTGGTGGCGCCGCCGGGTTGCCGGGAAGGATGGTATCCGCATCGCCAAGGGTGGTCGAGCCTCGATCGCTGTGTCTACGACGCGACCCGACCCGCCACTTCGAAGACCACGAAGCGTGGGTCGCCGGGAGCCTGCCACACCGGGCGAAGCAGCTTCGGGTGCGACTCGGCGACCGCATTCACGAGGTCGTAGAAAGCTGCTTCTTCTGCGTATGCGGGCATCGGCGTCGCCAGGAAGTAGCGCACGCCGTAGGTTTCGAGATGGCGCACCATCTCGTCGGCGGTTCCGAGCGGTGCTTCGCCGGAGCCGTAGTAGAGCGAGAGCGGCCGCACTGCGAACGGCCGGATCGTCGGCCTCTGCGTGTACAGCGCGGTCATCGTGTCGAAGCCGGCCGCGAGTACGTCGCCCTCTTTCGTGTGCTCGCGCAGCCAGTCGAAGACGGCCGCATACGAGCTCCACGGCACCGATTCGCCGGTCAGCACGAAGTGGGGATATCCGTCCGCGTCGCTCGCGGCGACGTAGCGTGAGAGCAGGAGTGCGTTCGCTGAGCCGGCCGTGAGGACGAGGGCGGCGACGGCTACGATCGCGCCTCGTGCTCCTGCGACGCGCGCGACGAGGAGTCGCAGGTCTTCGAGACCGAACGCGAGCACGAACGGCAGAACCGGAACGAGGAAGCGGTCCGGCGGCCACGGCCACACGCAGACGAGGACGAGGTAGACGGTGACGGTGACGGGCAGGACGGACAGCGACAGGCTGCGGCGCAGCACCGCGATCCACGGCAGCGCACCGAGGGCGAACAGCAGCAGGCGTGCGCTATCCGTCTGCTCGTGCAGCGTGCGAGCAAGCGATTCGAGCGGGATCTGTGCCGTTGCGACCGCGGCCTTGAAGAAGTTGGTCGCGATCACCGACGTCGAAGCGTTGTTTTTCCACCACCCGAGATAATCGGTCTGGTACTCGGCGACCGCGTCGGTCGGTGGTGCAGCACCGGCCTGCAGCGACCATGCGATCCACGGGAGCGCGACCATCGCGACTCCGGCCGTCATCCACGCCAGCGGAGCAAGTCCTCCGCGAGAACGCCGGAGCGCCAGGCGGTCGCGCGCGAGCACGAAAACGATCGCGGCCGCGACGGGCAGCACGATGCCGGCGCTGCGGCAGAGAAAGGGCAGCCCGAGCAGCATGCCGGTCAGCAACTCGCCCGCCGGCGAGGCTTCGGTGGAGCGAAATCGGCGCTCCGCCGCCCAGAGCGCGAGCACGGTGAGCGCGAGGAAGGGCATCTCGCTCAGCGGCTGCGCGCAGTAGTAGAGGAAGTTCGGCGCCGAAGCCGCGATCGTGACCCCCGCGGCGGCGGTCACCCGGCTGCAGGCTCCGAAACGTACGCAGAGCAGATACGCGAGCGCGACGGCGAGCGCGGCGACGAGCGCGGTCGTGCGCTGCATGGCGTGAAGCGAAGCGCCGAGGTCGGAAGACGCTCCGGACGTCGCCGCGAGCAGGGACGGGAAGAGAATCGGGTACTTCGTCTGCGGCGGATGGCCCGGGAGGTTGCGCAGCCGGTAGCCTTCCCCATCGGCGAGCGACTGCGCCGTGAGCGCGTAGACCGCATCGTCGTGGAATCCGCCGACGACCCCCGGAACCGTTCGCACCCATGCGCCGCAAAAGACCGCGACGGCGATCGCGACTGCGCACGCGGCGTCGCGCCAGTCGAGATCCGCCGCGACCGCCGCCATGCGGCTAGATAGCGGTCGCCGCCGGGTATGGCGAGGCGCGGCGACGCGCGCTACGGGCCGCGCGACGTCAGGGGCGGCAGAGCCCGCTCTGGCAGCTCTCGCCCGGACCGCACGACACCGAGTCGTCGGCGGGGCCGTCGCAGTCGTCGTCGATGCCGTTGCAGGTCTCCGTGGCCGGCCCGCGCGCGCCCTCGCAGTTCCACGAGCCGCCCGTGCACTGGAGGGTTCCGTGGTAGCAGGGCGACGAGAGCGAGCCGTTGCCGGTGCAGCTTGCGCCGGCCGGCGGATCCCACGTCAGTCCCTGGTGGCTGCAGATCGTTCCGGCTTCGGTCCAGCATCCCTGCTGGCCAGACGCGGGCGCGTCCGCGAGTGGT
>CAYYVZ010000127.1:0-12229 GCA_964475235.1 uncultured Myxococcales bacterium | reverse complement strand
GCAATTCCAAGCCCGCCGCTGGTGCTGTTCTGGCGCGGCGCCGATCCCGGATCGTGCATGCCGGCGCTCGCGGTCGTAGGCGCGCGCCGATGCACCGCGTACGGCGAGCGCACGGCGCTTCGCATAGGCCGCGACGCGGCCGCGGCAGGCGTCGTCGTCGTGAGCGGCCTCGCACGCGGAATCGACGCCGCGGCTCATCGCGGCGCGCTCGAGACCGGCCGCACGGCTGCCGTGCTGGCCGGCGGCCTCGACCGCATCTATCCCGGCGAGCACACGTCGCTGGCAGACAGGATCGTGGACTCGGGCGGTTTCGTGCTCTCGGAGCAGCCGCCGGGGAACCGGCCGCTGCCGGCCCTCTTCCCGTATCGCAACCGGCTGATCACGGGTCTGTGCCAGGCGCTCGTCATCGTCGAGGCCGGCCAGCGCAGCGGTTCGCTCGCGAGCGCGCGGCATGCGCTGGACCAGGGGCGGGACGTCTTCGCCGTGCCGGGCCCGATCGACTCCCCTTGGTCGGAGGCGACGAATGGGCTCCTGTCCCAGGGCGCCACGCCATTTTGTGGGGTAGCCGATCTGGGGGCCGTCCGGGGCTGGTCCGGACTGTTTCGGAAGGAGACATCCAAACGTACGAAAAACAAAGAGAATCGTCTGGCGGGCCTGGACCCCGAGACGGCGTCTGTACTGGCCGCAATCGACTCCGGAGCGGCCACGTCGGACGAGATATGTGCGGTCACCGGACTTGACGGCACACGAGTTCTGCCCCAGTTAACGGCCCTCGAACTGGACGGCCTGGTCCGGCGGGAGGCCCACGGGCGCTTTCGCACCTGTCCGTGACTCCCCGCAGCCCCGCGCCGACGCAGCCCATTCTTATAAGGAAGACCCCCGGGACCCCATGGCCGCCAAGAACCTCGTCATCGTCGAATCGCCCGCCAAGGCCAAAACCCTGGCCCGTTACCTCGGGCGCGACTACCAGGTTCTCGCCTCGGTGGGACACCTCGTCGACCTGCCCAAGAGCAAGCTCGGGGTGGACGTCGAGAAGGACTTCGAGCCGGACTACGAGGTCATCCGGGGCAAGGCCAAGGTCATCAAGGAACTGAAGGCCGCGGCCAAGGGCAAGGAGACCATCTTCCTGGCGCCCGATCCGGATCGCGAAGGCGAGGCGATCGCCTACCACATCCGCGAGCACGTCGTTCCGAAGAACTTCAAGGGCGGCGTCCACCGCGTCCTCTTCAACGAGATCACCAAGAGCGCCGTCCAGAAGGCGCTCAAGTCGCCGGGCATCATCGACACGAGCAAGTTCGAAGCCCAGCAGGCGCGCCGCGTGATCGACCGTCTCGTCGGCTACCAGATCAGCCCGCTTCTGTGGGACAAGGTTCGCCGCGGCCTGTCGGCCGGCCGCGTGCAGTCGGTGGCCGTGCGGCTGCTCGTCGAGCGCGAGCGCGAGATCCAGGGTTTCGTTTCGATGGAGTACTGGCAGATCACGGCCAAGCTCCATCCCGGCGCAAACAACGAGCAGGTCTTCGAGGCGCGCCTCGTCGAAGTCGACGGACGCAAGATCGACCTGAAAGGGCTGCGTGCCGACAGCGCCGCGGGCGAGACCGAAGCCAAGGCCGACGGCAAGCGCTTCTACATCTCCGACGAGCAGCAGGCGCGCGACCTCGAGAAGCGCTTCAAGGAAGCGACCGACTGGGCCGTCACGGAGGTCAAGCGTACCGAACGGCAGCGCCGCGCGGCGCCGCCCTTCATCACGTCGACCCTTCAGCAGGAAGCGTCGCGCAAGCACGGCTTCCAGCCGCGACGCACGATGTCGGCCGCGCAGCGTCTCTACGAAGGCATCGAGCTCGGCGCCGACGGCACAACCGGTCTGATCACGTACATGCGTACCGATTCGACGCGCGTCTCGCCGGATGCCCAGGCCGCAGCGCTCGCTTATGTGCGCGACACCTTCGGCGACGCCTTCGCACCATCCTCGCCCAACGCGTATCGCACCAAGAAGAGCGCTCAGGACGCGCACGAAGCCATCCGTCCGACCTCGCTCGACTACCCGCCGGAGAAGGTGAAGGAATTCCTGCCGTCCGACGAGTTCAAGGTCTACACGCTCATCTGGAACCGCTTCCTCGCGAGCCAGATGTCGCCGGCCGTCTACGATCAGACTTCCGTCGATATCGAAGCCGCCGGCGGACGTTTCCGCGCAAGCGGCCAGGTGCTGCGCTTCGCCGGTTTCCTGCGTGTCTACGAAGAAGGGCGCGACGCGCCCGACGAGAACGACGATTCGGGAACGCTGCCCGATCTCCAGGAAGGCGAGAAAGTCGCGCTCGACGAGCTGCTCAAGTCCCAGCATTTCACGCAGCCGCCACCGCGCTTCACCCAGGCCACGCTCATCCGCGAGCTCGAAGAGCGCGGCATCGGGCGGCCGTCGACCTACGCAGCGATCATGTCGACCATCATCGGTCGCGAATACGTGAGGCAGGACGAACAGCGCCGCCTCGTGCCGACGGAGCTCGGCACGCTCGTCACCGACCTGCTCGTCGAGTCGTTCGCCGACATCCTCAATCCGGAGTTCACGGCCGATCTCGAAGACCAGCTCGACGGCGTCGAAGAGGGCAAGACCGGCTGGCTCGACGCCACGCGCAAGTTCTACACGCCGTTCCGCGCCGATCTCGACCGCGCCAAGATCGAGATGCGCGACGTCAAGCGCGAGGTCACCGAGACCGATCTCCCGTGCCCGAAGTGCGGCAAGACGCTGGTGATCAAGTGGGGACGCAACGGCGAGTTCGCGGCGTGCCCCGGCTACCCCGACTGCAAGTTCACGGGCAACTTCACGCGCAAGGAAGACGGCTCGATCGTGCTCGACGCGGCCGACGAGACCGACGAGGTCTGCGAGAAGTGCGGCTCGGCGATGGCGTACAAGTTCAGCAAGTTCGGCCGTTTCCTCGGTTGCTCGGCCTACCCCGAGTGCAAGAACGTGAAGTCGGCGAACACGCCGATCCCGCTCGGCATCAAGTGCCCGGCGGACATGGGTGGCTGCGGCGAAGGCGAGCTCGTGCAGAAAGTCTCGCGCCGCGGAAAGATCTTCTACAGCTGCAACCGGTATCCGGAGTGCAAGTACGCGCTGTGGGACAAGCCGGTCGAGACGCCCTGCCCCGAGTGCGAAGCGCCGTTCATCGTCGAGAAGACGACCAAGCGCGCGGGCACGGTGCGCCGCTGCGTGAAGGAAGGCTGCGGGTACTCCGAAGCCACCGACGAAGGTCCGCTCCTGCAGGAAGCCGAAGGGTGAGCGGGGGCTCCGCGGACACGCGGCCGCGCATCACCATCGTCGGAGGCGGACTCGCCGGCAGCGAGGCTGCCTGGCAGGTTGCGCGCCGCGGCTACGGCGTGGACCTGTGGGAGATGCGGCCCGAAGTCTCGACCGAAGCCCACCAGACGCCGATGTTCGGCGAGCTCGTCTGCTCGAACTCGCTGCGCGACGACTCGCTGATGACGGCGGTCGGCATCCTCAAGCGGGAGATGCGCTCTTTCGACTCGCTGATCATGAGCGTCGCCGACCGGACGCGCGTGCCGGCCGGATCGGCTCTCGCGGTGGACCGCGTGAAGTTCGCCGAGCGCATCACCGAAACCGTCGAGTCGCTGCCGGGCATTCGCATTTTCCGCGGCGAGATCACGAGCGTGCCGTCGGACGGCATCGTCATCCTCGCGACCGGACCGCTCACGTCGCCTGCGCTGTCGCAGGAGCTCGCCGCAATGGTCGGCAGCGCTCATCTGTACTTCTACGACGCGATCTCGCCCATCCTCACCGCCGACTCGATCGACATGAACGTGGCATTTCGTGCGGCGCGCTGGGGCAAGGGCGGGGACGACTACATCAACTGCCCGCTCGACCGCGAGCAGTACGAAAGGCTCGTGGACGCGATCCTCGCGGCCGAAAAGATGCCGCACAAGAGCTTCGAGCGCTGCGTGCACTTCGAAGGCTGCATGCCGGTCGAGGAGATCGCACGCCGCGGCCGCGACACGCTCGCGTTCGGGCCGATGCGCCCGGTGGGTCTGAACGACCCGCGCACGGGTCGCCGCGCACACGCCGTGGTGCAGCTTCGCCAGGACGACACCGAGGGACGGCTCTGGAGCATCGTCGGCTTCCAGACGAAGATGACGTATCCGGAGCAGCGCCGCGTTTTCCGCATGATTCCCGGCCTCGAGAAGGCCGAGTTCGTCCGGCTCGGCAGCCTTCACCGCAACACGTTCATCAACTCGCCGGTTGCGTTGCGCCCGACGCTGCAGATGAAGGGCCGCGAGTCGCTCTTCGTCGCCGGACAGCTCGTCGGCGTCGAAGGCTACGTCGAGTCGTCGGCTGCCGGCATGCTCGCCGGCATCAACGCCGTTCGCCTGGCCGAGGGGCTTGCGACCGTGGCGCCGCCCGCGACGACCTCGCTCGGGTCGCTGCTCGCGTACATCACCGACGCGGCACGCAAGGATTTTCAGCCGATGAATGCGAACTACGGCCTCTTCACGCCGCTCGACGGTCGCGCGCGCGGCCGCGAGAAGAAGGAAGCAATGGCTGTCCGGGCGGAAGCGGAGTGGTCCGCCTGGGCTTCGCGCTCCGGGATCGAGATCGCGACGACCTCCCTCGAGTCTCCCGTCTCTTCCTCCCTGGAAGGTCTCGCGACGGCCGCATCGGGCTCCTCGCTCTGAGATGACCACCGCGCTCCAGGCCGTGCTCGACGTTGCGCACGCGTCCTGGCGCAAGGCGTTCGACGCGGCGGTCGAAGCTTCCCCGTCGCCGGCGCAGGCACTCGGTGCCTTCGAGCGCCTCGTCGAGTCGGCCGGAACGGGGCCGCTGCTCGCGTGGAACGAAGCCCGCCTCGGCGATCTCGCGTTCGTTCTCGGAGGGAGTCCCTACTTCGCCAGACTGCTCGTCGCGCGCGGCGGCGAATGGGCCGCCTTCGCCGAGCGCTACCTTCTTCCTCCGCCGTCGCGAGAAGAGCTTCACGCCGCATGCGGGCCGGGCGACGACGCGGACGTCGCGACGCTGCATCGCTCGCTGAGGCGCGCCGCGGCCGCCGAGATGTACCGCATCGGCGCGCGCGACCTGCTCGGCCTCGCGACCCTCGACGAAACCGTGACCGCGCTGACGCTGCTGGCGGACGTTTCGATCGGCATCGCGCTCGAGCACTCTCGCAGGCTGCTGGCCCGGCAGCACGGAGATGCGGTGGCTCCCGACGGCCGGCCCCTCGGCTTCGTCGTGCTCGGGATGGGGAAGCTCGGCGGCGGCGAGCTCAACTACAGCTCCGACGTCGATCTCGTCTACATGTACGAGTCGGACGAGATCGGCCCCGGCAGTCCGCCCGCGCGCGAGTTCTTCTCGCACCTCGCCTCGGCCGTCACGCGCGCGGTCGGCGAGACGACGAGCGACGGCGTCGTGTTTCGCGTCGACCTTCGCCTGAGGCCGGAGGGTGTCAACGGCCTTCCGGTGAACCCGGTCGGCGTCGCGCTCGACTACTACGAAGGGTGGGGTGACACGTGGGAGCGCGGCGCGCTCGCGAAGGCAAGGCCGGTGGCCGGCGACCTCGCCCTCGGCTTCCGCTTCCTGGCGGGGCTCGAGCCCTTCATCTACCGGCGGCACCTCGACTACGACACCGTCGAAGACCTTCGCGGCATGAAGGACCGCATCGACGCCGAGCTCGCGCTGCTCAAGCCCGGCACGCGCAACGTCAAGATCGGGCGCGGCGGAATTCGCGAGCTCGAGTTCGTCGTGCAGGTGCTGCAACTCATTCACGGCGGGCACGTGCCGAGCGTTCGTGGAGTCAGCACGCGCCGCGCGATCGACTCGCTCGAATCCGAATCGCTTCTTTCGTCGGGCGAAGCGGCGGAGATGCGCGAGTCCTACCTTTTCCTGCGCAACGTCGAGCACGCGGTGCAGGTCGAAGAGAAGCGCCAGACGCAGACGCTTCCGCAGCGCCCCGAAGACATCCTCTGCCTGGCCCGGCGTCTCGGCTACGGAACGGGCCGCCGCGGCGCCCCCGCGTCACCCGACGAGGTCGCGGCGTTCGAGCACGACTGGGAACATCACACGCACCGGGTGCACGAGCTGTTCGTGCGCTTTCTCGAGCTGAGGCCCGGCGAGACGCGGCCCGAGCACGTAAACGATCCGATGGCGCTCGCCGTGCTCGGCCAGATTGCCGACGGACGGCTCGACGACGCCGGCGTGATCCTCGAACGCATGGGCGTGCAGGGCGGGGCGGAGGCGGCGCGCAACCTCGCGCGCATCTACCAGGGAAGGCTTCGCGGCCCGGCCAGTCCGCAGCGCCGCCGCGCCGTCGAGGCGCTCGCGCCGCATCTTCTCGACGCGGTCGTGCGCTCGTCCGATCCGTCGCGCGCGCTGTCGGGGCTCGTCGAGTTCCTGATTCGCACCGGCGCGCACACGAGCTACCTCGCGCTGCTCGGCGGCTCGCCGAAGACGATGGAGATCCTCGTCTCGCTGTTCGCGAGCAGCCCTTACCTTGCGGGCCACCTCGTCGGTCATCCGGAGCTGCTCGACTCGCTCGTGCGCATCGACTCGGTCACGCGTCCCGAGCCGACGGCCGAAGAGCTGCGCGAGACGCTGCTTGCAGCGATGCCGGAGGATCCCGCCGACGAGGAAGCCGTGCTGGTCGCATTGCGGCGCTTCCGCGTCACCGAGCTGCTGCGCATCGGCCTCGGCGACCTCGCGGGCGCGCTCCCTCCCGACTCGGTGCACCGCGCGCTCAGCACGCTGGCAGAGGTTGCGCTGACGGAAGCGGTCGAAGCCGCCCGGCGTATCGTCTCGCTTCGGGTCAAGGGGCCGTGGGAGCGCGTGCGGCTCGCCGTGATCGGCATGGGCAAGCTCGGCGCGCGCGAGATGTCGTACGGATCGGACCTCGACCTCATCTTCGTCTACCAGGCAGGAGCGGACGGCTACGACCCCGACGCGCATGTCCTCGTGACGAAGTGGATGCAGAAGTTCATCGCGCTGATGACGGCGCGGACGCGCGACGGCGTCGTCTACGAAGTGGACGCGAGGCTGCGCCCGTCGGGCCACAGCGGGCCGCTGGTGACGTCGCTCGCGAGCTTCCTCGAGTATCATGCCCGCGAAGCCGACCTCTGGGAGCGCCAGGCGCTCATTCGGGCGCGCGTCGTCTACGCCGACCCCGATCTTGCGGCGCGCATCGACGAGGCGCTCGTCGCACGAGTCTGGACTGCCTCGCTCGGCACCGAAGGTGCGGCCGAGATCGCGAACCTCCGCAGCCGCGTCGAGAACGAGCTGTCGGGGGAGGATGCAGGCCGCCTCAACATCAAGACCGGGCGCGGCGGCATCGTCGACATCGAGTTCCTCGTGCAGATGCTTCAGCTTCGCATGGGCGCCGCTCATCCTTCCGTTCGAAAGCGCGCGACGGCGGAGGCCATCGAGGCGTTACGCGAGGTCGGTGCGCTCGACGCGGCCGACGCGTCCACGCTGCTCTCGCACTACCGCTTCCTGCGCCGCCTCGAAGCGCGGCTTCGCCTCGAGCGCGACCGCGCCGTCGAGGAGCTCGGCACCGAGGCTGCCAGCGTCGCCCCGCTGGCCGTGCGGCTCGGCTACGACGGCGACGCCCCCGGCGAGCGCCTTCTCGCCGACTACCATCGCATTCGCGAGGAAGTCCGCGCGATCTACGAGCGTCATTTCTCGGCGCCGGCCGTTCCGCCGGGCTGAACGCTCGTCGCACGGCTTCCACCGACCCCGGATGCGGTTTCGTTGACCTTGGCCCCCACGGCCGATACGAAGCCGCCCGTGGAAAAGGGAAAGAGCATCTGGATGAACGGCACGCTGGTGCCCTGGGACGAAGCCCGGGTGCACGTGCTCACGCACACGCTTCACTACGGAGTCGGCGCCTTCGAAGGAATCCGCTGCTACGAGTGCACGGACGGTCGCTCGGCCGTCTTCCGGCTTCGCGAGCACATCGTCCGGCTCGTCCAGTCGTGCAACATCCTCGGCATCGAATCACCCTACGGCGTCGATGCGCTCATCGAGGGCTGCCTCCAGACGATTCGCGCCAACGAGCTCAAGGCCTGCTACATCCGGCCGCTCGCCTACGTGGCCGAAGGGGAGATGGGTCTCGGCTCCGCGTACGTGAATCCCATCCACGTCTCGATCGCCGTCTGGCCGTGGGGCAGCTACCTCGGCGACGAGGGGATCGCCAAGGGTATCCGGGTACGCACTTCGAGCTTCCAGCGCATGCACGTCAACACGCTGATGACCAAGGCCAAGGCCGTCGGTCACTACGTGAACTCGATCCTCGCCAGCAACGAGGCGCGTCGCGGCGGTTACGACGAGGCGCTGATGCTCGACACCGACGGATACGCCGCCGAGGGCTGCGGAGAGAACCTCTTCATCGTGCGCGACGGCCGCGTGAAGACACCGCCGATCGCCACCGTCCTCGAAGGCATCACGCGCGCGACGGCCATCGAGCTGCTGCGCGCCGACGGCGTCGAGGTGACGGAGGAGCGTTTCACGCGCGACGAAATCTACATCTGCGACGAAGCCTTTCTCACCGGAACGGCCGCCGAGGTGACGCCGATGCGCTCGCTCGACGACCGCACGATCGGAACCGGCGGTCCGGGACCCGTGACGAAGAAGCTCCAGGCGGCCTATTTCCAGGCGATCCGCGGCGAGCGGCCCGAGTACGCGCGCTGGCTGACCTGGCTATGATCGTGATTTCGAGACCAGGAAGGCGTTGAGACCCTTCGGCTACGGATCTCCGGGCGGCGCACGCCCGAACCTCCGGTTCGGGCCGGGCGGACCGGTGCCGCCGGTGGTCGCGCGCCTGATCGCAGTCAACGTCGCCTGCTACTTCGTCCAGACGATGACGGGGGACTGGGCGGCGCGCGAATTCGGCCTCATTCCCCTCTTCGTGCAGCACGGCGAGATCTGGCGCCTCTTCACGTACCAGTTCCTGCACGGCGGAGCGCTGCATCTCGCGCTCAACATGTTCGCGCTGTGGATGTTCGGCTCCGAGCTCGCGCCGCGCTGGGGTTCGCAGTTCTTCCTTCGCTACTACTTCGTGTGCGCCGTCGGCGGCGGCATCCTGTTCACGCTCGTGCGCCTCGGCACGACGATTCCGAGCGTCGGTGCGTCGGGGGCGATCTACGGCATCCTGATGGCCTACGCGATGTGGTTCCCGAACCGGCAGGTCTACCTCTACTTCGTGCTGCCGATTCGCGTGCGCTACCTCATCGTCTTCCTGATCCTGCTCGAGACGATGCAGGCCATTCAGTCGACGGGTACGGGCATCGCGCATGCCGCGCATCTCGGCGGCATGGGATTCGGCTACGCGTATCTTCGCTGGAAGGGGGTCGACGGATTCCGGCCGTTCTCGTCGGCGACGCTTCGAAGGTGGCGGCGCCAGGCCGACCGCTGGCGTCTTCGAAAGCAGCTGCGGGGTCGCGGCTGGACCGATCGCGATACGCTGCACTGAAAAACGGAATCTCGCCGCGGCCCGGGTCTCGTCCCCAAAAGCGGAGGGGGTCGGAGCTTTGCGCTCTCGACCCCCTCTACACCTGGTCATTCGTTCTTTTGTGGGCCGGTCCGTCTATCGGGCGTTGGGCGCTTTCAGGCTTCTGGGAAAAGCCATCCGATGAGCACGAGGCCGGCCACGATCAGTGCCGATTCGAGCATTTGCTGTTCTCCTCCCGAGGCCCCGCAGCCTCGAAGAGACGCTTTTGTATGGAAACGCCCGAACCCCGTCAAGGAATTTCGTTGCGGAATATCGCCTGATTACGGCGCATTCTGTGATCGGAGCGGGGCGGCGTGTTTCGTTTCGCGAGTGCGTTCGAAACGACGTCTTCGCATGGCCGGTGAACGTTTCTGAACTTCCTCGACTCGTTATTTTGCTCACCCTAAGATGATCGCCATGGAAACCCGCACACGAGCGAACAGCGCGTCTCCCGTTCCGGGCGTTCCCTCCGATCCGGGCGCGAGCCGCGCGGTCACGACAACCGAAGGCTCGTTCCAGGGAGCTTCGGGAGTCACGATCTTTCGCCGGGCCTGGCTTCCCGAGGGACAGCCGCGGGGCGTCATGGTGCTCGTCCACGGGATGAGCGAGCACAGCGGCCGCTACGATCACGTCGGGCGCTTCCTTGCTTCTCGCGGACTTGCCGTTCACTCGCTCGATCACCGCGGCCACGGCCGCTCGGGCGGCGAGACAGGCACCGTCGAGAATTTCGCCTTCTTCCTCGATGACCTTTCCACGTTCGTTTCCATGGTGCGGCGCGAGTCGCCGCGCGGGCCCCTCGTCCTGCTCGGTCACTCGATGGGGGGACTCATCGTTGCGGCTTACCTGCTCGAGCGGAAGCCGTCGCCTGACTTGGTGGTCCTGTCCAGCCCGGCCATCGTGCCGATCATGGAGGCAGGGGGAAGACGGGTCGACGCAACGCGTCTGAGCCGGGATCCCGAAGCCCAGCGGGCCTACATGGAAGACCCCCTGGTCCTGCGCGAGCGCGTGAAGGAGGAGTTGTCCTACCGGCTCGCCGAGGGAGTGATGCTGCTGGTCGGCCGCGCGGACGAGATCGGGCAGCCCATCCTCCTCATTCACGGCACCCACGATCGCCTCTGCAGCGCCGAGGGCGCCGAGATCTGGGTCCGCGCGTCGTCTTCGCCCGACATCACCGTGCAGCTCTACGAGGAAGGTCGCCACGAGATGTTCAACGACATCAACCGCGACGAAGTCCTCGCCAACCTCTGGCGCTGGCTCGATACGCGGCTTCCCGAGTCCCCGTGAGCCTTCCGCCGGCTCGTTGATCGTCCGTCCCCCGTTCGGTAGGTTGCCCGTTCCCATGGAAGAGAAGGTGATTTTTGTAGTCGGGTCCCCGCGCTCGGGGTCCACGATGCTGGCGCGCATGATCTCGTCGCACTCGCTGGTCTACGGCCGGCCGGAGCCCCACCTGCTGACGCCGCTGGCGCACCTCGGCTACTTCGCCAACGTGGACAAGGCGCCCTTCGACCACGTGCTCGCGGCCGAATCGACGAAGGAGTTCGTAGCCGACCTCCCCGGCGGCGAGCAGGACTACGTCGATGCGTGCCGGGCCTATACCGACACGCTCTACCTGCGCATGCTCGCGACCAGGCCGAACAAGCGCTACTTCCTCGACAAGACCCCGGCCTACGGGCTCGTGCTCGATTTCATCGCGCGCATCTATCCGAACGCGAAGTTCGTCGTGCTGACGCGCCATCCGCTCGCCGTGTTCAGCTCCTTCGCGGAGTCCTTCTTCGACAGCGATTACGAAGCTGCGCACGCGTACAACCCGATCACCGAGCGCTACGTGCCCGCGATCGCGAAGTTCCTGCGGGAGAAGAAGGCGCCGGTTCACCCGGTGATCTACGAGAAGCTCGTGGAAGATCCCGACACGATCATGCAGGGCGTATTCGGGTTCCTCGGCGTCCCGCACGAGCCGGACGCGGTCGACTACGGCAAGCACGAGCACGAGGCCAAGGGACTCGGCGACCCGATCGGCGTCGCCAAACACTCGCGTCCTTCGACGGCGTCACTCCACAAGTGGGCCGGCGAGATCAGCGGCAACCCCGCGCGCCTCGCGCTCTGCAAGCAGATCGTTTCGCGGCTCGACCCGGCCGACCTCGAGATCTGGGGACACCCGATCGAAACGTTCTGGAAGCCGCTCGACGATCTCGCCGGCAGGTCCGTCGCACCCAAGCCGAAGAAGCTCGATCGCTACCGGCTCGAGCGCAAGGCCATCGTCACGCTGCGCGCCCAGGTTCAGAAGCACGAGCTGCTGCGCAACCTTCTCAAGCGCATGCGGCTCGGCGCCGACGTGCTGCTGCGCGAGTAGCGCGGCGGCAGTATCCGGACGACGGCGCCGGGGCGAAGGGCCGGCCCTCTCCTCGTACTGGTACGGAATGATGGTTCCCAGGATGGCGAATCGGGGAGCCCTCGATTCCCGTGTTTGACGCTGCGCGGCAGGGCCCGACGGTCCGCCGTCCCGCCGTGCCGGGTTGCCAGCAAAATTCATCTGACTTTCTAACTGCTTAGGTCTTCGCGACGACCTCGTCGCGCCTCTGGTGGGTGGCACCCTCCTTGCTCCCTCCAGATCGGCCGGGGAAGCAGGAGGTCTGCCGTGAACGAATCGCCTTCGCGTTCCAGCCGCCGCTGTCCCGCCGCGAGGCGGACAGCATTCGTTCTCGTTCCCACCTTGGTGGGTGTCTTGCTGACGACCACCGCGACTCCCGTCC
>CAYYVZ010000126.1:0-12229 GCA_964475235.1 uncultured Myxococcales bacterium | reverse complement strand
ATCCGGCGCCGCTTGCGGCAGAAGCTGGAGTTCGTGTCCGACGACATCGTCGCCCAGACCGAGCCGAGCGACGCCGACCTCGACGCCTACCTTCGCGCGCATCCCGAAGCGTTCCGGGTCGAGCCGCGCTTCAGCTTCCAGCAGGTGTATTTCGATCCCGCCAAACACGGCGAGCGTCTCGCGCACGACATCGCGCAGGCGCTCGCCGAGCTGCGACGACCCGGCGCCGACAGCTCGACGCTGGGAGATTCGCTGCTCCTCGAACGCTCGTTTCAGTCGGTGCCGGCCGGCGAGATCGCCAGACAGTTCGGGGACGAGTTCGCGGCGAGCCTGGCACGACTCGTTCCGGGCGAGTGGCAAGGTCCGATCGAGTCCGGCTACGGGGCCCACCTGGTCCTCGTTCGCGAACGCACGGAAGGCGGTCTTCCCGAGCTCGCCGACGTGCGTGACGCCGTCCGGCGGGAGTGGGAGAACGCGCGACGACTGGCTGGGAACGAGAAGTTCTACGAGGCCTTGCTCGAGCGCTACGTCGTCACGATCGAAGGCCGCGAGAGCTCCGGCGATCGAACGGTGCCCAAGTGAGAACGGCGATTCTCGCTCTCGTGCTGGTTGCGGCCTTCAGGACGACCGCCCCGGCCCACGACGTGCGCGCGGCTTACCTCGAGCTGCGCGAGTCCGGACCGGAAACCTGGGAGGCGCTCTGGAAGGTGCCGGCGCGCGGCGACGACCTGCGTCTCGGAATCTACGTGGAGCTTCCCTCGGACTGCACGCCGGTGACCGAGCCGCGGGCCGCCGTGGCCAACAACGCATACACCGAACGCTGGACGGCGAAATGCGCAGGCGGACTTGCGGGAGGCGAGATTCGCATCGCCGGCCTGACGGCGACGTCCACCGACGTGCTGGTTCGGATCGAACGCCTCGGCGGCACCACGCAGGTCACGCGTCTGACGCCGTCTTCTCCATCGTTCCTCGTGGAAACGGCGCCGGGCGCGCTGGAGGTCGCGCGCACCTACCTGCTGCTAGGCATCGAGCACATCCTCGGCGGCATCGACCACCTGCTCTTCGTGCTTGCCCTGCTGCTGCTGGTGCAGGGAACGCGCCGGCTGGTTGCGACCGTTACCGCGTTCACCGTCGCCCACAGTGTGACCCTCGCCGGGGCGACGCTGGGATTCGTGCACGTGCCCGGGCCTCCGGTCGAGGCCGCCATCGCGCTCAGCATCGTGTTCGTCGCGGCCGAGATCGTCCACAGCCGCCGCGGCGAGGCCGGGCTGACCGAGCGCTACCCGTGGATCGTCGCGTTCGCCTTCGGACTCCTCCACGGCTTCGGGTTCGCCGGTGCGCTCGCCGAAGTCGGCCTGCCGCCGACGGCGATTCCCGTCGCATTGCTGTTCTTCAACGTCGGAGTCGAGCTCGGACAGCTCGCGTTCGTCGCGGCCGTGTTCGGCGTCCTCGCGATGGCGGGCCGCGCGGCGCGCCGCACCGCGTTCACCCCGCCGGTATGGGCCTGGCGGGTTCCACCGTACGCGATCGGCACCGTCGCAGCGTTCTGGCTGATCCAGCGCGTTGCTGCTTTCTGAGGGGCCTCGAACGGAAGGCGGGGACGGGCAAGTTCGCGCGTCTCCCGCGCGGCCGCGAACTTTCTGCATTGCGCGCCGATCAACCCAGGTGATAGGGGTCACGCCCGCAACCGCCCCGACGCATCAGGCCCGACATGGAGGATCGATGGTGAACAATCTCAAGCTCCGGCTGGAACACGCAGCCCTGGTTGCCCTGGTCTGCGGAGTCCTGGCGGGCTGCGAGGGCGGAGGCGGAAAGGTCACGCTCCGGTTCGGCACCTACAACTTCGGCGGCTGCGGGACCCTCACCACGGAAATCGACCTTGCGGCCGGAAAGTCCTCGATCGCGCGACTGCCGGACGGGCGCCTCGACTGTGCCCTCGACCTGCTGCTTGCGAACGAGGGCTGCGAAGTGTCGTTCGAGCAGTTGCCGGACGGTCACACCATCCGCGTGAGGATCCGCGACTGCGAGATCCCGCCTATCGCCGACCTCTTCGAATGCGGTTTCTCGAGCGCAGACAGCGTCGCACTCCGCCTCGCGACCGGGAGCGAGTGCGAGTGCTACCACCGGCAGACCTGCGAAAACTACAATCCACCACTCTGCAACGAGACTCCGCCCGTCTGCATCGGACACGACGGCGGGCCCGCGGCCTGCGAGATCTGCAACAACGAGATCGACGACAACGGCAACGGCGAAGCCGACTGCGACGACGAGGACTGCGAGCTTACCGACGTTTGCGGCTGGGAATCGCCGGGCACGACGATCACCTGCTCGACGATGACGACGATGGTGACCTCGACGACCCTGGCCGTGTTTCAGGACGCGGACGGCGCGGACGCAGCATCGCCCGAACGCGACACGGGTTTGTCCCCGACCAGGTCGACGGAACGCGCCCGACGCTAGCGCCCCGGCCCGGTAGAGCGCGCGGGAAGCCGTCCGCCGGAGCGGCAGGGGACCCCGCGAGGCTGTTGCCCGTGAGGATCCCGGCGGGGCAGCCGCGCCGGCCGCACAGGCGCTCGACTTTCGCGTTCTCCCCTTGTTAGGTCCGCCCGTTCGGGGGGTGTGCCAAGGGGGGAACCTCGCGCGCCCCCTCCATCAAGAGGGACCCGATACCAATGAATCAGTCTTTTCGGGCAACGAGGCCCGGGCGACGCGACACGTGTGTCGATCCGGCGCAGTCCCGTTTTTCGCGAACCTGCAGGCTGGTCGCGGCAGTCTTCGCCCTGACGCTTTCGTGGGCCGTCGCTCCGCGAGTCATCGCGCAGGAAGCCGGCTCGCGACCGGCACCTGAGTCGGCCGGGCCCGAATACCGATCGGCAACCGAAGCCGAACAACTCGACCTTCTTCGCAGGCTTCTCGGCGTCGAGAATCCGAAGCCCGCCGCGCCGTCGGCCGCCGAGCCGGCGCGAAGCGAGCCGGCGGCTGCCCAGCCCGTTGCCGCGCCGGCGCCGAAAGTCGCTCCGAAACCCGCCGCGAGGCCGGCTCCGAAGAAGGCGGTCGCACCGAAGCCTGCACCGAAACCCGCGACGAAAACGCAGCCGAAATCCGGCGCGGCGAAGCCTCCCGAGACGGTCGAGCCCGAGCCTGCCGCGCAGGAGACGAAGACCGCCCCGGAACCTGCGACGCAGGAAGCACCCGTTGCCGCCGAGCCTCCGCCGGCAGCCGGACGTTCGGTCGCCGAGGCCGCCGTGTCGGAGACCGACCTGCCGCCGGTCGGCACCATCCTTACGAACGACAACGCCGAACGCTGGACCCACGTGCTGACGCCGTCGCTGCGATGGACGCTGCAGCGCGGCGGTCGCATGACCGTCGTCGCGCCGCAGCGAATCGTGGACGAGCCTCCGCGGGCAGCAGCCACCGAGCAGTACCACAAGCAGGTCCAGCTCAGCGCCGACAAGAAGTCGCTCGTCAATTACGTTGCCGGCGTGCCGTTCCCGGACGTGACCGCGTCCGATCCGGACGCAGCCATCAAGGTGATCTTCAACTTCGAGAATCGGCAGATGTTCGACGACGTGGACGGCCGCAACTTCGGTTGCCTGACCGGGCGCATCCGCGAGAACGAAGGCGTCGAAGTGGAGCGCCACTATCGCATCGGACATTTCCGTCGCCTCTACTACGTCGGACGCCTGCTCGTGGATCCGAAGCCGACGTGGCCGACCCCCGACGGCATCCGCCTGCGCGAAACGCTTTCGCCGATCAACGAACCGTTCGACTTCAAGGGCGCCGGGTTCACCTACAACCGCTACCTGGATCCTGCGCGCCAGGACGACTCGTGGCTCTACTATCCCCAGACCAAGCGAGTACGGCGGCTGAGCACCGCGCAGCGGTCGGAAGGTGTGTTCGGCCAGGACGTCGACCTCGACAGCTACGCCGGCTTCGCCGGCAATCCCGCCTGGTTCGACTGGCAGCTGCTCGGGAAAAAAACGCTGCTGGCGTCCTTTCATGCGATGCACGAACCGGCGAAGTGGTTGCCCAAGCCGGCCGATTTCATGTTCGACGACGCCTGGGAGCCGCGCGAGACCTACATCCTCGCGGCACGCTCACGCCTGACGGGCTACAACTTCAGCCTGCGCGTCATCTACGTGGACGCCGAGTCGTGGCACATCCCGTACACCGAGGTCTACGACAACGACGGCCAGTTGTGGCGCGCCTACATCCAGCAGTGGAAGGCGGGCTCCAACAAGCCGATGTCGTACGCGAAGACAGCCGTGTACCCCTACCCGACCACTTTCATTCAGGCGCTGACGGTCTTCGACATGCAGCAGGAGCACACCACGCGCTGCGAGTTCCCGGCCTCCGACGCCCCGAACGAAGAGATGTGGTACTACTGGTGGGGCGACAGGGACGGCTCGAAGCCGGAAGACTTCGACGTCTCCAACTTCATCAACACGGGACGCTGACGCGGGCAGTCGCGCTCCCCGTCCACCCGATGGATCGCCGCTACTCCGGCGCGGCAGCGCGGGCCGGAAGCGTGATCTTCCGCTTCTCCGGATCCCGGTGCGGCCGGTAGAGGATCGCGATCGTCCCGATCTCGCCCGCCAGATGCGCACGGCAGCCTTCTTCCAGCTCGGCCGCGATGCGAGAGCGCTCGTCGCGTTCGGCCGCGATCTTCACCTTGATGAGCTCGTGGTCGTCGAGAGCGCGGTGCGTCGCGGCGATCACGGACTCCGTCAACCCCGCGTTTCCGACATGCACGACGGGATTCAGCGAGTGAGCGAGCCCGCGAAGGTACTTCCGCTGCGTGCCCCTAAGCTCGGCGTCCCCGCTTTTTTGCCGTCTATTCGCGCAGGGGCTGCGCGACGGTGCGCAACAGCTAACGCAGGGACAAGTCGCTCGGATCCGGTTAAACCCGGCTAGGCCGACCTACTTCTTTCCGGCATCCAAGAGAGTCCAGCAATCCACGTTGGCGTCATCAAGATCAATCGACTCTTCCTGAACCAGTTTAGCCTCGAGCGTCTCCAGGTCGATTAAGTACCGGGCATACTCTCCCCAGAACATACAACTTGTACAGAAAATCGCGCAAAGCTCGTTGCCTCGAATTTTCACTTGCTGCGGAGTAAAGCATCCCACTTTCGAAGACCCACAAGGAATGTTGTAAACTGACGTAAGCTTACGGCGTTCTCGGTCATCGAGAACGACAACCTGCTCCTCATCAATATTGCGCCCGGCACTCAGCACGGAAATCATCCATTTCGGTGTCGATGCCATCGTGCGGACTGAAACCCCATCCCGACGGGCAAGCAGAAGCGAGTCATACGGAAGGGTTCGAAATGCGAGTCTTACCGAACGCGGCCCTTCCTCAAAGGAGGACCCTTCGTCAAAGGAGGAGACATCGTCGACGGAGAACTGACGAGAGAAGGCCGTAGTTGCCTCCGCGGAGATCGGTCCGTCACCATCTTGCCCACCAGCCTCGTCCGCTAAAGGATCCGCCTGGAGCGCGGCTACTTCGTGCCACTGATGCTTGGAGCTACCAAGGTCACAAGCGCAGGGAATGAGATCACGCTCATACGTGCGAACGCACTGAACACCAAGATCGCCTGCCTGCGCCTCGCCCAAATCTCCGCCCGTATTGACACGAAACGTTTTGGCAAGGGCATCAAAGAAAACATGGTAGACCGATCCACTCCAGCCGTTCCCACCTTGATGGATATCGAAGATTAGTTCGTCGCGTCCGCTCTCAAGACCGCGACACACGCCCCTGAAGCGCAGGTGGTGACCCGTGAGGCTGGCGACTTCCTTCCCATCGGACACAACTCGAGCCACAGCTTCTCGTGCAAAGACAGTCGGCCCGTATTCTCCATCCTGCTCCTCTGCAACCTCAAATTCCTCGGGGACATCGGGACTCGCCGAGTACTGAATCACCAACGCCGAAGCTCGCTCCGAGTTCTGGAAGAACCCGCTCACTTGCTGGGAGAACCCGGCAGTGTCGCTCTTCAGGCCATCGATTTTTGCGAATCGCGACGAAGTTGGGCGAGGCGTCAAGAGACTTGGAACTACGCCCCAAAACTCAAGCTGCGATAGGATCGCCTCAAGAGACAACGCATCCACATACTCAGCATTGCCCTCGGTGATCATCCCTACGAGCTCGCAATCCCTATCGAGAAGTGGCGCGCCCGAGAACCCTTCTCTAACCGTCTCGGATTGAAATCGCACTTTGCTGCCACTCGTTCTGCTGACAAACGCGTCGCCTGGCGGCGTATGCGACCATCGGGCACCCTGCCCATTCCCCACCGAGAACACCATATCGCCAGGCTGCACCGCACGAGTTCCGCGACGTACCGAAAAACCAGCATCCGCCTCCTTCGGCAGTCCTGCACAGTCGAGAAGCTCAACATGCGCAAGATCGAGATCGCGCGACTCATGAACAAGCCGCGCCTTGCAGGGACTCGCTCCGCCAAAAACCGAAGCTTCGATCAATCTGTGTTCGCCGCTGGGTTCAAATAGATGTTGCGCCGTAATGACCTGAGCACGTCTATCGTCAATAGCGATCAAAATTCCCGCGCCGATATTCCATCCCCCGCCAGTTTCCACACGAAGAATGACGACATAGGAATTCCACGACGCCCAAGCTCTATAGTTTGGATAATGAGAAGCGTACGCTTGGGTACAGATTAATAGAGATGCAGATGCCACGAGCAAGAGATTCCGCAAAAACCGCATATCCTAACTTCTCCAAGTAGGAATCGATCGAACAAACGAGAAAGCAGCCGCAATGGTTGCCAAAACAAGCGCAAGGTTCGGCGAGGATTGAATCAACGATAGCATCGATGGGGTTTCGTCGCGGCCATTGACTCTAAGGTCATCCAGTCGACCGCTGACGGAGATACGCAGTCCCGCGGGCAGTACTTCGAGTGCGTTGAGAATCACTGCGCCGCCGATTTCAATGCGATCGCCAGTTTTGAGTTTTCGTTTCTCGCCGGAGATTCGCAGAGTTCCTCTCTGTATGGTCGAACGATATGCGATATGTTCGGGAATCGGCTGATACTCTTCGGAAAACTCCAGGCGAGCCAGCGGGACCCCAGCGCGGATAGCACCGCTATAGTCTTTTCCCGCGGCCGCGATGCGGACTGCCGCACCCTCAGTCCGGACAACAAGGGGCGTCCAGGTCCTCGCCAACGCCCGGTTTCGATGCGGATCCGTAAGAATCTCGGCCTCTGGAGGGACGCTGAAAGCGAGATCGAACGGGTCGGCTCCTTCACGAATTTGAAGAGACAGTCTTCCCCGACTAATCGCGATTCGGAGAGTTGCGTCTCGTGGGACGAGCGCGCCCTCCCAAGACAGCCGATTCACCTCGTTGGCTTCGGTGGTCCGCAGAACAATTCGCTGAATGCGGGCGGTTGTCTGTTCAAACAGGCCCTCGGACGAGGAAACGCTTGCGGCTCCGTCGATCTGTACCCAACTCAAATCTGCCAGCGGACTCAGCAATTGGAAGTCTTGACTAGTGGTTAGCGAGACCGACGCCGCGTCTACTTCAAGAGATATCGGTACGTTTTTCGCCCTGATAGCGAATAGAATCAGCACTGCGAGTACGATGAAGGCAAAGCCCATCGAGTTGGCCCACCGCCGAGACCAATGTCGAGAGTGATGCCTCTCAACAATTTCCAACGCCCGATTCGCCTGCTCTAGCTCGTTAACATCGATCGACGACAACTCGCCGGTTTCCGCTACTCGGCGCGCCAAGTCGTCGATCTTTGCACTAAGCCGTCTCGACACCGCGCGGATCTCGTCACGAGTAGGAGCCCCGTCCATGCTCAATGCACCGCGCCTCCGTCCCAATCGACGATAATGATTTGCTTCTCACTGGAACGGGCGCCCGTCGAGTAGACGCCTCTAAATCTTACTCGCAGGACGTATCCCCGACTCGAGCAGTCAAGCCAGTAGTCGAACCTCGAGCGGTCTATGTAGGCAACCGGCAGTTCCGTGAACGGCTGGATGTTCTTCGCGGATCCGTCGCGCTGTAGCGAGTCCAACGCCATTTCCAACTTGTCGAACTCGGCGTTCGGAGCGATCACAAGATGGTAAAGACACTTTTTGTCCGAGCGAGATTCATCGGGATTTCTATAGATAGGTACGTACGCATTCACCTTGTGGTCGCCAATCAGGACCGTGGTCTCAGCGATAACGCCCAAACTCTGCGGAGCTATCTCAAGCGAATTCGAGATAGTTGACGGCCATTCAAAAGCCCGATCGCTGGTAGTTACTTGCGTATCCATCCCATACGACACGCTCTCTAAGGCTCTCACACGAATCCTGAGCGGATTCTCTATCGAGTATTTCCAGCCTACCGCGAGACTTCCGTTCGTTGCGCGTACCGCTCCTTCCTCGCTTCCGTAGGTAAGCGACCGGAGAGACAACTCTAGCGCACCGTAGCGCGACGCGAATGTCCCCTCACATCGATTGCCATCTCGCTCTCGATAGCCGTTGGCCTCGTCAAGCGTGATCAACGTTGAGTCACAGAAAGCATCAGAAGTTCCAGCGAGTGCGCCAGGTACCACGATTGCCAATCCAACCGAGATCAGCACACCCCCCTGAACAATTGTGCGCAAGCGCATCATCCGCCCTCCTTTCGATGCATTCGTTCCAGAAAATGCTGCAGATCAGCCGATAAGCCGACGCTCTACTATGAGGCCCGACATGTGCCAACACGTGCGAAGTTCGACCAGTATTTCCTCGACGGACTACTTTTGGGGAACCGCGAGAGCAGCTAGGCCGAGTCTGACGGAATTTCGAGGCGGCCTCGCTGCTGTGTAACCGTGGACGGGCTTTGATCCTGGCGAGTCGCGATCGGCAAGTCGCTTGCTCCCGTACACCGGCACTGATTAGTGACGTGGATCTCACCAGATTGATAAAACAGAACTAGTGGTTCCGATCGGCCGGGAACCGACTGTCTCCGCTGTGTCGATAACCTATTGCTGGTCGCTGAAAGTCAACCAGACTAGTCTCGCCCCTCGGACTTCTCGGAAGTTGATGCGAGAAGATTTCCAACCCAAGGGGCAGGTAGAGAACTCGAGGACGGCCGAAGTTGCGGCTACAGCGTAGCAGGAAGGCGCGCAGGAAGTGTGATCTTTCGCTTCTCGGGATCCTGGTGCGCCCGGTACAGAATCGCGATGGTCCCGATTTCGCCCGCAAGATGCGCGCGGCAGGCGTCTTCCAGATCCGCCGCGATGCGAGAGCGCTCGTCGCGTTCGGCCGCGATCTTCACCTTGATGAGCTCGTGGTCGTCGAGCGCACGATTCGTCGCGGCAATCACCGATTCGGTCAGCCCCGCGTTTCCGACGTGCACCACGGGACTCAGCGAGTGCGCCAGGCCGCGCAGGTACTTCCGCTGCGTGCCCGTAAGATCGCCGTCCTTCTTCATCGCAGCCTGCCCGCTCACGAGAGGCTCTTCGTGACGACTTCGAACACGTCGCGCGACAGAGTCGGCTCGGCGACGATGCGCTGCAGCTCGGTGCTCTGCAGGTCGCGGCGCTTCTCGTCGTAGCGCCGCCAGCGGCTGAAAATTCCGGCCATGCGCGCGGCCACCTGCGGATTCAGCTTGTCGAGCTTCAGCACGTTGTCGGCAAGGAAGCGGTAGCCCGCGCCCGACGCGTCGTGGAAGCGCACCGCGTTGGCGCTGCAGAACGCGCCGACCAGCGAGCGGACCTTGTTGGGATTGCGGATGTCGAAGGCCTCGTGGCCCATGAGCTTGGCGACTTCTGCGAGCGTGCCCGGAAGCTCCGACATCGCCTGCACGCCGAGCCACTTGTCGATGACGAGAGGATCGTGCTTCCAGCGGCCGTAGAACTCGTCGAGGGCCCAGCGGCGCTCCTGGCAGTCGAGGTGGGACAGGATCGCAAGGGCCGAGACCGACTCCGTCATGTTGTCGGCGATCGCGAAGTGTTCGAAGACGGCGATCTCGCTCGATCGCTCGCCGAGCCGCGACACGTACGCGAGGCAGACGCCCGAAAGAGCGCGGCGACCGACGGATGCAGCGTCGAGCGAGGCCGGCCCCGTGCTGCGGCATTCGCGCAGGCGCTCTTCGAGCTCCGACGAGCAGGCCCTGGCCAGCTCGCGGCGCAGGAACGAGCGCACGAAATGGATTCCTTCGACGTCCACCTCGGGCATCTGGTCGGCGACGTACGACTCGGTCGGGAGCACGAGGGCGCGCGCGAGGAACGCGTCGTCGAGGTCGCGCGCGGTGAGCGTGTTGCGGAATGCCTTGAGTAGCTCGGGCGGGAGCGCAAGGTCCTTCCCCTGTCGGCGAAGCTCGATGAGCTCGAGCATGCGGCGGAGCGCCAGCTGCTGGCCTGCCTCCCAGCGATTGAACGCGTCGCCGTCGTGCGCGGCCAGGAACGCAAGATCCGCGTCGCTCCATGCGCCGTCGAGCCGCACGGGCGCCGAGAAGCCGCGCAGCAGCGACGGCACGGGCTCGACTGGCACGTCCTTGAAGCGGAACGTCTCCTTGGCCTTGCGAAGCTCGAGCACGCGCGTCGGCGTCTCGGGCGCCGAGCTTTCGGACTCGAGACGCATCGGCAGCTCGCGGCCCTCCGGGTCGAGCAGCGCCGTCTTCACCGGGATGTGCATCGGCAGCTTGTCGTCCTGGGCAGGCGTCGGCGGCGTCACCTGCTCGATCTCGAGCGTGAACGTCTTCGTCGCCGCGTCGTAGCTCCGGTTCACGTGCAGCACGGGCGTGCCGGCCTGCGAATACCAGAGGCGGAACTGCGAGAGATCGACGCCCGTCGCGTCCTCCATCGCCTTCACGAAGTCGTCGCAGGTGACGGCCTGGCCGTCGTGGCGCTCGAAGTAGAGGTCGGTGCCCGCACGGAAGCGCTCGGTGCCGAGCAGCGTGTGCATCATGCGCACGACCTCGGCGCCCTTGTTGTAGACCGTCGTCGTGTAGAAGTTGTTGATCTCGATGTACGAGTCCGGCCGCACGGGATGCGCCATCGGTCCCGAATCCTCGGCGAACTGGTAGATGCGCAGCAGCTGCACGTCGCCGATGCGCCGCACGGCGCGCGAGCCGCGGTCGCCCGAGAATTCCTGGTCACGGAAGACGGTGAGGCCTTCCTTCAGGCTGAGCTGGAACCAGTCGCGGCAGGTCACGCGGTTGCCGGTCCAGTTGTGGAAGTATTCGTGCGCGACGACGCCCTCGATCGCCGCGTAGTCGTCGTCCGTCGCCGTGTCGGGCCGCGCGAGCACGTACTTCGAGTTGAAGATGTTGAGGCCCTTGTTCTCCATCGCGCCCATGTTGAAGTCGTCCACGGCGACGATCTGGAACACGTCGAGGTCGTACTCGCGGCCGTAGACTTCCTCGTCCCACTTCATGGAGAACTGGAGCGAGCGCATCGCGTGCTCGCACTTGTCGGCGTTCTGGGGCTCGACGTAGATCTTCAGCGGCACCACCTTGCCGCTCATCGTCGTGAACGTGTCCTCGAGGACGGTGAGGTTCCCCGCGACGAGAGCGAACAGGTAGCAGGGCTTCGGGAACGGATCGCGCCAGCGCGCCCATGCGCGGCCACCGTCTGCGATGCCCTTGCCGTCGGGGTTGCCGTTCGACAGCAGCACCGGGTAGCGCTCCGCATCCGCCAGGATCGTCGTCGTGAACAGGGCCAGTACGTCGGGCCGGTCGAGGAAATAGGTGATGCGCCGGAACCCCTCGGCCTCGCACTGGGTGCAGAACATCTTGTGCGAGCGGTAGAGCCCCTCGAGGGCGGTGTTCTTCTCGGGGTGGACGACGACCTCGGTGACGACGCTGAACCGGCGCGGCACGCCGCGGATCGTCAGGCTCTTTTCGTCGGTCGTGTACTCGGCCGCCGTGAGGGTGCGACCGTCGAGGGCGATCGAGCGCAGCTCGAGCTGCTCGCCGTCGAGCACGAGGTCGGGCGAGGCGTCGGTCCGGGCGGGATTGCGGCGGACGGACAGGGTCGAGCGGACCACCGTCTGGTCCTCTCCGAGCTCGAAATGGAGCTCGACCTCGTCGATCAGGTAGTCCGGGGCCCGGTAGTCGCTGCGGTGTACGGTGCGGGGAGTCCCCTCTTCCAGTCTCATCGTCATCCAGCCCTTCGGTCCCCTTTCCGTTGCGTCGCCGTAGTCGCGCACGCTTCGGCCCTTCTCCCACGGTACCCGGAAAAGCGGAACCTCGGTGTGCCCAAGGGCGCGCACGAGGACGGAAATCGGGGACGGATCCCGATTG
>CAYYVZ010000125.1:0-12232 GCA_964475235.1 uncultured Myxococcales bacterium | reverse complement strand
TTTCCTTCGATTCGGTCCAGGTCGATCTGGTCAAGGGCCAGCAGCGGAGCGACGAGTTCCGCCGCCTGAACCCGTTCGGCAAAGTTCCCGTCCTCGTTGATGAATCGAGCGTGGTCTACGAGTCGACCATCATCAACGAGTACCTCAACGACGAGTACCCGCATCCGCCCGAGCTCCTCCCCGAGGACTCCGGAGAGCGCGCCCGTATCCGCCTGCTCGTGGACTTCGCGGACCGCGCGTTCACGCTGCCCGTCATGGCTCTCGAGCGCGAGGGCAGGGCTGCCGACAAGGACGAGTCCCGCATGCAGGCTGCCAAAGAGGCCGTCGGCAAGACTCTTCAGATGCTCGAGCGCGAGCTCGCGGGTCGCGAGTACCTCGGCGAGGAGTTCTCGCTCGCGGACGTCGCCTTCGCCCCGGCGCTGCTGATGCTTCCGCAGCTCGGCCTCAACATCGACTCGACGCTTCCGAACGTCGCGGCCTGGAAGGCGCGTCTTCTGTCGCGTCCGAGCATCGGGAAGGCCGCCAAGGCCGCCTGAGGCGGCGGCGAAGCATCCACCGAACGGAAAGCGTCAGCGAAGCGGATAAACAGGAACGCAGGAACAGACGGTGCGTCGTCCCGAAGATCTCAACCTGCTCGAGCGCGTCTTCGTGCCCGAAGTCATCCGCGGTCTTTTGGTCACGGGCGGACGCTTCTGGCGCAATCTCTTCCTCCACATCGGACATCAGCTCGGCGTCGCCAAGGGCACGAGCGCGTCGGCGACGCTCCAGTATCCGGAGCAGTACTTCGACTACGGCAGCTCGTATCGCGGCAGTCACCGTCTCACGCTCAAGGACGACGACTCGGTGCGCTGCACCGCGTGCTTCCTCTGCGCAACGGCCTGTCCGGCACGCTGCATTCACATCGAGGCCGGCGAGCATCCCGATCCGACGGTCGAGAAGTTTCCGCTGCGCTACGAGATCGACACGCTTCGCTGCATCTACTGCGGCATGTGCGTCGAAGCCTGCCCCTGCGATGCGATTCGCATGGACACGTCGGTGCATCCGCGCGTCGCCGGCTACTCGCGCGAGGACTTCATCGAAGACAAGGCCGTTCTCATCGGCCGCTCGCGCACGATGAGGGACCAGGGCGAAGGCGAGCTCATGAAGCAGATGATCGACGCCTACAAGAGGGCCGAGCCCGGGCAGGCCATCGCCGAGCCGTGATCTTCTGGTTCCTGTGGCGAGCCGGCCTTCTCGGCCGGGCCGACAGGGAGAAACTCCGCTTCTTCTTCGGGGCCGGCGCAGGTCCTCTCTACCTGTCGAGGCGCATGCCGCTCGCAAGCTCGATCAACTGGCTGCGCGCGATGGTGGACCCGCGCTACGCGAAGGCGGCGACGACGTGGCTCGCGTACCGCGCGGACCTGTACGACGGCAAGCAGGGTTAGCCGCGCGTTGGTGAACCCGCGCACGGAAGTAGTGGTCGGATAGATCGGGGACGGATCCCGATTGCGTCCCGCGCAATCGGGATCCGTCCCCGATTTACCCGTTTCGGCTGGTGGGGGGCGTTACCAATCGACGCTTGCCGCAAGTAGCATCGCCGGCGGCGAGGAGCACCACGCCGCAACAGACCGGAGACAGACCATGCCCAAGACCTACCAGGAGATCCTCGAGGAGGCGCGCAAGGCCGTTCCCGAAGTGACGGCCGACGAAGTGAAGCGCGCTGCCGATTCCAAGTCCGGCACCGTGCTGCTCGACGTGCGCGAGAAGGAAGAATTCCGCGATGGCCACCTCGCGGGCGCGATCAGTGTTCCGCGCGGATTCCTCGAGATGCAGGTCGAGGGCAAGGTCCCCGACAAGTCCGCACCCGTCATCACGTACTGCCAGAGCGGCGTCCGCTCGCTTCTCGCCGGCCGCATCCTGAAAGAGATGGGCTACACCAACGTTCGCTCGATGGGCGGCGGCTTCGGTGCGTGGAAGAACGGCGGTTTCCCGTGGGTAAAGGACCACTCGTTCACGCCCGATCAGGTGTCGCGCTACAGCCGTCATTTCCTGCTCGACGAGGTCGGTGAAGCGGGGCAGGCCAAGCTTCTGGGCGCAAGGGTCCTCTGCCTCGGCGCGGGCGGTCTCGGCTCTCCGGTTGCGTTCTATCTGGCGGCGGCCGGCGTCGGGACGCTCGGCATCGTGGACGACGACGTCGTCGATCTTTCGAACCTTCAGCGCCAGATCCTCCACACCAACGACCGCGTCGGTACGCCGAAGGTCGAGTCGGCCGAGAAGACGCTGAAGGCGCTCAACCCGGACGTCAACGTCATCGCGCACCGCACGCGCCTCGATTCGTCGAACATCCTCGACATCATCAAGGACTACGACATCATCGTGGACGGCTGCGACAACTTCCCGACGCGATACCTCGTCAACGACGCCTGCGTCATGACGAACAAGACCAACGTCCACGGCAGCATCTTCCAGTTCGAAGGGCAGGTGACGGTGTTCAAGCCGGACGAAGGCCCGTGCTACCGCTGCCTCTTCCCCGAACCGCCGCCGCCGGGCATGGCGCCGAGCTGCGCCGAGGCCGGAGTGCTCGGCGTGCTTCCGGGTCTCATCGGCTGCATCCAGGCGCTCGAGACGATCAAGCTCATCCTCGGCGTGGGAACGCCGCTCATCGGCCGACTCGCGCATGTGGAGACGCTCGGCTTCGAGGTGCGTACGCTCAAGCTGCGCCGCGACCCGAAGTGCCCGATGTGCGGCGAGAAGCCGACGATCACCGAGCTGATCGACTACGAGGAGTTCTGCGGGTTGCGTCCGCCGCCCGGCAACGGCGGAGCGCGCGCAGCGGCCTGATTCTCTTCCTCACGATGTCACGTCGGCAGGATGATCCATTTCTGCCGGCGTGATGCGTTAACCTCTGCAACGACCATGCGCCTCGAAAGCGGAACGGCGACCCTCATCCTGATGCGTCACGGCGAGACCGCCTGGAACCGCGAGAAGCGGATCATGGGCGATCTCGACGTGCCTCTGACCGAGGAGGGGCGCGCGCAGTGCTCGTCCGCCGCCGAGCTTCTCGCGGCGTTCGAGATCGACCGCATCGTCACGAGCCCGCTCGTGCGCGCCGCCGAGTCGGCCGGCATCGTCGCCCACAGGCTCGGGCTTCCGGTCTCCACCGATCCGCGCCTCGTCGAAGTGCGATTCGGAAGCTGGCAGGGAATGACTTACGCCGAAGTTGCGGACGATCCGCGCTACCATGCGTACGCTGCCGATCCCGTTTCCAATCGGACACCCGGCGGCGAGACGGCCAGCATCGTGCAGGAGCGCGGCCTCGAAAGTCTCGCGACGGTGCGTGCCGGCGAGTGCGTTCTCTTCGTCACGCACGGGGACATCATCCGCACGATGCTCTGCCATTTCCTCGCTACGCCGCTGGGGGAGTATCGACGCCTTCGCGCGGACAACTGCGGACTGTCGGCGGTTACGATCGGGCCGGGCAACCCTGAGGTGAAGTTCCTGAACGTCCTGGCGGATCAGAAGCGTGCGACCGACCTGACCCACTGGAGTGGAAGGGTTTGACGGATTCGGCGTGCCATCGGTCGACGTTTCTATGGCGAGCGGACGAGAACGGGGCGGTACGGCGCGCCGGCGCCGTACCGCCCCGTGGATCTAACGGATCACGAGGTCGACGAACGATGCCCGTGTCCCGGTGAAGTCGACGCAATCGTCTACGTCGTTACCCGGCCCGCAGTGGCCATCGGCGCCTGCGTTCTCGAGAACGGAGCCGTCGGACTCGATTCTGTAGCTGCCGGTTCCCGCAGAGACGCTCTGGGTGTTGCCGTCCAGCAGGCAGTTGAGAAGGGTCGTGCCGGTTGCGGTGCCGTTGGTTGAAACGCCGGTGTTGCAATCCCGGATCACGGAGTCCTCGACGCTGGCGTTGTTCGCATTGAGATAGACGCCGTGCGTCGCGTTTACGATCGATGCGCGCTCGACGGTAGTGAAGCTGGTGATTCCCGATCCAGGGCCTCGGGCACACTGGCCGAAGATGCAGAACTCGTCGCAGCTCTCCAGCTCAGGGTAGTCGATCACCACATCTTCGGCGATGGCAGTGTTCGTGTTGGTATGGACCAGTCCAGCGTTCCAGCAGCCGCTGAGAGTCAGCTCCCTTACGACGGTATTGCCCGATCCGGTCGGCGTGGTCGGCTCCGTGAGCACCGCTTGCATGGCGCAGAGCATGCTCGAGTCGCAGTGAAGCGCATGGCCATTCCCGTCCAGGGTGACACCGCGCCCGAGACTGATGCACGAGCCGTAAGCGTTCAGGTCGGCCGTGAGCTGCACGGTGCACCCGGTGCCGGAGACAGTATGGCCGCAAGCGATCTGGCCGGCGCCCGGATTGTGGGTCGTGCCGAGAGTCAGCGGCGTCGCATACGTTGCGCCGGTGTTTCCGTCGATGACGCACGGGTTCGCGGCGTAAGCGTGGACAGGGATCATCAGGACGGAAAAAGCGAAGGAAGAAGTCAGCAAGTTACGAATTCTCACGGTTGGTACTCCTTTCGTGAAATCGGTCGCAGGGAAACGGGAGTAAGTTCAAGACCTGTCTACTTGATGACAAAGTCGACGAACGATGACCTCGTTCCGCTGAATTCGATGCAAGTGAGCGAACTTCCGGAGCCGCAATGGCCGGAGCTCGCGTTCGAGAATGCCGAACCCTGAGATTCCACGTCATAGCTTCCGGTGCCGGCAGAGATGCTCTGCGTATTTCCATCGAGCCTGCCGTTGACGAGCTTGGTGCCCGTCACGCCCGAAACCTGGACGCCGACGGCGCAGTCGGTGATCACGGAGTCGTTGATGCTCGAGCTGTTATTCGACACTTGCTTGATGCCTGCCGTGTCGGCGTTCGAAATTGTAGCTCGCGTGACGGTATTGAAGTCGAGGATCCCGACTTTCGCGCCGGTGCTGCAGCCGCTGGTGGGGAAGTCGATCGTCACGTCTTCTGCCGTGGCGGAGTTCGTGTTCTGGTGCCGGATCGCCGTTACCCAGCAACCCGAGAGCGAGACGTTGCCGACGGTAGATCCGCCTGAGCCTGCCGGGGTCGTCGAACCAACGACGATCGCGGGACTGCTACAGTCCGTATTGGTCGTGCAGTGCAGATTGTGACCCTTTCCATCGAAATCCACGCCCTTGCCGATCGTAAGGCAGGTGGAGCCGAAGGTCAGGTCCGTGGATTGCTCCACCGTACACCCCGAACCGGAAACGGTGTGGCCGCAGGCGATCTGACCTGCACCTGGGTTGTGAGTGGTGCCGAGTTGCAGCGGAGTCGCGTAGGACGCACCCGTACTGTTGTCGATATAGCAGGGATTCACTGCGTGCGCGGTGATCGGTGCCAGGACAGCGCTCAGCGCGAGAGCGATTCCGGTCGGATTCAACTTCTTCATCGTTGTTGCCTCTTTGGTCATGAAGACGGGCGTTGAGAAAAATTGGATGGAGGAAGCCGGGCGCGATCATCTCCGGGTGTACTCGCGAAGCACGACTGTCCGAAGCGAGGCGCCTTTTTGCGGAGCTGCCGTCGTCAGTCAACGGAGAACGCGAAGAATGAGTATTCTCTTGCTGGCATGCATGTGAGTGTTCTCACAGCTTGGCAGTGCGTCGCGGCGCGAATGGGCATTCCGACGTTCACCCACATACAGCAGGTTCAATAGGGAAGTTGCGGAACCTTGCGCCCGTCAGCCGTGGACACGCTTTCGAGCAAGGCGTCGCTTGTCGTTCGTCCATGCGCGCCACCCCGGTTCGCGCTTGGAAGCGTAGCCGCTGAACTACTCGAGTCGGAGAGAGGAATTCCTAAGAGAAGCGAGGAAGAGAAGATCGCTACTGCTTTCGCCTATGCGAAGCAGCGCGCGACAGATGCAGGCGGCGACTGCATCGCGGGCGAGTCGGTGGGTGAGGTCATCAACGCGCTCGCGGCGACGGCGGACAAGACGCTGACCCAGGTCGGACGCGGTACCATCACGCCTGCGCCGGTGGCGTGCGACGACCTGCCCTTCGACGTGGCTTACTCGGGCGGGAACTATGCGAACATGCGCAAGTGCGTGGCACTCGATCCCAGCGATACCATTTGCATGAACGAGGACACGGTCATCTCGTGCTGAAGTAGCGGTACGCGATCGACGGGCGAGGGAAGGAAGCCGGGATTGCTCGTGCCTTCGCGCGCGATCCCGGGGACGAAACTGCGAATCGCCGCAGGCGCTGTGCGCGCTCGGCAAGTGCCATTTTCCGGTCTGTTGACACCCGTCGCCGGGGAGGGCAGTTTCCGCCCTTCCGTGACTTCCATCGAGCAACTCAAAGAAGCCGCACGCGCGCTGCGGATCGACTCGCTGAAGATGATCCACGCGGCCGGATCCGGCCATCCGGGCGGCTCTCTCTCGGCCGCCGAGATCGTCTCCTGCCTCTATTTCCGGGTGATGAAATGGACGCCGGGCAAGCCGGACGACCCTCAGCGGGATCGCTTCCTGATCTCCAAGGGCCATGGCGTGCCGGTCGTCTACGCGGCCCTGGCCCGGGCGGGCTGCATCCCGAGGGAAGAGCTCAAGACGCTCCGGCGTATCGACAGCCGCCTGCAGGGCCATCCCGACCACGTGCGCCTGCCGTACATGGAGGCCGCGACCGGCTCCCTCGGGCAGGGCCTGTCGGTCGCCCTCGGCATTGCCCTGGCCGAGCGCCTCGACACGAAGAACGACTACCGGACTTACTGCCTGTGCGGCGACGGCGAGCTCCAGGCTGGCCAGGTCTGGGAGGCCGCCATGGCTGCCGGCAAGTTCGGAACCAACAAGCTCACGGCCATCGTCGACTACAACCAGGTCCAGCTCGACGGCCACGTTCGCTCGATCATGGATCTCGAGCCCCTCGCCGGAAAGTTCGAGGCGTTTGGCTGGCACGTCCAGCAAGTGGACGGACATTCTGTAGAAACGCTGCTCGACGCGTTCGCGAAATGCGACGCCGAAACGAGCCGTCCGAACGTCATCATCGCCAATACGGTCAAGGGCAAGGGCGTCTCCTTCATGGAGGACACGCACGCCTGGCACGGCAAGGCGCCGAACGACGGGGAGCTCGAACGGGCCCTCGCCGAGCTGGAGGCTGCGTAATGGGCGCTCCGGTCGCAGGAAAGGCTACGCGCGCCGCGTTCGGCGACGCGCTCCACCGCGTGGGCGGAACTCATGCGAAAGTGGTCGTGCTCGACGCCGACCTCGCCAGCTCCGTCCAGACCAAGAAGTTCGGTGACGCTTACCCCAACCGCTTCTTCCAGCTCGGCATCGCCGAGGGGAACATGGTCGGGGTGGCGGCGGGCATGGCCCTGGCGGGCTTTACACCGTTCATCGCGAGCTTCGCGTGCTTCATCACGGGCCGCTTCGAGCAGATCCGCATGTCGATCGGGTACAACAACGCGAACGTTCGCGTCGTGGGCACCCACTGCGGCGTCGGCATCGGCGAGGACGGCTACAGCCAGATGGGCCTCGAGGACATCGCCCTCATGCGGTCCCTGCCGAACATGGTCGTGATCCAGCCCGGCGACGCCGTCGAGGCGGAAAGGGCGACCGAGTTCCTGGCCGACTACGTGGGCCCCGCTTACATCCGCCTCACGCGCCAGAGCCTGGACGACGTGAACCCGGCCAACTACCGCTTCGAGTTCGGCAAGGCCGTGGAGCTCCGCGAGGGGCGAGATCTCGTGATCGTGGCCTCGGGCGGGGTGCTCGGGCCGGCCCTCCAGGCAGCCGATTTGCTTGCCAAGCAAGGGCTTTCCGTCGGAGTGCTCAACCTTCACACGATCAAGCCGATCGACACGCCGGCCCTTCAGAAGGCGGCTGCCCGCACGGGCCGCATCCTGACGGTCGAGGACCACGGCGTGGTGGGCGGCGTCGGCGGGGCAGTGGTCGAGGCCCTGGCCGAGACGCGCGGCGTGGCCATCCGGATCCACGGAGTCCACAGCTACGGCGAATCCGGCACGGGCGCCGACCTCTACGCCAAGCACGCCCTCGACGCCGCCGGCATCGCCCGCGTCGCCCAGGACTTCGTCCGCAGCGACTCCCGCACCAGCGGCGCCGCGTAAATCGGGGACGGATCCCGATTCATCGCGGCCACGTACCGAAGAAATCGGGGACGGATCCCGATTCTTTCTCCAGCTTGGCGGCGCGGTCTCCCGGTTTTGCGACGACGTTCCGCCCACACGGCAGCAGCCTGTTGCCGCCCCCGGATGACTTCCACGAGTTTCCAGCTTTCGCCCCTAAGCTGTTCTGTAAACTGACGAAAAGCGCACGCCACAGACGCGAAAGAATCAGATCCGTCCCCGATTTTTCCTGAACAGGGCCTTTTCGAAGTGGCGGCCCTGCTGGCGGTACTTGCGCTCGTACGAGCTGCACGCCGGATCGGTGTTGTCGCGCTCCCACGGCTCGGCCCGAAAGCCGGCGGCCTCCAGGTTTTCCACGATCTCGCGGAAGACCGGCACCACGTCGGTCACGACGTAGACGATCCCGCCGGGCGCGAGCGTCCGGTGCAGGGCGTTGCAGAACTCGGGCTGGAAGAGGCGGCGCTTGTGATGGCGCTTCTTCCACCACGGGTCGGGGAAGTAGACGTGGAAGGCATCGATGCTGGCCGGGGCCAGAAGGTGGCGGATCATCCAGCCGCCGTCGCCCTCGATCAGGCGGACGTTGGCGGGCAGGGTGTGGCGCTCGCGGACACGCTCGAGGGCCGAATGGTAGATCTCGATGCCGGCGTAGAGAGTGGCCGGCTGACGGCGCGCCGCTTCGAGCAGGTAGCCGCAGCTGCCCGGTCCGACCTCGATCTCCACGCGATCGCACGACGTGCCCTCGAGCCAGAACTCGCGGCCGACGTCGTGGCTCGTGGAGAGAAGTCCGAAGTTCATCTGGATGAGCCTGAAGAGAACGGAAGCGCCGCGGCCCGGTGCCTCCGCGCCGCGAGAGCGACCCGCAAACCGGGGTGCAGCGCGAAATCGGGATCCGTCCCCGATTCCAGAAGGCGCCGCGCTCTTAGCCGCGGCGGCGCGGGCGCGCAACGCCGCCTTCCGCATCGCGACCGGCGTTCGCGGTCCTGTTGAAAAGCCGCCGCGCGGTGCCTAAAACGCCCGGATGGCGAGGCCCATCCCGACTGTCCAGAAAGCTCCCGGAATCGCGGAAGTTCGCGGCGACGCCGGCCTCATTGCCGACGCCATCATCGTCACGCGCTTCGACCAGGCCCTCGCGTGGGCTCGCAAGTACTCGATCTTCCCTTACCCGTTCGCGACGGCCTGCTGCGCGATGGAGTTCATGTCGCTGTCGATGGCGCCGTACGACATCGATCGCTTCGGCGCGCTGCTGCCGCGCTTCACGCCGCGTCAGTCCGATCTGCTGATGGTCATCGGCACGGTCACCGCTCGCCAGGCTCCGATTCTGCAACGCGTGTGGGACCAGATGGCCGAGCCGAAGTGGGTGATGGCCTTCGGTGCATGCGCATCGACCGGCGGTTTCTACGACAACTACACGACGATCCCCGGCATCGACCGGCTCGTGCCCGTCGACATCTACGTTCCGGGCTGTCCGCCGCGGCCCGAAGGCGTGCTCGACGGCCTCATGGCACTGCAGCGAAAGATCCAGGGCGAGCCTTCGCTGACCGCGTTCTCGCCGGCTCCCACGCAAGCGTAAGCGTCCGCGTCCGAACCACACTCCGCAGGGTAACCTTCAAGCGCATGAGCCAGCACGTACTGCTTCGTTACCGCGACGTCGGGGCGGACCTCCGCCAGATCGACAACTACATCGCCGACGGCGGCTACAAGACCGCGCGACGCGTCGTCACCGAAATGCAGCCCGACGAAGTGCTGCAGACGGTGAAAGACTCGAACCTGCGCGGCCGGGGTGGCGCGGGCTTCCCGACCGGTCTCAAGTGGAGCTTCCTCGCCAAGGGCACCGGCAAGCCGATCTACCTGCTCTGCAACGCGGACGAGAGCGAGCCCGGCACGTTCAAAGACCGCGACATCATGGACCACGACCCTCACCAGCTTCTCGAGGGCATGATCATCTCCGCCTTCGCGATCGGGTGCATCGACGCGTACATCTACATTCGCGGCGAGTTCGCCTTCGGCGCCGAGGTGCTGAACAGGGCCATCGCCGAAGCTAACGCGAAGGGCTTCCTCGGCAAGAACGTTTTCGGCACGTCGCGTGAGATCAACATCCACGTGCACCGCGGCGCCGGCGCCTACATCTGCGGCGAGGAGACCGGCCTCATCGAGTCGCTCGAAGGCAAGCGCGCGCATCCGCGGATCAAGCCCCCGTTCCCGGCCGTCTTCGGCGTCTTCGGCTGCCCGACGATCGTGAACAACGTCGAGACGCTCGCGTGCGTGAAGCACATTCTCGAAAGGGGCTCGACGTGGTTCAAGGGCATCGGCCCCGAGTCCGGCCCCGGCCCCAAGCTCTACTGCGTCTCCGGCCACGTGAAGAAGCCGGGCACGTACGAGCTGCCGATGGGCACGCCGCTCATGGACCTCATCTTCGAGCACTGCGGCGGCATGCTGCCGGGACGCAAGCTCAAGGCCGTCATCCCGGGCGGCTCGTCGGTGCCGATCCTTCGCGCCGAAGAGTGCGACATCAACATGGACTTCGACTCGGTCGCCAAGGCGGGATCGATGCTCGGATCGGCCGGCATCATCGTGATGGACGACTCGACCGACATGGTGGCGGCGCTTCGCCGCATCACGCACTTCTATCACCACGAGTCGTGCGGCCAGTGCACGCCGTGCCGCGAGGGCACGGGCTGGCTCGAGAAGATCCTGATCCGTCTCGACGAGGGCCGCGCCAGCGCCGCCGACATCGAGAAACTCGACACGGTCGCCAAAGGAATGCTCGGAACCACGATCTGCGTGCTCTCGGATGCCGCGGCGATGCCGGTGCGAAGCTTCCTCCAGAAGTTCCCCGACGAGTTCCAATCGGCAGCCTCGCGGGGCGAGGACGCGGCAGCGTCGCGCGGCAACGAAGCCGCGGCGTAAGCGCAAGCCCCGGCGAGAGCGGTAGTCAGAACCAGCGAGAGCGGTTGCAGGCGAAGCGGAGACGAAACGATGGCGAGCGTAACGATCAACGGCCGGACGATCGAGGTGCCCGACGGGACCAACCTCGTGCAGGCCGCCGAGCTGGCGGGGCAGGAGATCCCCCATTACTGCTACCACCCCGGTCTTTCGATCGCCGGCAACTGCCGCATGTGCCTCGTCGACATCCGCGCGATGTCGTCCAAGCAGCCGAACCCGCTCCCCAAGCTCCAGATCGGCTGCAACACCATCGTGCAGGACGGCATGGTGGTCGAAAGCAACAACGCCCGCGTCGAAGAGGCCCGTCAGGGCGTCCTCGAGTTCCTGCTGATCAACCATCCGATTGACTGCCCGATCTGCGACCAGGCGGGCGAGTGCAAGCTGCAGGAATACTACATGGATTACGGGCGCTACCACTCGCGGTTCGCGCTCGAAGAGAAGGTGGACAAGGGCAAGGCGATTCCCGTCGGCCCCGACATCATGCTCGACCAGGAGCGCTGCATCCTGTGCACCCGCTGCGTGCGCTTCCTGGAAGAGGTGACCGGCACCTGCGAGCTCGGCATGACCGAGCGAGGCGACCACGAGACGCTGACCCTCGCGTCCGGCAAGCAGGTGGACAACCCCTACGCGACCAACATCGTGGACATCTGTCCGGTAGGGGCGCTCACGAGCCGCGAATTCCGGTTCCGCGCCAGGGTCTGGTACCTCGAAGCGACGCCTTCGATCTGTGCGGGCTGTGCGACGGGCTGTAACATCGACGTCGATTCGCGCGAAGGCCGCATCTACCGACTCAAACCCCGTGCCAACGCCGAAGTGAACGGTTACTGGATGTGCGATGCCGGCCGCCGCACGTGGAACCGAAACCACGGCGAGCACCGTCTTTCGGCTTCCTACCTGCGTGGGGGCGAGGAATTCGTGGAAACCGACGTGGCAGATGTCACGGAACGGGCCGCGGAGGCGCTTCGCACGCATTCGCGTACAGCCGTGGTCGCGTCCGCGCACGCCTCGCTCGAAGAAGCCTGGCTGGCCCGGGAGATCTCGCAGAGGCTCGGAGGCGGACCACTTCTCGTCGTGTCTCCGCCGACTTCCGAAATTCCCACCGACGACAAGCTGATCTCGACGGATCGTTTTCCGAACCGGCGAGGCCTTGCGGCTCTCGGGTACGTCGAGCAGCAGGCTCCGCCTTCCGGCGTCGACAGCGTGATCGTG
>CAYYVZ010000124.1:0-12256 GCA_964475235.1 uncultured Myxococcales bacterium | reverse complement strand
ACCCCACAGCTGGCACAGCAAGCCTCCAGGCGTGTCGCCCATCTGCTGGGCGAAATCGACGATGCGCTCGAACTCCTGCGGGATGTCGGCGGCGCCGAGCATCTGCATGATCTGTCGGTTGGCACCCGGCGGCACGTAGTTGGTCTCGGTGCGCGGGAGCTTTCCCGACTCCATGAGCTCGCGGAGGATTCGTTCCATTTCGCCGGCGTCCTGGAGGGCCAGGGCCTTGGCGAGCTCGGAGACGTCGAGGTTCGCGTTCTCGAGCATCTCGCGCAGCTTCTCGAGGAGATCGCGCATCTCCTCTTCGGACATCAGGGCCGGCGAGCCGGGGGCGTTCGAGCTGCTCGCGCGTACGACGTCGCCGACGCCCGAGAAGAACACGTCGAAGAGCTCGTCGTAGACCGGGACGTCCGACGAGCGCTTCACCATGGCGGTGCGCAGCGAGATCTTGAAGGTCGCGCGGCGCTCGATGCCCGTCGTGCCGACGGCCCTCAGCGCATCCAGCGTTTCGGCCGTAGAGACGCGGATGCCGTTCCGGCGAAGCAGCCCCGCAAACTCGACGATCCGGTCTTCCATCCTGATACGGCCTTCCTATCCCTTGCTCGATCGAGCCATTTCAACGTCGCGCTGCGCGCTCCTTACAGATCGGAACCGGACTCGCCCCTCGCCGGCTCGGGGCTCCCGTCCCCGATTTCTCAGTGAAGCAGGTCGCCGCCTTCGGGTTCGGGGGTGGCGGATGCGGCGGCGGCGTCGCGCGCCTTCTGTTCGGCTTTCTTCTTTTCGAGGAAGCCAGCCAGCTCCTTTTCGGTCTTGCGGAGGTCGCCCTCGTACTTGGCGATGGTCGAGAGCGTGTTGCGCACGATTTCGTCCCCGAGCGTGCGCGCGTTCATGATCACCAGGGCCTTGGCCCAGTCGAGCGTCTCCGAGATGCTCGGCTTCTTCTTCATGTCGAGCTTGCGCAGGGCCTGGATGAGGCTCGCAATGTCGGAGGCCAGCGTCTCGGCCGCCTCGGGCACCTTCAGACGGATGATCTCGAGCTCGAGCTCGGCGCTCGGGAAGTCGATGTACAGGTGGAGGCAGCGGCGCTTGAGGGCGTCCGACATCTCGCGCGCGTTGTTGCTCGTGAGCAGCACGATCGGGATGTGCTTGGCCTCGATGGTTCCGATCTCGGGCACCGTCACCTGGAAGTCGCTGAGGATCTCGAGAAGGAAGGCCTCGAACTCGGCGTCGGCCTTGTCGATCTCGTCGATGAGCAGCACCGAGCGCTGCTCGGACTGGATCGCCTGCAGCAGAGGCCGCGGCAGGATGAAGCGATTCGAGAAGAACACGTCGTCCTGCGCGGTGATGCGGTCGACGGCGTCGGCGAGCGAGGACGCGCCGGCCGTCACCTCGCTGATCTTGTCCTTGAGCACCTGCGTGTAGAGGAGCTGCTTGGCGTACTCCCACTCGTACAGCGCCTTGGCCTCGTCGATGCCCTCGTAGCACTGCATGCGGATGAGCTGGGCGCCGAGGCCGCCGGCGATGACCTTGGCGAGCTCGGTTTTACCGACGCCCGCGGGCCCTTCGACGAGCAGCGGCTTGCCGAGACGCGTCGCGAGGTAGACGACCGTCGCGATGTTGTCGTCGCAGATGTAGTTCTGCGCCTTCAGGCGCTTCTGCACGTCGGAGATGGAGTCGAAGGCTGCGTCCGGTGAAACCAAGGTCTGTGCTCCAGGTGCAGCGGCGACCGTTGCCTGCTGCCTCAATGGCGACCGTGTCGCCCTGTGTAACCGGGACGGTGTCCCCGATGCCGCGGGAAAAGCGGTGCGGGACGCTAACATGGGGGTTTCGCAAGCCAAACGAGGCCGTTTCGCTGCGAGCGCCGCGTCCCGGGCGCGGCGGCGAGGCAGGTTTACTTGAGCCGTGCGAGCACTTCGTTTGCGGCGCGAAGTCCGGTGACGAGCGCGCCATGTACCGTGCCGCGATACCCCGCGGTGTCGGTGGCCTCGCCTGCAAAGAAGAGAGTGTCGTCGACCGGCTCGGCGAGGCTTGCAGGCGCGTCGAGCGCGCCGGCCGGAATCCACGAATACGCGCCGCGAGCCCACGGGTCGCTCGTCCAGTCGGCGGCGGTGGCGGCCACAACAACTTCGCGCAGATTTTCTCGCGAAATCGCGAGTGCACCGGAGAGGACGTCGATCGCCGTCGCGACGAGATCCTCCTCGCTCAGCCCCGACAGCTTCTCGGCGGAGGGCCCGCCGATCCAGCCCACGACGGTCGGCGAGTCTTTGGGGCCGGTGATCCACCAGGTGGGCAGCGGCGCGCCAGGCGTGCGCAGGAACGTCGCCCCCTCGAGCCGCGCTTTCAGCCCGTCTTCCACGCCGTCGATCGACGCGAGCGGCCGCGCGAGGCGCAAAAAAATCTTGACGACAGCGCCCATGCCGAGGCGGCGCGCAGTCTCGAGCTTGGCGTCGATGGGCGGCTCGAACCGGATCGCACCTTCGTCCGTCGGCGCGAGCTGCAGTACCCCGAGCGGCACGGTCAGGACGGCGCTGTCCGCGACGGCGATGGTGCGCCCCGCACTCGAGAGTCGCACGGTCCCCCTGGTCCAGCGGACCAGCGTGACCGGGGTGGCGAGCACGAGGATGCCGCCCGATCGCTTGAGCTCCCTCGACAGATTCAGGCAGATCGTGTCGTAGCCCTCGACGACGGAGGCGTTGTGCTCGTCCTCGATCTGCGAAGCCGCCCGCGATTCCTCCGAGACCGCCCGCGCACTGATGCGCTCGACGTCGCCAGCCATGTAGCCTTCGACGTAAGCCCTCAGACGCGACGCCTCGGCGTCGTTCCATTGCCCGCTCGCGAGAAGGTTCTCGATGTGGCGAGCCATGGGGATGTCGCGTGCGGCGGGATTGGCGATCTCTTCGAAGAGGCGGTCCCAGGACTGCGCCGGCGTCACGTCCTTCCCTTCCTGCAGAGACAGCATCCGGAAAGGGCGCTCTTCGAGGCGGGCGCCGGACTGCTTCACCAGCCGGACGAGATCGGGATGGCGCCCGTGCACGAACTCCGCGCCGAGCTCGATCGTGGCGCCCGCAAAACCGCGCCGCGTCTCGATGCGGCCGCCGATGCGACGTCGCGCCTCGACGACGGTGACTTTCACCTTCTCGCGAACGATGGCCGCCGCGGCGGCAAGGCCGGCGATGCCTGCACCGACGACGACGACGGAGGGCGTGGAACTCGTCATTCGCCGGATTGTGGCCGCACCCTGCCCCGCTTGCCAGTTGGGCAGGACCCTTCGTGCTCAGACCATCGGGAGGGAAGACGGACGCCGGCCGAGCGGGAAGGCTTCGTCGATCGCTTCGATGTCCGACCGCGTGAGCCGCAGCCGCCCCGCCCCGGCGTTCTCGGCCGTGTGCTGGGAATTCGACGCTTTCGGGATCGTGAACAGGGACGCCCGGCGAGTGACCCACGCAAGCGCGACCTGGCGCGGCGTCGCGCCGTAGCGGCTGCCGACCTCCGCGAGCGCGCGGCCGCCCTTCGAACGCGGTCCCGGGAACTCGTCGGGCCCGAACGGCGTGTACGCGACGACGGCGACGTCGTTCTTCTCGCACCAGGGAATCACGGCGTGCTCGATCGCACGCTCACCGAGATGGTAGAGGACCTGGTTGCACGCGATGCGGCCCGGCCCCGCGATGGCGAGCGCTTCGTCGAGATCCTCGACGTCGAAGTTGCTGACGCCCCACGAACGGATTTTCCCTTCTTTCTGGAGCTGCTCGAACGACTCGATCGTCTCTGCGAGCGGATGGCGGCCGCGCCAGTGCAGCAGGTAGCAGTCGAGATGATCCGTCTTCAGCCGCGAGAGCGACTTCTCGCACGCCGCGAGCACGCCTTTCCGCGATGCATTCGAAGGAAGGACCTTCGAGACGAGAAAAACCTCGTGGCGCCGGCCCTCGATGGCGTCGGCGATCACGACCTCCGCGTCGTCGTACATCTCGGCCGTGTCGATATGGGTCATGCCGAGGTCGATGCCGAGGCGGAGTGCCTCGACCGACGCGCGGCGGTTGTCGGAGCGGACCTTCCACGTGCCCTGCCCGATCGCTGCGACTTCGCGGCCAGTGCGGCCGAAGGCATGCATTTTCATCGCGGATCAGAACTAACAGTTTCGGCGTGCGGCCGCAGGTCTTCCCCGCTAAGGTCACGGCGTGTGCACACTGGCCGTCTATCGCGGCGTATCGCCGCGATATCCGCTCGTCGTCGTGGCCAATCGCGACGAGTTCCTCGGCCGCGCTTCCTTACCGCCGTCGATCTGGCCCGACGATGCGCGCATCGTCGCCGGGCGCGACCTCGTGGCGGGCGGAACCTGGCTGGGATGCCGCGTGGACGGTTCGGGCCGCGTGGTCGGCCTCCTCAACCGGCGGCCTTCGGCGAATCTTCCGGCGTCCGGACCGGGCGAGCGTTCGCGCGGCCTGCTCTGCCTCGAGACGCTCGCCGCTTCGTCCGTCGATTCCGCGCTATCGGGTCTCGACGACGCGGCGGTCGCTCGCTACGGCGGGTTCAACCTTTTCGTGGCGGACCTCGAGCAGGCTCTCGTTCTCGACAACGGCGACGGCGCGCGGCGCGTGAAACTCGAGCCGGGCTTGTCGGTGCTGACCAACCTCGACGTCAATGACCCGCGCTGTCCGCGCCTTGCCAGCGCGTCGCGGCGCTTCGATGCGCTCGCTCCGATGCTGGCCCGCGGCGCGAGCGCCGACGAAGCGGTCCCGGCCCTCGCCGCCGTGCTCGCGAGCCACGAGGACGGAGTGGAAGTCGTGGACGAGGAGGCCGTGCGCCGCTTCGGGCCGGAGGCTGCCGTGCGCTTCGCGCGCATCTGCGTGCACGTGAACGACTACGGGACGCGGTCGTCGTCGATGATCTTCGTGGCGGGTGACGGCGCCGTTCGCTACTTCCAGGCGGACGGGGCGCCGTGCACGGCGAGCTTCGAGGAAGTCCGGATCGCCTGACCGGCGAGATTCAGCCCTGAGGCTCCGACGCCGCGTACCACCGCATCCCTCTCAGCACGTATCCGCTTCCGGAAACGATACTGGCCACCCCCGTCGCCAGGAAAACGACGTTCATCACGGCAGACGGCACGTCTACCCACTGCGCGAGATCGACGAGGGCCAGCGTGACCGACAGAAGCTGGGTGAACGTCGTGAGCTTGCCCCAGATCGACGGGGCCATCTCCATCGACTTCCCGACGATGGCGGCCGTCAGCAGGAACCCGCCGAGGATGATCACGTCGCGCGTGATCACGACGATCATGAGCGGCCGCGGCACGAGGCCCATGATGCCGAGTGCGATGAAGGAGCTGACGACGAGGAGCTTGTCGGCCAGCGGGTCCATGTGGGCGCCGAGCTCGGTACGCATGCGCCACATGCGCGCAATCATCCCGTCGATCGCGTCGGTGACCCCGGCCGCGATGAAGACCGCCAGCGCGGCGTCGTTCTTTCCCTCGACCAGCAGCGACAGAAACAGCGGCACCGCGAGAATGCGTGCGAGCGTGAGTACGTTCGGAAGGTTGAGGAGGGGCGTGTTGTCGGAAGTCATTTCTAAGCGCGCCTATGGCGCGACTCAGCGCGCGCCGTTGGCGCGACGCAACCCCGCCACGCCCGACCGAGGAACGCCTGGGCTCACGCGTGGCGGACGTCGTACCCTTCCGCCCGGATCATCTGCTGGAGCTGACCCGCGGCGCGTGTGCTCAGCCACACGACGATTCGAGTGCCCTCTTCCTCGGCAGCTTCCTCTACTACACGCCCGTGTCGATGCAGCCAAGCGCGCGTGCGGCCGTCGCCATGCGGCACGACGACCGACATTTTCTCCTCCACGGGAGCGAAGGCCTTGTCGAAGGCCTCCATCAGATCGGGGATTCCCGCCCCTGTGAGGGCGGAAACGGCGATACCGCCGGGGGGCGGGGTTTTGGCGCCCGCGACGTCGCACTTGTTGTAAACGAGCAGGCGCGGCCGCGACGCAGCGCCGAGTTCCTCGAGGATGCTGCTCACCACGGCCACGCGGCCCTCCAGGTCCACCGACGCAGCATCGACGACGTGCACGACGAGGTCCGCGTCGATGACCTGCTCGAGCGTTCCCTTGAAGGCCTCGACCAGCTCGTGCGGAAGCTTGGAAACGAAGCCGACCGTATCGACGAGCATCACGATGCGTCCCGACGGAAGCGTCAGACGCCGCGTGGTCGTGTCGAGGGTCGCGAACAGCTGGTTGGCCACGTAGACGCCGGCCTCCGTCAGCCGGTTCATCAGCGACGACTTGCCGGCGTTCGTGTAGCCGACCAGAGCGATCACCGGGAAAGGAATGGCTTCGCGCTCGCGGCGGTTGAGCTTGCGCGTGCGGTCCACTTCCTTGAGGCGGTCTTTCAGCGTGTCGATCTTGTCGCGGACCTGGCGGCGGTCGCTCTCGAGCTGGGTCTCGCCGGGACCGCGCGTTCCCACGCCGGCCTTCATGCGCGACAGATGGCTCCATGCGCGCGTGAGACGCGGCAGCATGTACTGGAGCTGCGCGAGCTCGACCTGCAGCTTGCCGGCGCGCGTCGCCGCGCGCAGCGCGAAGATGTCGAGGATGAGCTGGCTCCGGTCGAGAACCTTGATCTCCAGCGGACGGCCGTTCTCCTGCTTTGCCTCCCCCAGGATCTTCTCGAGGTTGCGCCTCTGCGCGGGAGTCAGCGGATCGTCGAAGATGACGACGTCGGCCTCGTGCTCGATGACGGTGTTCTTGAGCTCCTCGACCTTGCCGCTGCCGATGCGCGTGGCGGCCGAGAGCTTCTTCATCTGTTGCTGGAGGCGCGCGACGACGTCGAGCCCGGCCGTGTCGGCCAGCAGCGCCAGCTCGTCGAGCGATTCGGCAGCATGCGTGGCGTCCTGGCCGGCCCAGACGAGGACCGCTTTCTCCCTTACGACGCTCGCCTGTCCTTCCACCGTGGTTCTCGCTGCGGCTCCTCGAGCACGCCGCGCAGCGTGATCGATCCGTCTCCAAGGAGCGCGACGGCAGCCTGTAGGAAGCCGTCGTTCGGATCAACGCTGAGGTCCGCTGGAAGCTCGATTTCCGTCTCGGCCACACCTGCGCGCACGATGTGAAGATAGGCGCGGCACTTGCCGGGATAGCGCCGGAGGGCCGACGACAGCGCATCCATCGCGGAGACAGGCACCCGCGAAGCGTCGATGCGCAGGTGGATCTCCTGCGCCGCCTTGCAGCGCGCCTGGGGAAGCGGGATCACGTCGTCGGCGATGATCTGGGCCTTGCGCGAGTAGTCGGGCGCGCCCTCCTCGTCCACCACCTCGCCTCCCGGGCTCTCCCCGAACTCGAGCCGCCCGAGCACGACGACGGGCTCGCGTCCGATGATGGCCGTCTCGCAGCGCCGGTAGCAGTCCGGCCACGCAATCACTTCGACGACACCCTCACGGTCCTCGAGGTTGAAGTTCGCGTAGCGCTCGCCCTGCGTGCTGTTCTTGCGACGGATCGTGTTGGTGACGCCGGCGACGCGCACACCCGCACCGTCGCGCTGGGTCGCGATCTCGGAGGCCGGCGTGGCACGCAGAAGGTCGAGATCGTACGGATACCGGTCGAGCGGGTGGCCGGAGATGAAGAAGCCCACCGAGTCGTGCTCGTAGGCGAGAACCTCCAGCGCATCGAACTCGGCGACGATCGGAAGGGCCGGCTCGGGCTGGGACTGGCCTGTTCCGCCTCCTCCGCCGAAAAGGCCGATCTGGCCGACGCTCTTGTCCTCGCGCACGCGCTCGGCCCAGGCCGCCGCCGCGTCGATCCCGGCCAGCAGCCGCGCCCGCGACGCATCGATGCTCGCCATCGCACCGGCCTTGATGAGGCTCTCGACGATACGGCGGGTGATCTGCGAGCCGCCCGCCCGCAGGCAGAAGTCGCCGAGGCTCTTGAACTCGCCGCCTTCCTCGCGCGCCTGCGTGATGATCTCGACGGCCTTCTGGCCGATGCCCTTCACGGCGCCGAGGCCGAAGCGGATTCCCGAGCTGATGACCGTGAAGCCCTCGTAACTTTCGTTGACGTCGGGAGGCAGCACGCGCACGCCGTGCTCGCGCGAGTCCGCGAGGTTCTTGTACGTGCTGTCGGTCGAGCCCATCTCGAGCGTGAGCAGCGCCGCGAGGAACTCCTTCGGGTAGTGGGCCTTGAGCCATGCCGTCTGGTACGTGACCATCGCGTACGCGGCCGAGTGCGACTTGTTGAAGCCGTAGGCGCCGAACGTCTCCATCTGCTGGAAGAGCTCGGTCGTGACGGCTTCCTTCCGGCCGAGGGCAGCAGCGCGCGTGAAGAAGATCCCCTTCTCCTTCTGCATGTCCTCGAGCTTCTTCTTGCCCATCACCTTGCGCAGCTGGTCGGCCTGTCCGAGCGTGTAGCCCGCGTAGACCTGCGCGATCTGCATCACCTGTTCCTGGTAGACGATGATGCCGTAGGTGTCGCGCAGAATGGGCTCGAGGGACGCGTCGAGGTACTTGACGGCCTGGCGGCCGCTCTTTCGCTGGATGTATTCCTCGACCATGCCGCTATCGAGGGGCCCCGGCCGGTAGAGCGCCAGCGCGGCGATGAGGTCTTCGAAGCAGCTCGGCTTCATGCGCGTGAGCAGCTTGCGCATGCCGCCGCTTTCGAGCTGGAAGATGCCAACCGTGTCGCCGCGCGTGATGAGGCGGTAGGGCGCGGGGTCGTCGAGGGGCAGCGTCGTCACGTCGATCTTGCTGCCCGTCCTGGTTTCGACGCGGCGGACGGCGTCGGCGATCAGCGTCAGCGTCTTCAGGCCGAGGAAGTCGAACTTGATGAGGCCGATGGCCTCGACGTCCGGCCCCGAGAACTGCGTGATGACGGTGCCGTCCTTGTCGACGAACAGCGGAACGTCTTCGACGAGGGGCCGGTCCGAGATCACGATGCCGGCGGCGTGCTTGGAGACGTGACGCGCGAGACCTTCGAGCTTGATCGCGTACTCGAACAGCTTGGCTTCGCGCTCGCCCGAGTCGCGCAGCTCGCGCAGCTTGGGCTCCATCGCGAGGGCTTCCTCGAGCGGCACGTCGCGGCCCTGCTTGGACGCCGGGTACAGCTTACAGATGCGATCCGTTTCCCCGAAGGTGAAGTCGAGCACGCGGCCGACGTCGCGCAGCGCCGCTTTCCCCTTGAGGGTCCCGAACGTGATGATGTGCGCGACTCGATCCTCGCCGTACTTCTTGCGCACGTAATCGAGGACTTCCTCGCGGCGCTCGTAGCAGAAGTCCACGTCGATATCGGGCATCGACACGCGCTCGGGGTTGAGGAAGCGCTCGAACAGCAGGTTGTACGGGATCGGGTCGATGTCGGTGATGCGCATCGCGTACGACACGATGCTTCCGGCCGCCGAGCCTCGTCCGGGCCCCACCGGGATTCCCTGCTCTTTCGCCCAGTTGATGAAGTCCGCGACGATCAGGAAGTAGCCCGCGAACTTCATCTCCTGGATCATCGAGATCTCGGACTCGAGTCGCGTGCGGTAGGCGTCTTCGTCGAGGGAGCGGCCTGTGCTTCGCGCGGTCGCAAGCCGTTCGTCGAGGCCGCGGCGCGCGTCTTCGGCCAGCACTTCGTCGAGCGTACGGTCTTTCGGCACCTGGTAGACGGGGAACTTGTTGTTCCCGAACTTCATGTCGAGGTTGCAGCGCTCGGCCAGGCGCACGGTTTCGTCCACGCACTGCGGAGCATGCGGGAAGGCCGCGACCATGTCGTCGTACCCCTTCACGTAGAGCTGGTCGGTGCCGAACTTCCAGCGGTCTTCGTCGAGGAGGCGCTTGCCGGTCTGCACGCAGAGCAGGACCTCGTGCGCGACGCTGTCGCTGTGCTCGAGGTAGTGGCAGTCGTTGGTCGCAACCAGCGGGATGCCGATCTCCTTCGACCAGGGGATCAGCACCTCGTTGACGCGGCGCTGCTCGGGAAGGTGGTTGTCCTGGATCTCGAGGTAGTAGCGGTCGCCGAACAGGCGCGAGAACCATTCGATGGATTCGCGCGCCTTGTCGAGGCGGTCGGCACCGATCGCGGTCGCGACCTCACCCGCAAGGCAGCCCGACAGGCAGATCAGGCCCTCGTTCCACTCCTTCAGCAGCTCCTTGTCGATGCGCGGCTTGTAGTAGAAGCCGTCCTTGTAGCTCTGCGAGACGAGGCGCGAGAGGTTCGCGTAGCCCGTCTGGTTCATCGCCAGGAGGATCAGGTGGTTGTTGCCGGCGCGCTCGAAATCCGCGGCCGCGACGGCGGCGCGCTCGAGGCGGCTTCGCGGCGCAACGTAGACCTCGCAGCCGATGATGGGCTTGATGTCTTCCTTGCGAGCCGCCTTGTAGAAGTCGACGGCGCCGAACATGTTGCCGTGGTCGGTCATCGCCACGGACTTCAGCCCGAGCTTCTTCAGCGTCGGCATGAGGCGCGAGATCTTGTTGGCGCCGTCGAGGAGGCTGTACTGGGTGTGGAGGTGGAGGTGGGCGAAGCCCTTTACGGCGGTGACGGAGTCGCCATGGCCTTCTCCATGCTCATGGCTGCAGCCGGGGCCGTGGCCGGCCGGTCCCGTGGGACCGTGAGCGCTATCCTGGGGACCGCTTACTCCCATTCCACGGTCGCCGGCGGCTTGGTCGAAATGTCGTAGACGACGCGGTTCACGCCCTTCACTTCGTTGGCAATGCGCGAAGCCGTCCTCGCGAGCACCTCGGGTGGGAAGCGGAACCAGTCTGCCGTCATGCCGTCTTCGCTGGTAATGGCACGCAGCGCGACGACCTGGTCGTAAGTGCGGTAGTCGCCCTGCACTCCCACCGTCCGGACCGGCAGCAGCACCGCGAAAGCCTGCCAGATGCTGTCGTAGAGCGACGCACGGCGGATCTCCTCGATGAAGACCGCATCGGCGTCGCGCAGTATGGCGAGCGACTCGCGCGTGATTTCGCCGAGCACGCGGACCGCGAGGCCCGGGCCCGGGAACGGATGGCGCCACAGCCAGTGGTGCGGAAGGCCGAGCACGGCGCCGAGCGCCCTCACCTCGTCCTTGAAGAGCTCGCGGAGCGGCTCGACGAGGCCCATGTTCATGCGTTCGGGCAGGCCGCCGACGTTGTGGTGGCTCTTGATGACAGCCGACGGGCCCTTGACCGAGACCGATTCGATGACGTCGGGATAGAGCGTGCCCTGCCCGAGGAACTTCGCGCGCTCGCGGCCGTGGCGCGGCGCGAGCGCTTCCTTCTCGAAGACCTCGATGAAGACGCGACCGATGGTCTTCCGCTTCTGCTCGGGGTCCGTGATGCCCTTCAGCTGGTCGAGGAACTCGTCGGCGGCGTCCACGAAGAGAAAGTCATCGCCGAAGCGTGGGCCGAGCATCTCGCAGACCTGTGCGGCCTCGTCCTTGCGGAGCAGGCCGTTGTCGACGAAGACGCAGGTCAGCTGACCAGGTACCGCCTTCTCGATCAGCGCAGCGGTAACTGTGGAATCGACGCCGCCGCTGATCCCGCAGACGACGTGCGCATCGCCGACGATCTCACGGATGCGGCGCACGGAAGCGTCGACGTAGTTCTCCATCGTCCAGTCGGCGTCGAGCGCGCAGATGCGGAACAGGAAGTTCTCGAGGATGTCGCGGCCGCGGCGGCTGTGGACGACCTCGGGGTGGAACTGGACGGCCCAGCGGCGCTTGTCTTTCGCGCGGATGGCGGCGAACGGCGAGTTGCCGCTGTGGGCGACCGATTCCCAGCCCTGCGGGAGCTTCTCGAGGCGGTCGCCGTGGCTCATCCACACGGAGGTCTGCTCGCCGGTGGTGAAGCCGGCGAAGAGATCGTCGTTGGCGTCGACGGTGAGATCGGCCTGCCCGTACTCGCGGTGGTCGGAGAGAAGCACGACTCCGCCGTCGACCATGCCGAGGATGCCCATGCCGTAGCAGATGCCGAGCATCGGCACGTCGACGTTGAACAGCTCCTTGACCGGACGGGGAGAACCTTCGTCATAGACGCTGGCCGGTCCGCCCGAGAGGATGATCGCCGCAGGGGCGATCTCGCGGATCCGCTCCGCCGAAAGATTGAACGGATGGATCTCGCAGTAGACCTTCGCCTCGCGCACGCGCCGCGCAATCAGCTGGGTGTACTGGCTCCCGAAGTCCAGAATGAGAACAGTCTGCAAGGTCACTCCCTGTGAAATCGGGGACGGATCCCGATTACTCGCGCAGATAGGTGGGCGGCTCGGGGGTCATCGTGACGTCGTGGACGTGGCTCTCGCTGAGGCCGGCGGGCGAGACGCG
>CAYYVZ010000123.1:0-12292 GCA_964475235.1 uncultured Myxococcales bacterium | reverse complement strand
ATTGCGTTCGAGGTAGTCGGTGAGCGTGCGAACCGAGCGGGCCATCTCGGTCAGCTCGTCGAGCATGCGCAGGAGGTCGGCGCGCAGCGCGGAGTCGTCGCCGACCATCGAGCCGGCGCCCTCGAGCGTGACCTTCGCGGAGTCGGACGCCGCGCGGATGCTCGTGAGCAGGGGCTTGAGCTCCTCGATGCCTCCCTTCAGCCCCGGCGAGTTGAGCAGCGCGTCCACCGACATCACGGTCTTGCGCAGCTCGACGACGAGCTCGGACACGGGCGCACTGGCCAGATCGTTGAAGAACGCGGAGGCCTTTTCGGTGAGCTGCTCGATCGTCGACGGGACCGTCGGGATCACGAAGCTGCCTTCGATCTGCGTCATCTTCTTCGGTGGATCCTCGGGGAAGAAGTCGAGCGCGACGAGGAGAGAGCCCGTCAGCAGGCTGCCCGAGCGGAGCTGGGCGCGCAGGCCCTTCTCGATGAAGATCTCCATGCGGTCGCGCGTGGGGTCGTCGGCGTCCTCGCCGACGATGTGGGCGCGCTGGGGCTGGATCTCGATGATGACCGGCACGCGCACGCTGTAGTCGCTGGTGTCGATCTCGAGCTCGAGGCTCTCGACGACGCCGATCTTCATGCCGCGGAACGTGACCGGGGCGCCCGGCTCGAGGCCGGCCACCGAGCCCGTGAACTGCAGGAGGTAACGGACCTTCTGGGTGTAACCGGCTTCGGCGATGTCGTCGTAGGACGTGAAGAGCTGGAAGTCGTAGTGCTCGGGCGCGGGCTCCTCGCGCTTGGCGCTGCCCGGCGTTTCGAAGGTGAGGCCGCCGACGAGCAGGCTCACGATCGATTCGGTCCTCACCTTGAGGCCCTGGGCGCCGAACGACACGTCGACGCCGCCGGCATTCCAGAAGCGCGTGTTCTTCTTGACCATCTTGTCGTAGGGCGCACGCACGAACGCGAAGACCGTGACCTCGTTGGCGTCTTCGGCGAGCGACGAACCGAGCACTTCGCCGACCTGGATGCCGCGGTAGTAGATCGGCGAGTTCGCCGACACCGAGCCGCGCCGGTCGGAATGCAGCGTGTAGCGGGTGCCGGGCACGGTCACCTGCAGCACGGGCGGTTCCTCGCTGCCGGTGAACTCGTGCGTGTGCTTGCCGTCCCCCGGTTTGACGCCGATGTAGGCACCCGAAACGAGGGTCCCGAGGCCCGAGATGCCGGATGCCGTGACGCGCGCGTTCTCGATCCAGAACTCGGTGCCTTCCTTCAGGTGGGGCGCCGCCGACTTTTCCATCCGGGCGGTGACGACGACGCGGGACAGGTCTTCGCTCAGCTCGACGTCCTCGACGATGCCGAGCGGTACGTCGCGGTACTTGATGTGGGTCTTGCCGGGCTCGAGGCCCGAGGCCGTCTCGAACGTGATCGTGATCAAGGGGCCCTCGTTACTCCAGGTGTTCCACGCGAGCCATGCGGCGGCGACCGCCGCGACGGCGGGGATGAGCCAGACGAGGGGCAGGCCGCGTCGCTGCTCGAGGAGCACTTCGGGAACGGATTCGTCAGTGCTGCGGATCGGGTCTGTCACGGTTGGCTCCAGCTGCGTCCCAGATCAGGCGCGGGTCAAAGGCCATGGCGGCGAACATGGTGAGGACGACGACGGCACAAAACGAGATCGCGCCGGCGCCGGGGGCGATGGTCGCGATGGCGTCGAGACGCACCAGCGCGACGAGGATCGAGAGCATGAAGATGTCGATCATCGACCAGCGTCCGACCGCCTCGACGATGCGGTAGAGCGCCGTGCGGTCGCGAAGGCGGCTGGTCGAACCGCGCTGGACCGACACGAGCAGCGCCACGAGGCCGAGGAGCTTGAGGACCGGCACTGCCACGCTCGCGAAGAACACGATGAGGGCGAGCGGCCACATCCCGTGGAGGAACAGCTCCTTCACACCACCGAGGATGGTCGAGGGGTCGCCTTTGCCGAAGGAGATCACGGTCATGACCGGGTACAGGTTGGCCGGGATGTAGAGAATGGCCGCCGCTATCGCGAGCGCCCATGCACGGCTGATGCTGTTCGGCTTTCGACGGTGGACGGCCGCGCCGCAGCGCGGACAGATCGCCTCGACGCCCTCCGCGTGTGCGTGGGCGGGAACGCGCACGACGAGCTGGCAGGCGTGGCACGAGACGAGCCCGTTGCGGTCGACGAGGGAGAGCGGCGCGCTGCGTGCGTGCTTCACGTAGCTCCAGACGTCCACGGGATGAAAGGCGCTGTCGGCCGCCGCGACCGCGACGATGAGCAGGACGAACGAGATCATCGACGGTCCGATCTCGATGTCGGCGATGTCGAGCAGCTTCGCATAGGCGACGAGCACGCCGAGCAGGAAGACCTCGGTCATCGCCCAGGGCCGAAGCGTTTCGACCAGACGGAACAGCCGCGCGATCCAGGGCGGACGGCGGTCCATGTGCAGCGAGAAGAGGACGGCGAGGTTGATCAGGATCTTGCCGAGCGGGAAGACGATGACGAAGAGCACGACGATGAGCGCGAGCTCGCCGAGGCCGTCCTTGTAGAGGCTCAGGGCGCCGGACAGTAGCACGGTCCGCTGCTCGCGGCCCTCGAGGCGCAGCGTCATGAAGGGGAATGCGTTGGAGACGGCCCACAGCACCAACGCGGCGAGATAGAGCGAGAGGGCGCGGCGAGCCGGGTCGAATTTGCTCGCGGCCAGGATCGCGCCGCAGCGCAGGCAGCGAGCGGTGGTTCCCGGCGGCAGCGACCCGAGCTCGACCAGCAGGTCGCAGTCGTGGCAGCGGCGCAGGCCCGCGGTAGCGTTCGATTCAGGTGCCATGAGTGCCCCGGATCAGCTCGGCGACCTCCGGCGCGACGTTCGTCACGTTCACCTCGCGCTGGGGGAAGGGAATGTCGATGCCCGCGTCGCGAAGCGCGGCGTGCACCGCAATGCCCAGCTCGCTCGTGCGCGCCGAAGCGGTCTCGTAGGGCTCGTCGCTCCAGGCGCGCACGACGAAGTCGAGGGAGCTCTCGCCGAAGCCGGTGAACAGTGCGACCGGCGGCGGGCTCGCAAGGAAGCGGTCGTCGCTGCGCACGACCGACAGCAGCAGGTCGATGACCGTCTGCGGATCGGTGCCGTAGGCGACGCCGACCGTGACCTCGACGCGATGGGTCTGGTCGGTCAGCGTCCAGTTGGTGACGGTGCCGGCGACGAGGTCGTCGTTCGGCATGATGGCTTCGGTGCCGTTCCAGTTGCGGACGACGCTTGCGCGCATGCCGATCGCGAGAATGCGGCCGAAGACGTTCTTGTCGGGGATCTGAACGGCGTCGCCGACGTGGAGGCGTCGCTCGAGCAGCAGCGTGATGCCGGCCGCAAAGTTCTTGACGACGTCCTGGAGGCCGAGGCCGATACCGACGCCGAGGCCGCCGAGGAGGATGGCGAGCTGGCCCATCTGCACGCCGGCGGCAGCGAGCGCGAGCAGGAAGCCGAGCGACCAGATCGTATAGGAGCTGAGCTGGAGCAGGGCATTGGGAATGCCGCGCGGCAGGCTGGCGCGCGGGAAGACCTCGTCCTCGAGCACCTCGTGGACGAGTCGGCTCGTCGCCATCGCGACGGCGATCGTGAGCACGAACGCGAGCACACCGCCGAGCGAGATCGAAAGCTCGCCGACGGAGACGCCTGCCGAGAGCACCTTGTGAGCGAGCTCCGAGGCGACGTCGCCGATGCCGAGCGCATTGACGAGCATTCTCAGCCAGTAGAATACTCCCAAGACTCGCAGGCCCGTCGACATCCAGCGCTGCACGAGGGCCTGGTTGCGATCGAAAAATCGGCTCGTGCGCAACATGGGCGAGGCCAGGGCGTAGGCGAAGAGTGCCTCGAGCGAGAGCGTGATCGCGTAGACGTAGAGCCCCACGGTGGCTGCCACGATGATCCCGCGTCCGAGCAGGATCGCGAGCGACGTCCAGCCGCCGGCTTCGGCGAGAATCGCGAGCAGGATGCCGCCGAGCGCAACGCCGAGTGCCGAGATCAGCCAGGGATTGCCGCCCGCCGCGCGGAGACGGCGCCGGTATTCGATGCCGGCGGTGGCGGCAATGCCGAGCTGCGCCAGGAAGAGAAGAAGCTTTACGCCGGCAAGGCCCGACAGGGCGATCGCAAAGCGGTCGAGGAGCAGCAGCACGAAAATGGCGAGATAGAGCGACACATTGCTGCGCTGGTTGGCGAGCATGAGGACGCGCGCCACGGGGATCAGCGCAAGCACGCCGAAGATCTGCATCACGCGCTGCGGGGCAGTCGGATGCATGGCCGGCGAGGTCGCGAGCACCAGCAGCGTCGCAACCGCGTAAGGGCGGGCGAGCAGGCGCAGGCTTTCCGGCGAGACCTGGGCCGTGGCGAGGCGTCGCTCCGAGCGCTCGGGCAGGCGGCGCACGGCAAGAAGCAGGCCGATCCAGAGGACGAGCTGGAGGACGAAAGGCCTCGCGTCGGCCGCGAAGTACTCGATGGTGGTGCGCGTGAACTGCGATACACGCGATGGCACCAGCGGCAGCTCGCGAGAGAGCTGGGAGGCGATGTCGCGGCGCCAGATCGGGGGCTGGTCGGGAACGAGCACGCTCGTGCTCTCGGCGATCGTCGCGGACTCGAGCTTCTCCAGCGTGCCTTCGACCGCGTTGGTGCGATCGAGCAGCCGGTCGGTCAGCGCGAGCACGCGTACGCGCCAGGCCGTCAGCTCGGTTTTCAACGATTCGACCTGCGCGAGTGAGCTTTCGACGCGCCGGACCATCGTCGCTCCGGCCTCGGCCGTCTCGGGACGCGCGAGCGTGCGCGACCAGCGCGCGCGCGCGGCCTCGGCTTCGAGGAGCACGTCGGCGACGCGCCTGGCTTCGGCGTCGAGCTGCTTCTTCCAGGCCGGGAACTGCGCGGACGCGCCTTCGAGCTCACGGCGCGCGTCCTGGATCTGCATGAGACTCGCGGATTCCGAGAGTGCAGACCTGGATTGGTCGAACGCGGCCGTCAGCTCTTCGTCGAGCTTGGCCATGGCGGTTTCGATCTGCTGGACGGTGGCGCGGGCGCTGTCGGTGGTGACGCGCGACTCGAGGCGGCGCGTGAGCAGGTCGGCGCGGTCGGCGATGTCTTCGGGCCGGATCCAGTCTTCTTCCGATGCGACGGCTGGCGCCGTCGCTTGGGGTGCAACGGCTGGCGCTACCGCCTGGGATGCGGCGGCGGGCGCTGTTGGTTGGGATGCGACCGAAGGCTGTGCGGTTGCCGGTGCGGCGGGGGGCGGGGCTTCGGGCGGCTGGGCGGCGGAGGGGCCGGCGAGCACGCCGAGCAGGGCGGCCGCGGCTGCGAGCCATGCAATTCCCGTGGGTGGCATCGGCGCGAGTCTACACGCTGGCCGCGCGGGAGCCGAGGCCGGTGAGACGGGAAGCCCGTGACGTTGCGCCCTTAGAAATGATACGCGCCGCTCAGTCCGAAGACGTGGCCCTCGAAACGGTCCTCGGTCAGGAACTCGCGGAAGTAGTGGAAGTTGATCGCGAGCTCGTGCTTGACGCTGGTGATGCCGACCTGGCCGCCGGCCGCATGGGTCTGGTCGAGCAGTCCGTTGGACGCGTTTTGTCCGTCGTCGGAGGTGACCTGCCACTGGTCGTAGCCGGCCGGTCCGAGCTCGACCAGCCAGGTCTGGTCCTTGTTGAGGGGAAGATACTGGCTGACGCCCCAGTTCAGCGAGACGACCTGGCCCGGCGTGACGTGGAAGTCTTCCTTCTCGCTGTGGATCTCGTACGTGAGCGCGATCGCGACGGCCGTTGCCTTGTTGACCCACGGGTACCACGAGGCAGCGCCCTGGAACTGGTTGGTCCAGAAGCCGAGGCCGATGTTGTCGGCCGACTCGACGCGTACGGTCCCGAGAACCGGAAACGTGTGCGGCTCGGTGTCGTACTTGCCCGTCGGTGCGTAGAAGCCGTAGGCGAGCGAGAAGTCGAAGTGCTCGAGGTGCCAGCCGAGCCAGATCGGCTGGAAGTACCAGTCGCCGATGCCGAACTGGGAGGTGTCGGCGTTGACGCCCTGGCCGAGTTGCGTGGAGAGCGACGCGCCGACGCTCGTGTTGCTGAAGACGGGAAGAATGAGCGCGCCGTAGCTTGCGCCGAGCAGCTTCCAGTCGCTGACCCAGATCAGCGCGGGCGCGAGCGCGTAGACGTCGACGTCGGGATCGATGTCGAGCGTGAGGCCGGGGCCCGGGCCCGGCTGGATCGTGACCGAGCTCTTCTCGTTGCCGTTGGCGTCGTTCACGCGTCCGGTCTGGTAGTAGTAATTGTAGAGGGCGGCGTAGAAGCCGGGGGCGGCCGGCTGCTGGTAGTCGCGGATGTTCACGAGGCCGCCCACGTAGTGGCCGATCTCCGCGGCCGGGGACGTCGCGACGCTCGTGAGCACGATGAGGAAAGCGGGCAGGAGCTTCTTCGTCATGGCCGCAGCGTGGCAAAAAAATTGCGATCCGCCAACAGGGTGGTCGCGCGCTTGACGCACGAACGCACGGCGAGCATGGTCGGCCGATGATTCGTTCGCTGGCCGCCTCGATCGCACTTGCCGCCATGTCCGTCGCGGCGGGATGTGCCGTTCCCCACACCGTGATCCCTTCCGCTCCGGCGGACGACTCGAAGCCCGGGCCGGCGCCGATCGAATCGGGATTTCTCGGCGACTACTCCCGGCTCCAGGCCACCGAACAGTTCCCCGATCTCAAGCTCTACCGCGACGTGTCGGGCAAGACCGGCTACCGGCGGATCCATTTCCGGCCCGTTGCGATCTGGCGCGAGTCGGACAAGCGGCTCGAGGACGTGTCCGAGGAAGACCTCCAGTACCTCGCCGACGCGCTCTACCAGGCCATGCTGGCGCGGCTCTCGCAGTCGTTCGAAATGGTGACGAAGCCGGAGGCCGGTGCGCTCGAGATCAGCCTGGCGTTCACCCTCGTGACGAACCCGGACGCGAAGAAGATCGACTTCTTCTCGACCGAGGTGCCGGTGAAGGACCTGTCGCGACGCGAGGGGCCGCTCGTGGCGGGCACGCGGCGTTTCGTGCGCGACTGCGCGCTCGAGGCCGAGTTCAGCGAGATCGTGTCGGCGGAGAAGCCGAAGAAGGGTGAGAGGCGGCCGAAGAAGATTCGCGCCGCCGTTTTCGACGCGAGGCGCGGGGGCAACACTCCCAAGGGAACCGTCGCCTCATGGGAAGACGTGCACGCGGTGTTCGAGCGCTGGTCGGGGCTGCTCGACGAGAGGCTCGAGTCGCTGCGCGACGGAACCTTCAAGCCGCGGCTGACGGTGAAAGAGAAGAACCCGCCTCAGCGGCAGTAGACGGCGGTCGCGGCCGTGCAGCGGTAGATGCGCTCGTGGCCGTCGCCGCGCGCGTCCCAGTCGCACAGGCCACGCTGACTGCCGGACCGGACCTTCGGCGCGCCGCCGGCGTTCTCGCACTGGCGCATGCTGTCGTCCTGGGCGAGGAAGACCGCTTCTTCGCAGCACTCGCGCTTGTCGTACCAGTTCCAGCCCGTGTCGCCGTAGCCCTGGTACTCCGTCGCCCACGCAGGGGTGGCCAACAGGATCATCGCCATCGCCAGTGCGCGTCGCATCACTTCGGGGTGTACCAGATCGGCGACGTGTAGGCACGCTCCTGAAGCGTGAGAACGACTCCATCGGGCGGAGTCACGGCGAAGCGCTTCGCGTCGTAGGCCGTCCAGCGCGGCGTCGGGATCTCGAGGACGCGTGCGTAGTAAAACGCGCGCAGCTTCGGGTCGAAGTCCGGGTCCTTCCACGCGGCGGCCAGGGCCGGGTCGCCGATGGTGTCGGTCCACGTCGCGTTCTTGACGTCTACGGTGTTCCCGACGGGGGGAAGCTTGCCGTCCGCGCCCGGGGAGCGCTTGTCGGCGTCGCCCCACGCGACGTCGTAGATCTTCTCGTGGGTCTCACCCGAAGCGTCGAGCCAGCCTTTGACGACCTGAATGCGGTCGAGGTTGCCGCTGGCGGGGTCTTTCATCGCGGCGACGAGAAAGGTGGGCGCGTCGCCGTTCGGCTTCGGGAGGTCGCCACCCATGGGAACCCCGCGTGCGTAGCCGGCGTCGGCCGACGCGTGGGCTTCGGCGTCCTTCGCCGTGAAGTCCCAGCCGCCGAAGAAGCGCACGATCATGCGCGGCCCCGTCGTCGAATAGGTTTCCTTGCGCTCCATCGCGTCCCACAGCGACTCGCGCGTGTTGGCCTCGGCCCATACGGCCGTCCAGCCGGACGCACAGACCTGCCAGTCCATGAACTTCACGCCCGACTTCTCGTTGTCCAGGAACGCGCCCTTGAGGCGCTCGGGGCTCGGTTCGGCGGGGACCGTCTTGCCGAAGAAATTGTCTTCCTCGGCGGTCGTCAGGCCCGTGTGCGAGTCGGTGCCGCTCGCCATGCCGAACTTGTAGGGGTTGACGCCGAGCGTGCTCTCGAGCTTGAGGCCGTTCTTGAGGGCCGAGCGCGCGTACTCGAACTCGAGCATGTCGCGCGTCTTGGCGACCGAGCCGTCGAGGTTGCCCGCGTCCCAGCGCTGGAAGTCGGCGAACTCGTCGGTCGGAGACAGGAATGGGTGCGTCTCGCCGTCGCCCTTGGTCTGCGTGGCCTCGAGCAGGCGTTCCCACTTCGCACTTTGCGCGGCGTACTCGGCGTCGATGGGCTTGCCGGTGAACGATTCGATCAACGGATACAAGCGCCCGTTGCTCAGGTTGCCGTTGTGAGGAATGGCGAGCACGCGGCCGCCGGTCTTCGCCTCGTAGGCCTCCATCCACTTCCAGAGGTTGCGAGGATTGTCGCTGCCCTTGGGCGGGTAGACGGTGAACGGCTCTGTCTGCAGGGCCTTGTCGCGGCCGTCGCGGTAGATGACGTTGCGGTGGAGGTTGTTGCCGCCCGTGTTCGAGGTCCACTCGTAGCCGATGAACGCGGTGAAGAGACCGGGCTCGTTGAACGTCTCGGCCGCGTCGATCGTATCCTTCCAGGCGCCCTGGTAGGCGGGGCTACCCGGCGCGTAGAAAAGGTCTTTCGGGAAGGTCCCCTGGGAAAACTTCTCGATGATGTCGAGCGCGGCCGTCCTGCCCTGGCCGCTCTTGATGAGGTCGTGCCATTTCTTGCCGGTCGGGTCCGCCATGATGTTGGCTTTGCCGGCGAAGAGGTCGGGGAAGAAACCCATGTTGTCGGAGTGGTCGGTGACTACGAGGAAGTCGAGGGGCCGCGACAGGCGCACCGGAATGCCGGTGTTCGACGTGACCTGCTCGCCGCGCGCGAAGCGGTAAGCGTCGGAGGGAGAGAGGCGCGCACCGAAGGCGCCGGCGTCCATCGAGTAGGACGTGTGCAGGTGAGTGTCGCCGAAGTAGACGTTGGTCGGGTACTTCGCGTTCGCGTACGGGGAGTAGGCGGGTGCCTTGCTGTCGCCGGCCTGCGCCGGCGTGCCGGTTACGGTGAGGATCGCGGCGGTGACGAACAATAGTTGCGTGAACAATAGACTAGCCCTCGCGCTTCTGGATGTTGGCCCACTCGTCCTTTAGCGTGGCGGTGCGGTTGATCACAACGGATCCCGGCTTCGAATCGGGATCCACGCAGAAGTATCCGAGCCTTTCGAACTGATAGCGGTCGCCCGGCTTCGCCGACGCTAGCGACGGCTCGAGCTTCGCATCCGTGAGAATTTCCAGCGACGCGGGGTTGATGGCGGAGAACGGGTCGTCGAGCTTCAGCGGGTTCTCGAGGGTGAACAGCTGGTTGTAGACGCGGATCTCGGCGGGAATCGCGTGGGCGGCGCTCACCCAGTGCAGCGTGGCTTTGACCTTGCGGCCGTCAGGCGAGTTGCCGCCCTTGCTCGCAGGATCGTACGTACAGCGGAGCTCCTGGACGCGGCCTTCGGCATCCTTGACCACCGACGTGCACGTAATGAAATACGCCGCGCGCAGCCGCACCTCGCGTCCGGGAGCAAGGCGGAAGAACTTCTTCGGCGGGTCTTCCATGAAGTCGTCGCGCTCGATCCAGAGCTCGCCGCTGAAAGGGACCATTCGCGTGCCGGCCGCCGGGTCTTCGGGGTTGTTGACCGCTTCGACCTCGACGATTTCGCCTTTCGGCCAGTTCTCCACGACGACCTTGAGAGGGTCGAGAACGGCCATCACGCGCGACGAGGATCTGTTGAGGTCGTCGCGCACGTGGTGCTCGAGCTGGGCGAAGGCGACGGTGTTGTCGGACTTGGCGACGCCGACGCTCTCGCAGAACGCGCGAAGGCCCGCCGGGGAGTAGCCGCGGCGGCGCATGCCCGAGATCGTCGGCATGCGCGGGTCGTCCCAGCCGCGCACGTGGCCGCCTTCGACGAGCCCGCGCAGGATGCGCTTGCTCATCACCGTGTACGCGAGGTTCAGGCGCGCGAACTCGTACTGGCGCGGCCTTGCCTCCGAGCTGTCGAGCAGTTCGTCGAGCACCCAGTCGTAGAGCGCGCGGTTCGGAACGAACTCGAGCGTGCAGATCGAGTGCGTGATGCCCTCGATCGCGTCCGACAGGCAATGCGCGAAGTCGTACATCGGGTAGATGTGCCACTTGTCGCCGGTGCGGTGGTGCTCGGAGTGCTGGATGCGGTAGAGGACGGGGTCGCGCATGACGATGTTCGGCGACGCCATGTCGATCTTCGCGCGCAGCGTGTGTGTGCCGTTCGGGAACTCGCCGGCTTTCATTCGACGCAGCAGCGCGAGGTTCTCGTCCACCGGCCGGTCGCGCCACGGACTGTGCTTGCCGGGCTCGGTGAACGTGCCGCGGTACTCGCGCATCTGGTCGGGCGTGAGGTCGCAGACGTAGGCCTTGCCTTTGCCGACGAGCTTCTCCGCGTAGTCGTAGAGGCGGTCGAAGTAGTCGGCCGCGTGGTAGAAGTGCTCGCCCCAGTCGAAGCCGAGCCAGCGCACGTCCTCCACGATGGAGTCCACGTACTCGACGTCCTCCTTCGTCGGGTTGGTGTCGTCCATGCGCAGGTGGCAGCGGCCGCCGTTTTCGATCGCGACGCCGAAGTTGAGGCAGATCGACTTGGCGTGGCCGATGTGGAGGTAGCCGTTCGGCTCGGGAGGGAAGCGCGTGACGACGCGGCCGTCGTTCTTGCCCGCGGCGAGGTCGTCGGCGACGCGCTGACGGATGAAATCGAGGGGTGGCACGGGCGCGGATACTACGGAAAATTCGCGACAGGTACAGGGCTGCTGTATGCGTCGCCGCCATGGCTGCGGAAGAATCTCACGGCGTCTCGTACGCGGAAGCCGTTCGCGTCTGGATTCGGGTGGCCGCGCTGAGCTTCGGCGGGCCCGCGGGGCAGATCGCGGTCATGCACCGCATTCTCGTCGACGAGAAGCGCTGGATCGGCGACGCGCGGTTCCTGCATGCCCTCAACTACTGCATGCTGCTGCCGGGCCCGGAGGCCCAGCAGCTCGCCGTCTACATCGGCTGGCTGCTGCACCGCACGAAGGGCGGCCTGACGGCCGGGCTTCTGTTCATCCTTCCCGGCTTCGTGGCGATCATGGCCCTCAGCTTTGTCTACGCGGCCTGGGGCAACGTGGGCGCCGTCGCGGCGCTGTTCTTCGGGATGAAGGCGGCCGTGCTGTCTGTGGTGATCGAGGCCGTGCAGCGCGTCGGAAAGCGCTCGCTCACCAGCGTCGTGATGCGCGCGGTGGCGGTGGCGGCGTTCGTGGCGGTGTTCGTGTTCGACGTGCCGTTTCCTGTCGTCGTGCTGTCGGCCGGGTTGCTCGGGTACTTCGGCAATCGGCACGGATGGGCGGCGTTCGCGCCGAAGGGCGGGGGGCACGGCGGCGGCGGTTCGCAGCCGCTCAGCGATGCCGACAGCCTGCTCGGCGAGACGATGCCGGCGCACGCGCAGCCTTCGACGGCCTGGTCGCTGCGCGTCGGGGTCGTGCTGCTCGCGCTCTGGCTGGTGCCGGTGGTCGCGATCCGGGTCGCTTCGGGCGCGGAGCCCGCGAGCGCGTTCTCGGACATCGCGATCTTTTTCTCGAAGATGGCGGTCGTGACCTTCGGCGGCGCCTACGCGGTGCTCACGTATGTCGCGCAGCAGGCGGTCGATCATTACCGCTGGGTGTCGCCGACCGAGATGATGGACGGTCTCGGGATGGCCGAGACGACGCCCGGACCGCTCATCATGGTGACGCAGTTCGTCGGCTTTCTGGCTGCGTTTCGCAGCCCCGGCGACTTCCACCCCTACGTCGCCGGCGTGCTGGGTGCGGTCCTCACGGTGTGGGTCACGTTCGTGCCGTGCTTCCTGTGGATCTTCCTC
>CAYYVZ010000122.1:0-12475 GCA_964475235.1 uncultured Myxococcales bacterium | reverse complement strand
TTCATCGGGATGTAGTTGCAGCGCCCGCTCTCGTTCTTCCTCCGGTCGTACGCGGAGAAGTGCCAGTTGAACCAGAGGAAGTGCTTTCCTTCGGCGTCGCACTCGAGAACCGCGGCCGGGGCCGCGGAAACGCAGGACCGGATCTTCACGCCTTCGAGCTCGTCGCGCCGCGCCGCCAGCGCCTTGTCGAACTCGACCGGAGCCTGGATGGAGCCCGTGTAGTCCACCCAGTCGCGAGACTTCACGAGGGCCGCGGCTTCGGCGGCGGAGATGGTCTTGCTGCGCAGGTCATCTTTCATCGATCTTCTCCAGGGGCTGCACGATAGTCACTCGCGAAGCCGCAGTGAAGCCGTTTCGAGGGCCGAAGTCGCCGATCGCGCCGGGCCCGGCCGGATCCGGGGCATCGTCGGGGTATTTTCTTCGCGGCCTGCGTCGAAGTGCGCCGTCACGGCGCGTACAATGCCGGCGTGCATTCGGGATCGGGTACGGCATCGGCTCGTGTGGTAGAACGCTGGTGGCGGGGTGGCGAGGTGAATCTCGAAGAAGTGCTTCCGGCCAGCTGCGTGCTGCTGGACCTCGGCCTCGCGGACAAGTCCCACGTTCTCTCCGGAGTCGCCAAGCTCCTGGCGAGAGTCACCGGCACCCCGGCCGCAACCATCGAATCGGCACTGCTGGCGCGCGAGAACCTCGGCTCGACCGGAGTCGGCGGCGGCGTCGCCCTTCCTCACGCACGGCTGCACACGCTCACCGAAACCCACGGGGTGTTCGTGCGGCTGGCAACACCGATCGGATTCGACGCCATCGACGGAAAGCCCGTCGACCTCGTCTGCGGGCTCGTCGCGCCCGACGAGCCCAACGCGGAGTTGCTGACTGCCCTCTCGGCCGTCTCACGCGTGCTTCGCGACGCCGCGAGGACGACCGCGCTGCGCAGGACACACGACGCCGCGGAAGCGCGGCGGATCCTTATCTACAAGGAAAGCTGACCAGAGCTTCCGTGGCCCGATCAGCCGGGCTCGGCCGGAAGGACGGGCTCTGCCTCCTGGTGCTCTGCGAACATTTCCAACTGACGCGGGTCGATCCCGAGCACCTTTCGCACCGGCCCGAATGTCGTGCGGTGGATCGCGCACGCGCCGAGCCGGCCGAGCGCCGCGTAGTGCTCCGGCACCGGATAGCCCTTGTGGCGCGCGAACCCGTAGCCCGGATACTCGCGGTCCATCTCCACCATGAGCGCATCGCGCGTCGTCTTGGCGACGATGCTCGCCGCAGCGATCGAAAAACTCAGCGCATCACCGTGCACGATCGGTTTTTGCGGGATCCGGACCGCATCCAGTCGGCGCGCATCGACGAAAAGGTACTCCGCGGCCGGCGAAAGCGACTCGACCGCGCGCTGCATGGCGAGCAGCCCCGCCCGGTAGATGTTGATGCGATCGATCTCGTCGTGGGAGACGATGCCGACGCCCCAGGCGACCGCGTTGGCCTTGATCAGGGCGACGAGTCGCTCGCGCTCGAGGGCGCCCAGCTTCTTCGAGTCGTCCACACCGTTGTGGCGCCACCCCATCGGAAGGATCACCGCACCGGCGACCACAGGACCCGCGAGCGGCGACATTCCCGCTTCGTCCACACCGGCGATGCGCGTGACGCCCGTAGCCCACACTTCCTGCTCGAAGCGGAAAAGACGGCGAAGTCGCTGGCCCTCCGCGCGGTTGGCACGGCGGCGCTTTTCGACGGCCGCGAGGATGGCCTTCGCCGCCGCGCGCGGATCCGCCCGCAGGGCCGCTTCGACGTCCTTCGGAAGAGGCCGGCCATCATTGACGTATCGTTTTCGCAGATCGGGAAGCGGGAGCTTGTCGCCGGGTGCGGCCATGACGAGCGGCCGAAGCTAGCCGATCGGTCCGGCCAACAGAAAAGGAGATCGTGCGGTCGACAGGGATTCTCGCCCTTTGTACGTTTCGCCGCCATGAGCACCAACGCAGAAAAGGCTTACGCGGTTTTTCAGGCGGCCATCGGACAGGAAGAGGGCGTCGGCGAATGGTTCGAGATCGACCAGGCGCGCATCAACCAGTTCGCCGAGGTCACCAAAGACCACCAGTTCATCCACGTCGATCCGGAAGCGGCCAAGACGACGCCGTTCGGCACGACGATCGCGCACGGCTTCCTCACGCTGTCGATGCTGACCTGGCTCGACGCGTCGATCCCGAAGGAACCCGCACGCTACGCCGGCATGGTGATGGGCGTGAACTACGGTTTCGAGAAAGTGCGCTTCGTGAGCCCGGTGAAGGTCGGCAAGCGCATCCGCTGCCGCAGCGTGCTCGCGGCCGCCGAGCTGAAAGAGCCGTGGGTGCAGTCCACGCGCACGATGACGGTCGAGATCGAGGGCGAGTCGAAGCCGGCCCTCGTCGCCGACTGGATCACGCGCATCATGTACGGCTGAGCCGGGCGGCGTGCCGGCTACGAGAGTGGCTCAGCCTCGCGGGTAGCCGCGCAGCTTCTCGGCGACGAGATGCGCGATCGGCCCTGGCACGTCTACTCCCACCGCTTCGAAGCGCGCGGAAACGTACTCCGCATCGAACGGCTCGTCTGCCGCGAGGATGGGCGCCTTCTTGCGCGTCGGATTCTGCTCTCCGGAATCAACCGCCGAATGCTGGAAGCCCTTGCCTCGCCTCCACGTGATCGCGAGCTCCCTGCCCTGCTTCTCGTAGCAGAACTGGAAGCCGACGACTTCTTCCTCGTCGTCGAACCACGCGATGAGCTCCATGCCCGCGCCGGCGAACCAGCGTCGCTCCAGCCTGGAACCGTCGGCGGGGCGCGAAAGCTCGTGAAGAAGCTTCGTCATGGCTTGTCTACGCTCGCTCGAGGAGCGCGCACAGAGTTTCGGCCGTTCGTCGCAGAGGCTCCGTGCTCCGGCGCGCGCGAGAGAGCAGGAGCGCGCCTTCGAAAGCGGCGACACACGTCGTCGCCAAGGTTTCGGCCTGCGATGCAGGCAGGCCGCTCCGCTTCAGGTTCTCCTTCAGAATCTGCTCCCACGAATCGAAAGCCCGCGCGCATGCGCGCTGCAACTCGGCAGTGCTCTCGTCGGTGTCCAGCGTAACGGCTGCAACCGCGCAGCCGTATTTGAAGTCCTGCGATTCGAGCAGACCGGCACTCAGGGCGAACCAGGCCCGCAGCCCGTGCGCCGGCGAGGGCGCATCCGAGAAGCACGATTCGAGGAGGGGTCCGAGAAGCGCGGCCCCGTATTCGACGGCCGCGATCCCGAGCTCGGCCTTGCCGCCCGGGAAATGGTGCTGGATCGAACCCCAGGGCGTTCCGCTCTCGCGGACGAGCTGCCGCCAGGATGTTCCCCGGTACCCGCAGGCCTGAAAGAGCCGCGAGGCCGACTCGATCATGCGCCGCCTGGTCTCCGAATCGCCTGTTTCCCGCCGTTCCATTTGAACTAGGACGAGTGTCCTAGCATGATCGGGATGCTAAGACGACTGTATTAGCCGCAGCCGCGGGCCAGCCTTTTGCCCAGGCCGCCAAACGCCAAGCCAGGCTCGATGGAGGAAACCCGATGACAGGAATCACCGCCCTTCTGCTCTTCGCCGCGTGGACGCTGCTGCTCATGTTCAGCTACGTCACGTACCGCACTCTTCAGGTCGCGCGCGGAAGCTCCGCCGCATCGTGGACTCGCGGATCGGGATACGAGGTTCCCGCGCTCATCCGGCGCATGGAGAACGCGCACGCCAACTGCGTGGAGAACCTGCCGGTGTATGGAGCCATCGTTCTCGCCGCGTACGTGCTCGGCAAGCCGGGCGTCGTGGATTCGACTGCACTCTGGTTCTTCGTGGCTCGTATCGGGCAGAGCGTCGTGCACATCGCCGGCGTGAATCACGTGCTCGTGCTCGTGCGTGCGGTCTTCTTCACGGTTCAAGTGCTGATCATGCTCGACGCGATCCGCCAGCTGGTGATGTAGCGCCATGTCGAATCGTACGGCAGTCGTTCTCGGCGTCGGGCCACCGAAAGGGCTCGGCGCCGCCATTGCGCGCAGGTTCGCGCGCGAGGGATTTCGCGTAACCATCATGGGGCGGTCGGCGGAGAAGGTGGAAGCCAGCGCCGCCGAGCTTCGCGCCATGGGAGCCGACGTCACCGCCGTCGTCGGTGACGTGACCGACGAAGCGCTCGTGCGCGCAACGGTTGCGAAGGCCGACACCGCCGACGCGCCGCTCGAGGCTGCCGTGTTCAACGCCGGCGGCAACTGGCCGCAGGGTTTCCTGCAGATGGACCAGGAGTTCCTCGAGGGAATGTGGCGCACCAACGCGCTGGCCGGCTTCTTCTTCGCGAAGGCGGCCATCGAGGCGATGCTTCCGCGCCAGCGCGGCGTGCTGATCTTCACCGGGGCGACCGCGTCGCTGCGCGGCCGCGCCAATTTCGGCGGCTTCGCTTCGGCCAAGGCGGCGCTTCGGGCGCTGGCCCAGTCGGCCGCGCGGGAGTTCGGACCCCAGGGGATCCACGTCGCGCAGGTGATCGTGGACGGCGCGATCGACGGCGACCGCATCAACACGTTCATGCCGGGGCTCAAGGAAGCGCGCGGAGCCGACGGTCTGCTCGATCCAGACGCGATCGCCGAGAGCTTCTGGGCGCTGTTCTGCCAGCAGCGCAGCGCATGGACGCACGAGCTCGACGTGAGGCCGTGGTCGGAGAGCTGGTAACGGAGCCGTGACGCCCGGAGATCAGACCTCAGCTGCAGAGCCCTGACACGGGAAGACCGACGGCAGCCTGCAGCGTCGCGAGTGCGTCGGAAGCAGTGATTTCCTGGTCGCCGTTGAAATCGCATACGAGGAGGCTGCACGCCACGGTTCCGACCGCCGCGCGAAGCACTCCGAGCGCGTCGCTCGACGTCACGATCTCGTCTCCCGTCGTGTCGCCGCATATCTCGAAGGAATCGGCGAAGCGGTATCGGGCGAGGTTGTGGGACAGCTTTCCGCCGGCTTCGCTGATGTATCCGCCGAGGAAGAGGTTTCCGTCCACGGCGGCAAGCGCGAACGGGACTTCCTCGAACGTGCCGAAGCTCGTCCACTGCTGGCCATCCCAGCGTGCGACGAAACGTTCGCCGACCTGGTTGCCGGCGACGAACAGGTCGGAACCCGAGACCGCCATCGCGTTCACACTGCTGTACTCGGGGAGCGGTACCGGCCAGGCGACGAACTGGCTTTCGTCCCAGAATACGAGCCCCGGCGAAACGACGTCCCCGGTTTTCTGGAGACTGCCTGCCACGACGAGCTTGTCGTCATAGGCCGCAAGCGCGGTCACGCTGCCCTCCAGTCCTTCTACGTTTGTGAACGAGGCTCCGTCCCAGCGCTTGAGAACGTTCTCGCCGAGATCGAAGTCTCCGGCGAGGTACAGCGCGTCGTCCGTCGCAGCGAGAGCGATCGGGACGTGGTTGAGGCCACCGCCGGGCTCCGTCCAGTTCTCGCCGTCCCACTTGGCAATGTAGTCGGCCCGCTCGCCGCCCGCCCTCGTGAATGCCCCGCCTGCATAGAGGTCGCCCTTCCATTTCGCGAGAGCGAGCACGCTTCCGCCATAGAAGCTCTCGAGCCCTTCGCCGAGAGCCGACCACGAGGTGCCATTCCATCGCGCGATGCCGTTGGCGGAAGCGTTCCCGGCGCGCGTGAACCCGCCTCCTGCGTAAAGATCGTCGCCGTCCCAGAGCATGCACAGGACGTTGCCGTCCGTGCCGCCTTCCATCGCGGACCACGACGTTCCGTTCCACTTCGCGATTCCGTACGCGGCCACGTCGGCCACGGTGCGAAACCTGCCGCCCGCATACAGCTCGCCGTCGTGTGCGGAGAGGGTCTCGACCCAGCCGCTCGGAGCGAGCCCGCCGCTGTAGCCAATGCCGCGCCACCGGATGCCGTTCCACTTCGCAAGGCGCGGCGCCGCGACGCTGCCGACCGCATGGAAATCTCCGGCCACCAGCAGGGTGTTTCCGTCCGTCGTAAGCGGACCGATCTTCTCCGTGAACTTGTCGCTCACGAGCGACCAGGTCTGGCCGTCGAAGCTCCGGAGCCTCGGCGTATACGTCGAGTAGGCGTTGTCGTAGAGGTTCTCCGCAACGTAGAGCGTGGTGCCGACTACCTCGAGGTCGTGGATCCAGTAGTCCGGTTCCGGACTGAGGCCGTCGCTCTCATCGATCCACTGCGTTCCGTTCCAGCGAACGAGTAACGGACGATCGTCGTCCTGAAACGGACCTTCCCCGTCGTGTCCGGCAGCGTAGAGGTCGTCTCCGAGTACCGCCAGATTCGACACGTAGCCCGGGTTCTGCGGTTCGAGGAAAGACCAAGACTCTCCGTTCCATGCGGCGACCTTGCCCATGCTGATCGCGTAGAGAGTGGTGGCGGTCGATTCCAGCCGGGTCACCCATTCGAAGGGTCCGACGGGGAGTCCTTCGCCGACCGCGGACCAGGCGTTCCCATCCCACTTCGCGACGTGGTTCGCAGCGACGCCGCCTGCGTGCTCGAACGCACCGCAAGCGTAGAGCTCGCCTTTCCACACGTGAAGGTCGTAGGCGAAGTCGTCGAGCCCCGAGCCGAGAGGCCACCATGCGCTGCCGTCCCATCGTGCGATGAGCTCTTCTTCGGGCCCGCCGAATGCGTTGAAGGACCCGGCCGCATAGAGGTCGTCTCCGAGGACGGCAAAGGAGTGAATTCCGCCCCAGCCGACGTCGAGAATCGACGTCCACGCGTGGCCGTCCCATCGCGCGAGCTCGCGCGTGCCGGGGCCGACCGTCGCGATGCCGGTTACGTAAAGATCGCTGCCGACGTAGGTGACGGCATAGACCTCGCCGATCGGGGCGTCAGGAAAGAAGCGTGCGGACCAGCGCTCGTCGGCGCCTTGCGGGATCTCCGACGAGAGGGCCTCACGACAGAACACCGCGAAGGCGAGCGCGAATGCGGCTGCGATCCGCGCCGAGGACCAGTACATCGATCCTTCCTGTCAGGCGGATTGCGCTGAGCCAAGCGAGGGTGACGCGACTCGGACTTCCGCAACTTCAAGATCGTCGGGGATTTGAAGATCGTCCCGTAGTCGCGAAGGTCGGATGGCAGTCGTCACCCGAACTGAACGGAGCGACGAGTGAACGTACCCGCCCAGAACCCCGTAATCGGAAACTGCACCGGCCGGGTCTCGTCCGCCGCCGCGCCGGCTGCGACTACCACGGGCGCGAAGTGCTCGTGGGTGGGCAGCGCGAGGCTCACTCCGGGTGCCTTCTGGCGGTAGTCGAGCAGAGCGTCGATGTCGCGGCGCTGCAGCACGTCCGCTGTCCAGGAGTCGAAATCCGTTGCCCACGACGGAGGAGCTGAGCGTCCACCCGGATCGATCATCCGCAAGTTGTGCGTGAGAAAGCCGCTGCCGACGATGAGCACTCCCTCGTCGCGAAGCGGCGCGAGCGTCCGGCCGAATGCAAACAGATCCCGCGCCTCGAGTGTCGGCAGCGACATCTGCAGCACCGGGACGTCGGCCTGCGGGTACATCGCGACCAGCGGAACGTACGCGCCGTGATCGAGGCCGCGCTCGGGCTCGTCGGCGATGGGCTGCTTCGCGTCGGCGAACAGCGACCGCACTCGCGCGGCAAGATCGGGCGCGCCCGGCGCAGGATACTTCTGCTCGTAGTAGCGCTGCGGGAATCCGTAAAAGTCGTAGACGAGCGGGACTGTGCGCGTCGCGCCGAGTGTCGCGGGGCGCGCCTCCCAGTGTGCCGAGAGCATGAGGACCGAGCGCGGCCGCGGCATCGCTTCCGCCCAGTCGTGCAACTCTTTCATCCACGATGCGTCGTCGAGCAGGGGCGGCGCGCCGTGTGCGAGGAAGATCGCGGGCATTCGGGTCCTGGTGATCGGCTCGTCCGTCATCGCCTTCGAGTCGCTGTCATCGTTCGGACTTTTCGGAAGGTTGATCGATTCGCCGGCCAGGCCGCGCGCGCTGATCCATGGACCGGCGACGAGCGCCGCGCCGCCGCTTACCATCAGTCCAAGCAGTGTTCGCCGATTGATTGGCCTCGTCACCATGGAGAAACCTCGGACTACGCAGCGGCAAGCTGAGCCTCGGAACCAGCACGTCGTTCCGACGTACCTGCTATGCTCGCATCGCCATGGAGTTCAAACCCGGTAAAGTCCCATCACGCGAAATGGAGCGTGCTCGGGGACTCGCGAGTTTGTCTCGTCGCGGGACTTCGCAGGAAGTGAAGATGGTCGCACCTGAAATCGAACCGCCGTCGTAAGTAATCGACACGTCGCCACTATCGTTGTCGTTGATCTCGCGCGTGCCCCCAAAACTGCCCCCACTTCTTTTTTGTGGTGAACGCGGCCCGTACGGCAGTCGTAGGGAGGGGGGTCCCTCGCCGTGGCGAGTTGGAACCTACTGGGCTGCAGAAGTTGGATCTTCTGCCCTCCCTCGCGGCGGCGGACTGAAATCCGCCCTGAGAGCGGAACCTGAGACGGCGGTAAGACCCCTCTTCGCCTTGAGACCTGCCCACGCGTTCAAGAATTGCTGGGGTCGTCAAGGAAAGACCTTTTCCGGGTCGCAGGTCGGATCCGGCCCGCAGCACGATTCAGCACTGATACCTCCGGCGGTCGGCGTTTCCACAAGTCTCAGCTTCGTTGCACCGCTCTCTTCAACAAGCAGGGACCCCTCGCAGTCTCGATTTCTGATATCCACGACAAAATACCTTCCACAGCGTCGTATCGATTTTATCGGTGGGCGGCAGCGACGGATCCCGGCGGGGAGGCATGCGTATTTCGACTCTTCGACTTCCATGGCGTCGTACTTGCGTGAGATGGCAAGGGCAGCTTCCAGAGGAACGTCGGCTGCGATCGTGAAAGCCGCATCGACAACGGAATCGAAGACAACCTCCTCAGAATGAAACAAACACTCCATCCGGTCCGCGTACTGCTTGCACGAAAGAACTTTCGAGGACGCACGATGCGGCCCGGTGACTGCGGGGCGAAAGGTGAGATCGATGAGATCAGGATGCGGCCCAGGTGGTTCGAGATACGCTTGGTAGTACACGTAGGGTTCAATGAGTTGATCTGTCGCGCTGAGGACAGGGACCGCGGCCTTTACTGCTCCAACTGGCAGGTCTGCGCACCACGACGTCTCAGAATCGGCGCAGAACCACGCGCTCGACGGTACCTGAATCGTGTATGGGCCACTTGATGTTAGCCTTTTGGGCTTCGACTCATTCCCACACGCGGAGATCTGGTTCGTGTTCCAACCGCTTGTGGTGCGGAAGTACACAAGGTCTCCGATGCGCATTACTCGCGCAGCGGGAAGGTCACAAGAAACGTCCAAACCATTCCTGTCCTGACACGCTCCGACGGTTCGTGCCTGCGGTGTCGGCACGCCTTTCGAGTGGCCGCCCGCCGAGCACCCGATCAAAAACAGCGAGATCGCCGCCAATGCGCGACCACCCGAGGTGGATAAGGTGATAGGCGCGAGCGCGAAGAATCTGCGTGCAGCAATCATGCGTTCTCCCGATGAACGACATTTTCCCCCATGGATCGCCATAACTACTTTGAAACGCGCCGTGCGCAGAAATGGTTTCAGCCCGCATGCACCGAAACTTCGGGCGATGCGCTCAAACCAGAGCGACGCCGAAACGCTGCGCATCAATGCGACCGTCCCCGGTCTTCGACAAAGCCCAGGCTCACGAACAGCCACCTCCGGTTGGATCTTCGACCATTCGTAGCCTCTCGGCGTCCTCTTGGCCCTCGAAACTCACGTAGTATCGCCAATTGCACGCGGTCGAGCGTAGATGGAGGTATAGCTTGCCGTCCTTGACGCCTACCGACCACACCGGCGTTGCTCCGGACCCTCCGCCACCGTGGCGGTCGGATTGCCCATCCCACACCAATTTCCCGCTCCGATAGAGCCGTACCGCACGGAGTGCGACATTTGCATCCACGTCTCCGTCGAGCGCAAAGCTTTCAGCCGCATCGGTATCGAATACGGCCGATGACTTGAAAGCGCGACAGGTGAGGGCCTCGCAGCCACACGTACATTCCAATCGGACGACCGTCACGACGTGATCGCCCACCACATGATAGAAGTTCATTAAGGTCAGGCCGGGTTGGGGCCAAGCAAGGATCGTATCCTTCCCGCGCTGGTACTCGGCGGTCAATTCCTCAATGCCCGCGACAATCTCGGTCGTGGAGTAAAAACTGCACCATTCATCAGCGCTCCCTTCGCAGAGCGATCTGACTGACGGAGGTAAGCTGCGGCAGTCCTTACATAGATCCGAAGATGGTCGCACCACCTGCTCCGGTGCCCACAACGGACGACTTCTAGCTGCCATAGGAATCTCGCCCACTCGGTCCTCACCGGCGGCGGACGCGGCTGAGACCGGCGCCCCGTCTGTCGCCGAGGAAACCAGTTCGACGGCGGCACAGCCCGGGAGCAGCGTCGTGATGACACTGAGGACGAGTGCGACGAGTAGGTCCACTATCTTCCTCCTATGCCGCGACGTCCCCCTTCATGCGAGCAGCTGAACGACATGAACCGCAAAAAAACAGGCGGTATATGCGAACACGCTCACTACGCCGCCGGTGCCGGCACGTGCGAGCTTCCAAACGGTAGAATCTCGCTGCTCTCCGCTGTCGAAGTACTTGATTCGCCTCTTACTCCAGCGGTCGCCCGGTGAAAATGTCTCGAACGCCTTGCGACTATCGGTCGCCGTTCCGCTGATCGCGCTGATCCGCCACCGATGTTCATTCTTGCATGCTTCTTCGCGTGTCCGCCTTGACGGCTACGGATCTGTGAGGAATATGACGGCGTTCGCTGAGCGCAAGGCCGCTCCATAGCCGCGAATCAATCTGGTACGCGGCATGGAGTTAAGAAATGGCAGAAGCCAGCGAACGTAAGATCATCAGCAACGCGGCGTCTCGTCGCACCCGTCGTCAACCTACCAGCGATTCGCCCGCGGAGTCGCCAGCACCGTATCCCTTCCGGCTACTGCGGCTGCCCGTGGTGAAGGACCTGAGCGGCCTGTCCCGGTCTTCGATCTACTCGAAGATCGAAAAGGGGGAGTTCCCGGCGCCGATCAGTCTGCCGGGGAGTCGTTCGGTCGCGTGGTTGGAGGAAGAGATCCTCGAGTGGCGCGAGCAATGCATCCTCGTCGCCCGGGGCGCATGTGCGTCCCGGCGGTGACACTGATGCTCACCACTAACCTCTATGTCCGCCTTCGTGAGGAGGGCGGCACGTTCGTGCGGGAGTGGGCGCCGTGGACGACGTGGGGAACCGTCACCTACTGGCGAGATCAGGTATCCGAAGAACAGGTCCTCCAAGAGACGAAGTGCTTCCTTCGCGCACTCGCGAAGAAGCACCGCACGCATTTTCGGTTCGCATTGGGAATGGAGGAGCAGCATCGAGGTGTTCTTCATGCCCACCTGCTGCTCGCGCTTCCTGCCATCGACGAGGAGGCGAAGGCCCGGCGGCTCCGTGCGAGATGGGGGCGAGGACGTAGCGAGTTCGAGCTTTACGAGCCGAAGGAAGACGCGGCGTACTATCTTGCCGGACATCGCGAATGGTGGGTGCAGACGGCATGCCCGCGTTTCCTGCCGTGCAGGCGAGTAACGGGCTGCAAGGAGGCTTTGGGGCCTTGGTAGACCGCGCGGGGTTTCGGTGAGCGCGGCTCCCGCATCCCGATGATGTAGTGGCGGACGACCACGAGAAGCTCGGCTCCGTGGTCGTGGCGGTGGGCGGTGCGGTGCGGTGGTCGCGTCGATGCCCTCCGAGGTGAAAACATCGTTCAGCCGGTTCCGGAAACAGGGAGTGGCTTGTAGTAGGTGCGCCCGACTACCGATGAAGTGGTAACACAGAAAGTACGCATACTTCGCCGTCGAAGCGGCCAATCATTCGGACCGCGATGGACCGGGGGTATGGGGTGTTTCAACCATCGGAGTACCCCCGGCATGCATTCCAAGGAGGTCTGGCATGCGGCGTCGCATCGCAAGTGCAACTGCGTCAAGCCCTCCCCGGAAAGCCGCACGCCCGAAGGCGCACGTGCACCTTCAGCGTCGATCAGGCACCGCCTTCTGCATCAGGCGGCGCGGTGAAAAATGGGATGCGGACAGAGCCTAGTGTAGGCACCGGCGAGACGCTCTCGGAGCGAAGCACGGCTGCGGGATCATCGAAGCAACGGAATAGGACGGTGGCGATGAACTGATCGAGGAAGGTCTGTACTTCCATCGACACCGTCGCAATGTCCTTAAGAAGCGTTTCAATCCCGATACGGACGTCGCCCGAACCGAGCATGCTTCCATGAGCCGTCCCCACGACGGTTTCCGAGGCATAGTACAGGTTGTTACCTCGCTCCTCAGCCAGATAGAACAGGAATGGCTCGTCGGGCGAAGCGCCTTCGAGTGCGGCCGCTACCTCCTCAATGGAGTAGTGAAATCCGAAGTTGTTCCGCGTTTGAAACAGTCCATTCGACTTTCCGAAGTACTGACTG
>CAYYVZ010000121.1:0-12492 GCA_964475235.1 uncultured Myxococcales bacterium | reverse complement strand
CGTCCACTCGGCGCGCGTCTTCGATTCGAACGTCTTCGTGAACAGCTCGCGCATCTGCGGCCACGCCGAGCGGTCCATCTGGTGCGGCTGCTCGTCGGCGTTGAGCCCGAGGCCTTCGACGAGCCGCGCGTAGAACTGCGGCTCGATCGCGCCGACCGCCATGAACTCGCCGTCCTTCGTGCGGTAGGTGTCGTAGAACGGAGCGCCGGTATCGAGCAGGTTCGTGCCGCGCTCCTTCGACCAGAGTCCGGCGTGGAAGAAGCCGAACAGGAACGACGAGAGGTGCGCCGCGCCGTCCACCATCGCCGAGTCCACCACCTGGCCTTTGCCCGAGCGGCTGCGCTCGAACAGCGCGAGCACGATGCCGAGCGCGCAGAGCATGCCGCCGCCCGCGAAGTCGCCGAGCAGGTTGATGGGCGGCAGCGGCTTGTCGCCCGGCCGCCCGAAGAGGCTGAGGGCCCCGGAAATGGCGATGTAGTCGATGTCGTGACCGGCCATGGCCGCGTAGGGGCCGTCCTGGCCCCAGCCGGTCAGGCGCGCGTAGACGAGGGCGGGATTGCGCTTGAGCGCGACGTCCGGTCCCACCCCCAGCTTCTCCATCACGCCGGGCCGGAAGGGTTCGAGCAGGACGTCGGCCTTGTCCACCAGGGCGAGCAGGGCCTCGACCCCGCGCGGGTCCTTCATGTTGATCCCGATCGAGCGCTTTCCGCGCGCCAGGTAGTCGCGGGTCGGGTCGGGCCGCGAGCCCGCGGTGGGGCTGCGGTCCACCCGCACGACGTCCGCGCCGAAGTCGGCCAGGATCATTCCTGCGTACGGTGCGGGCGCGAGGCCCGCCATCTCGATCACCCGGATTCCGGAAAGGGGTCCCATCGTATTGTCCTCACTGGGGAAAAAAGCGGTTCGAATCAGGCGTGCCTCGGGCGGCGATCGAAGCCGCGGCGCGCTGACGCACCGCGCGCTTCGAGGCTGTCCGGCCGGGTGCTCGCGAAGGCGCGTTGCGTACGTCGCGATGGGAGCGGTGTCAACGCGAAAACCGCTTCCGCCATTGTGCCGAAACGCGCAGAAAACCCTTGGTTTCCCGCGGATGTAGCGTTGACATGCCCAGCGCGTAACGGGCATAGTCCAACATCGCTCCGGGGGGAAAGCGAAGCTTCCCTCATCCATCCGGATCCCGGCTGCGAAAGGTTGCCATGAAACCGACACGCGCTCGTACACTTGCCAGAATCACTTTTGCGATCGCCTCGACGCTGGCGGTCCCCATGCCGGCCCTCGTCGCGACCGACGCGGCGGCCCAGCTGGTGACCCCGGACGACCGCTGTCAGGCCGATCTCGCCCAGACCGCGCGCAAGTATCTCGAGCGGGTGCTCAAGGCCCGCATCCGCTGCGAGAACAAGGTCATCGACGGCGACCTTCCGCTCGCGACCGACTGCCTGTTCGGCATGGGTGACGAAGCTCTCACCAAGCAGCTCCTCAAGGCCCAGGCCCGCCTCAGCGTGGGTGGCCGGGACTGCAACGGCGTCAACCTCCAGCTGCTCGGGTTCCCGAATCTCTGCCAGGACGACAACGGCCCGCCGTTCGACACCTCCGATTTCAAGGAATGCGTGCTCGAGCGCACCGAGATGATCCTCGACGAGCTGCTCGACTACTACTACCCGCCGTTCTTCGAGCGGCAGCGCGGAGACGTCGCCGACTGCCTCAAGGGCACGCCCGAAGACGGGATGGACAACCTGATCGGCAAGATCCGGTCGCGCGAGAAGTGCCTCATCGCCCAGGCCTACGAGAAGATCCCGGAACAGGGCATCGACTGTTACGAGAAGATCCAGCCCTACGGCGGCGGTACCGGCGACGAGAAGACCGACGAGGCCCTCGCGAGGGCCGACACCGAGCTGCTCGGCAACATCCCGAAGGCCTGCGCGATCACGAACATCAACGACCTCGACTACCAGGACAAGTGCCCCGACCTTACCGGCGGCAACTTCAACATCTTCGACCTCAAGAACTGCCTCTTCAATGCCGACCGCGTGGCGGCCCTCGCGGCGCTCGGCACCGTGTTCCCGACCGAAGGCGTGTGCGGCAACGGCCAGCGCGAAGGCGAGGAAGAGTGCGATAACGGCGTGGCCGGCAACTCCGACACGACTCCCAACGCCTGCCGCACGAACTGCACCAATCCCGTCTGCAGCGACGGCGTGACCGACAGCAACACGGAGGAGTGCGACGACGGCAACGCCAACAACAGCGACTGCTGCCTGAACACCTGCGTCACCGCCAAGTGCGGCGACGGTGCGATCAACTGCGGCGAGACCTGCGACAACGGGACCAACAACGGCACCGGCCCCGGCCAGTGCCGCCCGGCGGGCTTCCCGGGCGGTGCTTGTAAGCCTGCCCGCTGCAGCGACGGCATCGACGACGGCCCGCCCATTGATCCCGAATGCGACGATGGCAACACCCAAAGCGAGGATGGCTGCAGCGCCCTCTGCTTCGACGAGTTCTGCGGCGACGAGATCATCCAGGCCGGCCTCGGCGAACAGTGCGACAACGGCGTCGACAACGCCGACGTGGCCGACGCGTGTCGCGAGAGCGAGCCGCATGCCTGCCAGAACCCGCGCTGCGGCGACGGCATCCAGGACACCGGCGAAGGCTGCGACGACGGGAACACGAACAACACGGATACCTGCTCGAACACCTGCACGGTCCTCAAGATTCCGAAATGCGGCGACGGCGTCACCGATGCGCCGACCGAGCAGTGCGACGACGGCCCCAACAATTCGAACACCGAGCCGGACGCGTGCCGCGGCACCCCGGGGCCGGACTCCACGGGGCCGAACGCCTGCATGTTCGATTTCTGCGGCGACGGCGTCACCGACACCGACCCCACCAGGAACGAGACCTGCGACGACGGCAACAGCGTCAACACGGACTCGTGCCGCAACGACTGCGGATCGTGCGGTGACGGCGCCAAGCAGACGAGCGAGGAGTGCGACGGCGACTCTTCCGTGTGCGGGGGCGGTGAGGAGTGCCTGGACGACTGCACGTGCCTGAACACCTGCCCGACCAAGGGCGAGCTCGTCCTGTACGCCGGCATCGGCAAGGAGTGCACGAGCAACACCGACTGCGATGGCGTGGGTGTGTGTGACCCGGGTATCGCCCACTGCCGCACCGTCACCCGCCTCGACAGCGGCTGGATCGGCCTCGCGCACGACGCGGACATCAACGACGAGGTGCTGACGCGCGGCAACCTGAGCTGCGAGGGGCATGGTCCGACCTGCGGCGAGTGCGAGGTCACGGGAATCGATCCGGTGACCGACACGTGCCGCTGCTCGAACGACTCGCGCAAGGCCTGCGACGACAAGTTCGACACGGCCGCGAGCGACTGCGGTGCGTGCGTGGGAGGCCAGCTCAATGGGCAGGCCTGTTCCGTGAACGGCGACTGTACTTCGACGTGCGCAAGGCGCTGCTCGCTCGATGCGCGCAGGACGTGCACCTCGAATGCCGACTGCCTGCCCGCGGTAGGATACGGAACTTGCGGAGCGGCGGCCGACAAGTGCGCCAATGGCGGCGCCTGTACCTCCAACGCGGACTGCGGCGCGGCCTCGACCTGCACCGGTTCGGCTACCTGCAACTGCTTCTTCGGTGCGCCGTTCCCGCTCGCCTCGGGCGGTACGCCTGCCTGTATCGTGAACCGCTTCTCCCAGGACGTGTCGGGCACTGCCAACGTCGATCTCGGCGCGGGCTCCATCACGGCGAAGCTGAGGACCCAGGTCCATTTCGGCATTGGCACGCGCGTGCCGTGCCCGCCTTGCGGCGGCTTGTGCTCGAACGCAACGACCACGTTCTGCATCCGCGATGAAGACTGCCCGGGCGGTACCTGCAACGACGATCCGATCGCGAACGACGGAAACCGCCAAGGCGTCTGTGCGTTTGGCAACTTCGTCGCGAACTACGAAGGACTGGATCGCGGCAAGCCCTGCGACAAGAGCGCCTTCAATTCGTCGTTCCCGGCATACACATCCGGCCCGAACGGAGGCTGGTACAGTCTCGACTGCATGCCGTTCAACAACGTTTCGGGATCGGGTCTGATCATCAACCTGACGCAGACGACGGGACCCGTTCAGCTGGACGCCAACGTGTCCTGCACCGGTCTGGGTGCCGAGCTCGACTGCCCGTGCCTGGTGTGCAGCAATGATGCTACTTTCCCGTGCAACACAGATGCCGAGTGCACCGCGCTTCAGTCGACGTGCACGCTCGGGACCGGCGGTGCCGCCGCGAAATGCCTGACCAACGCGGACTGCACAGCCGCGAACGGTGGCACCTGCAATACGACCCTCTCGACTCCGCGATGTACGTCGGCCAGCTCGAAGACGTGCACCACGAACGCCGACTGCAACCCGACGAACCTCGGCGCCTGTCGCGTTTCCACCTGCTCGGCGAAAGGATCCGGCGAGTTCCCACTGCCGAACCAGTGCATAGATCAGGCGTGCACCGACAACGGAGACGGCACCGGCATATGTACGACGGGTCCTGATGCTCTTTTCTGTGCCGGCGTACTCAAGGCGAACGGAAAGGGTGTTTTGTCCTGCCAGGACGACGATGGTTGTTCGATCGGTGCTGTCGGCGTTGATGCGAGGCCGTGCAACCTGCTGGAACGCAACGGATGTTTCCCTGATCCGATTATTGCCGAAGGCGACCCCGACCCGTCGACCCCGATCGGTGCGGCGGTGTTCTGTATCCCGCCGACGGGCAACACGGGTATCAATGCGGCCGCAGGTCTCCCCGGACCCGGCCGCGTCGTGAACCAGGCGAAGGCCAGGACGTTCTGCGGTAACGACGAGAACAAGCAGTACATCCCGGGTGTGGGAGGCTGCGCTCCGTAGGGAGCGGCTGCGGGAACGCGGTCGCCCGTTGCGACCTCAACAACAGGAAAGGCCCGCTCGTTGCTGACGAGCGGGCCTTTTCTGTTCGCGTTCCCTGGAGTCCTGCCGACTTCGCTCGAAACCGAGACGCAGGATCGGACGGCGATGGTTGCGTAGCGTAGCGCCGGCGCTACACCCGTCCCTGCATGGAAACGTCAGCCGGACCCGAAGCTGAATCGAGCGAGCGCACCTTCGCGCAGCCGCCGCTCGTCCGCACCCTCGCGCTTCAGGGCGCCGTCGTCAGCGTCCTCGCCGCCGCGAGCATCGTCGTGCTCCGTCTGCAGGGAATCTGGCAGGACGACGTGCTTCAGCTCCTGTCGCTCGGCTTCTGCGTCGTCTCGCTCTACGTCAGCGTCGCGATGCTGAAAGGCTCGAGCGATACGTTCGCAGCGACGAAGGACGGCCTCTGGCAGCACTCGCCCGGCAAGCCGTCGGTTTTTCTCTCATGGGAAGACGTCGGCGAGGTCTATCCGGAGAACGTCATGCAACGGCTTGTCGTCGCGGATCGGCGCGGCGAGAGACGGCTGGCGATCGAGTTCCACCTGCAGGGGTTCGGGGAGCTTCGCCGCATCATCCTCGAGCGCGCGAGAGAGCGGAACTGAAGCTCAGGCCGGCACGTCCCCGCCGAGCGCCGCCAGCGACGGAATCACGACGACCATACGCGTGCCGCCTTCCGGCGGACCTTCGGCCCAGATGGCGCCCGCGTGGTAGCGCATGACCTCACGGCAGATTGCGAGGCCGAGGCCCGTGCCGCGCGGCTTGGCGCCGGAGCCGCCCTGGCGGAAGCGCTCGAAGACGACCTCGCGCTCTTCCTCGGGGATGCCGGGCCCCGTGTCGCTTACGGACACGCGGAGCGCCGTGGATTCGCCGTCCGGCGGCTCGCGCGCATCGAGGCGCACCTGCCCGCCGCGCGGCGTGAACTTGAGCGAGTTGCTGCAGAGGTTGGCGAAGACCTGGATCAGGCGGTCGCGGTCGCCGAAGATCACCGGCAGCTTCTCCGCGCAGTCGAGATCGAGCTCGACGCCGCTCTCCTGGTAGAGGGGCCGGAACGTCGCGAGCACGTGCTCGAGCAGTGCCTGCGGATCCGCGATCTGCTCGAGCTTCCACTCGCCGCCGCCCGACTCGATCTTCGAGAGGTCGAGCAGGTCGTTGATGAGGCGCGTGAGCCGCTCGCTCTCCTCGATGATGACCTTGCTGAAGCGCTTCGCGCTGTTCACGTCGCGGTCGCTGTAGCGCTGGATGATCTTGGCGGCCGACGAGATGGCCGCGATCGGCGTGCGCAGCTCGTGCGAGACGTTGCCGAGGAACTCCGACTTGAGGCGGTCGAACTCCGTCAGGCGCTCGGCGGTGGCCTGAAGCTCGGACGTACGCTCGCTCACCTTGGTCTCGAGCAGGCGCGAGTGTTCCTCGATCTGCGCGCGCAGCTTCTTTTCCTGGGCGGTGGCTTCTTCGGCGCGCTGCTTGGCCACCACCATTTCGCTCATGCTGTCGCGAATCGAGCGCCGCATCGTCTCGAACTGGCGCGCGAGCACGCCGATCTCGTCGGTCGAGCCGACGCCTTCGATTTCCTGGTCGAGGTTGCCCTTGGCGATGGCGGCCGCTTCTTCCGTGAGCTGCGTGAGCGGGCTGAGGAGGCGGCGGCTGGTCCAGATGGAGACGCCGAGTCCTATGAGGCCGACGACTCCGGCGACCAGCATCGCGAGCGTCGTCGAGCGCGCGAGCACCAGCCGTCCGCGCGCGACGGATGCGTCGGCGCGGCGCTGGATCGGCGACAGGTCGAAGCCGAGCACGAGCCAGCCCCAGTCGCGGCCTCCGACCGTCAGCGGATGCGTGATCTCGACGACCGAACGCCCGTCATCGGCGCGCAGGAAGCGCGGCTTGCCCGACGGCAGCTCGGTCGAGCGGCCGCCGACGCGCTGGGAGTCGGTGTGCACGATGACGACGCGCGCCGCGTTGACGAGGTACGCGTACGTGAGGTTCTCGTTCTTCTGCTGCATCGTCTTCACCGTGTCGGTGAGGAAAGCGAAGTCGTAGCCGGCGATGGCGGCTTCCATGCTTGCCGCCATGCCGTCGGCGAGCAGGCGGCCGCGCTCGACCATGCTGCGCTGCAGCTCGAACGACGCCTTGTCGATTTCGTTCGTGAGGACGTCCGACTGCCGCAGCATGAGCGTCACCGCGAGCACGCCGATGCAGACGAACAGGGCCACCGCGCCCGCGAACGCGAGGCGCAGATGCAGGCCGTAACCGCGCCGCAGCCACGACAGCGCGCGGGACAGGCCGGGAGGCGGCGTCTCGTCGGAGACGGCGGTGAAGTCGGTCTGGCTCATGCCTTTTCAGTTGCGCCGCGAGGAAGCGCCGCCAGACGACTTTTTGGCCGGGCGCGCCGGCTTGGCAACGGGTTTGGCCCTGGCGACGGCCGCCGCCGCCCTGGCCTGCTCCGCGGCCGTCTCCGCTCTGGCCGCGGCGTCCGCTTTGGCCGACGCCGCAGCCTCGCTGGCGGCGGCCTGATCGGCTTCGGCTTCCCGCTCGGCGGCCAGGACCGCTTCGGAGGCGAACCCGTCGAAACCGAGCATGGCGAGCATGTCGCCGCCGTTCGGCACTTCGCGCAGCCGCGCGAGCAGGGCGGTCAGCCTCTCGCGCTGAGCCGGGTCGGAGGTCGTCGAGGCGAACACCGGCGGCAGGCCGACCTCCGACGAGAACGCGAGCACGCGCAGGCGCTCGGCCTCGGCGGGGCTCGTGCGTGCGAGCTGCTCGTACTGCTGGCTCGTGACCAGGGCCGCGTCCACCTGGCCGAAGCTCAGCGCGAGGAGGGCATCGATGTCCTTGGGCACCGGCACGATGCGCGCGGTTCCGGCCGCGAGGTGGAAGGTGCCGAGCACCGCAGCCGGGTCGCCCGAGCCCATCGAGTGGAGGGTCGCCGCGATCGATCCGCGAGCGAGGTCGTCGATCGAATCGGCGTTGGAGCGGGTCATCAGCGCCTTGCGGTAGCTGCTGCGGCCGTGGCGAAGCGGCCGCGCGATGACGGTAAACGAGGCACCGAGTGAGCCCGAGGCGGGGCCCTCGATCCATGCCGGAGCAATCATGAAAGTTGGAGGCTGCACGCGGACTTGGCGCTCAAAGTCTTCGTAACGCGTGAAGGCCTGGAAGGAGACGTTTACGTCGCCGCTCGCGAGCGCCTGCTCGACCGAGAAGGTGAGCTTGCTGAAATCGGGCGGCCGCCAGTCGGGACTGAAGAAGTAGAACAGGGCGTTGCCGGGACGGCGCGGCTCGACGACGGGGCCGATCAGCGATTCGGGCGCCGGAGGACCGGGGGCCGGGTCGAGGACGGGCGGGTCTGTCGCGGATTCGGTTGCGGGTGCGGCGACGGGGGCGTTCGAGGTTCCCAGGGGAGGGAACTTCGGAGGTGTGTCCGGGGAGGGGACCGCCAGCGGGGCTTCGGCGTTCGCCGCTGCGGGAGCCGGCGCCACCGCGAACGAGGCGAGCGCCAGCAAAAGTGGAAGGGCCCGGCGGACGATCACAGGCCGAGTCTAGCATGCGCGGAAAGCCGGATCCGGACAGCGCGGCGTGCCGGCGATGAGGTCGGCGGCCGGCACGCGCGCCCGTCGCCGGGCCGGCTTCGTGCCTGATGCCACGCCGGTCTCGCGCTCAACCCCGAGCTCCAACCCGGACTCCGCGCCGGGGGCCGTCCTCTCCTGGCGCGGCTTTCGCCGAACGGCGGGTCCGGTTACGAGGGCAGCCATGTCTTCCAGGTCCCCGACCATCGATCCCGCCGAAGAGGGCTTCCACGAGTGGCCGGCCGACTGCGAGACCACCTGGAAGGAGAACTGGTACTGGAACCTGGCCGACCGCGCGGCCGGAGTGTGGGGCTTCTGCCACGCGTCGTTCGTACGAACCGAGGGCAAGGCGGTCTTCTCGGCCTGCATGATGGTGGACGGGCGCGTACGCTTTCACCGAAACGAGATCCCGATTCCGGCCGAGCCTGCGCTCGACGACGGCGTGCTGCGCGTCGAGATCGCCGAGCCGCATCGCCTGCATCGGATCACCGTCGATACGTCGGAGTACCGGCTCGCGCTCGACTACCGCGCGCGCTTCGAGCCGTTCAGCTACGGCGGGCGCCGCATCGCCGCCAACCGCCAGGCCATCGAGCACCTGCGCCTCAAGCGATACGAGCAGGGCATGAAAGTGAGCGGGACCTGCACGCTGAAGGATTCGGGGCGCGAGATCGGCATCGACTGCCTCGGACACCGCGACCATAGCTGGGGCAAACGGGAGGAGAGCCGCATCGACGGCTGGAACTGGGCGGCGGTCCAGCTTCCGGAGAAGACCATCAACCTCACGCGCTCGTTCAGCGGCGACGCGTTCAACGTCAACGGATTCGTTTCGACGGCGGCGGGCAACACCGGCGTCGTCGAGGTCGATTTCGAAACGCTCGCGTTCGAGAGCGACGGCCGCACGCCGCTCGAGACGCGCTACACGTTCCGCGACGAGAACGGCGACCGGTGGCACCTGCGCTCGCGTCGCTTCTCCGACCTGTTCGAGCCGCTGCGCGCGATGCGCGCACAGCAGAAGACGATCATCTTCGAGAACTTCGCGGACTACGAGATGGAAGAGACCGGCGAGAAAGGCTGGGGCATCGACGAATACCAGCGCCACTACCGCTGAAATCGGGGACGGGAGCCGCGAGCTGGCGAGCGGCGAGTCCGGCCTCACTATTCGGCCATCGGGATCCGTCCCCGATAGTAAGGCCAGCTCGCGGCTCCCGTCCCCGATTTACGATTTCAGGCGACGGCTTCGATGAAGGTTTCGCGGTCGCGCGTGTAGACGATTTCGACGACGGCGCTTCCCGGGCGGCGGTCGCTGCGGCGCATTCGGCTCTGCGCTCGAAATCCGCTGCGCTCGAGAATGCGCAGCGAGGCGGCGTTGCTCTCGCGCACGGTCGCGCGCAGGCGATCGAGCGTGAGCCGTTCGAAGGCGAGCGGGCACGCGATCTTCACCGCCTCGCCTGCGATGCCGCGTCCCCAGTGGGCTTCGCCGAGCCAGTAGCCGATCTCTCCCGTGCGCGGCGTATTGGCGGTGACGAGGTCGATGCTCACGCCCCCGACCGCAAGACCGTCCACGTCGATGGCCAGCTGGAGGCCGCGCTCGTGGCCGCTGATGCAGCGGCCGATCCAGTTTCGCGCAACCGCGGCCGTGTAGGGTCGCGGGAAGCGCGAGCGCAGGTTGGTCCAGACGTTACGATTGTCGGCGTTGACCGCCAGCGACTCGGCGTCTTCGAGACGCCACGGCCGCAGCCGGAAGCCGCTCCCTTCGAAGACCAGACCTTGAGACGTCATCCTTTCCACCACCACCCCACGCCGCGCTCTGCCCGTATCGGCGGCGCTCCGGCCGAGCGAGTCTAGCAACCGCGGCGGGTGGCGGGAAGCCTCCCGCCTTGCATTCGGCGCTCCCCGCGTCCGCGCCGAAGCGTCGCACCCCCGCGGTTGCCAACGAAGCAGTCGCTCCGCATGATGCGCGCCTTTCGGGCTGCCGGCCGGCAGCCGATTCTCTCCGACACCTCGCCGCAAAGCCCAGGAATCCATCCCATGAAGAAGAAGCCGTCGCTCTCCTACGAGCACATCACTTACGAGGCCTCCGAGGGCATCGCGACCTGCACGCTGTCGCGCCCCGAGCACCTCAACGCCTACACGCCGCGCATGGGCATCGAGCTTCGCGACGCGATGTATGCGGCCGCCGCCGACGACGACGTGCGCGCGATCATCCTGACCGGAGCGGGCCGCGGGTTTTGCGCCGGCGCCGACATGAAGCTGCTCGGCGCGTTCAGCGGAGCGGGGCGCATGACCGATCAGGGCGACCTGCCGAAAGTCGCGCACCCCGCGCCCGCGGGACCGACGCGCGCCGACTTCCAGACCGAGTACAGCTACCTGATGTCGATCCCCAAGCCGGTCATCGCCGCCATCAACGGGCCCGCGGCCGGCGTCGGTTTCGTGTTCGCGCTGTTCTGCGACATCCGGCTCGCGGCCGAGTCGGCCAGGATGGGCGCGATCTTCTCGCGACGCGGCCTCATCGCCGAGTACGGCAGCAGCTGGATTCTTCCGCGCCTCGTCGGACTCGCCAACGCGAACGACATCCTGTTCTCGGGCCGCCTGCTGACGGCGCAGGAGGCCGAGCGCATCGGCCTCGTGAGCCACGTCTTTCCGGACGAGGATTTCGCTGCGGATGCCCGTTCGTACGCGCGCGACCTCGTGCAGCGATCGTCGCCGCGCTCGATCCGCGTGATGAAGCGGCAGATTTACGAGGATCAGACGAATACGCTGGGGCAGGCGGTGGAGGTTGCGCTGCACGAGATGCACGAGAGCCTTGGGTCCGAAGACTTCAAGGAAGGCGTCGCGCACTTCGTGGAGAAGCGGTATCCGAAGTTCACCGGCCGGTAAATTCGGCGGCCGTAGCTCAGCTGGCGACCCGTCCCGGTGCGCGCGCTGCACATTCCGCGGGGAATGTGGCGTGGCCCACATTCCCCGCGGAATGTGAGCCCATCGCTCGCCGTTCATTGTTCGTCGTTCCGCTTTCGTCGCGACGTTCAGCGGACCTCGCGCACAATCGATTCGAAATCGTTCGGGAGGCGGAAGTCTTCGCGGGGGATACGAGTCCAGGCGAAAGCGCTCAGCAGCTCGCGTGGTGTTGCGGGCGTCGGGCGGTCGAGGAGGCCGAGGGTCCAGGCGAGGTAGCCGACGAGCTGGGAGCTTCGGGTGCCGGAGTCTCTGAGGGCGCGCAGGGTGAGGGAGCCGTGGCGCTTGGAGAGTTTTTCGCCGTCGGCGGTGAGGACCATGGGGACGTGGGCGTGGACGGGGCGGCGCGCGCCGAGGGCTTCGAGGATCTGGATCTGGCGGCCGGTGGACGGGAGCAGATCGGCGCCTCGCACGACTTCGTCAACGTGCATGAGCCAGTCGTCCACGGCGACGGCGAGCTGGTAGGCGTAGAGGCCGTCGCGGCGCTTGAGCACGAAATCGCCTGCGGTGCGGTCCACGACTTCGCCCTGCACGCGGTCGGTGAAGCGCACGGCCGTCTCGTCCACGCGAAAGCGCAGCGCGGCGCCGCCGGTTTCCGGAAGCTTCTCGTACCAGCCCGGATCGAGCGAGGCCGGACGCGCCGAGACAGGGTAGGGCGACTCTTCTTCGCCGGCCTGCGGGGCGGACGAGATCGAGGCGAGCTCCTTGCGCGATAGCGTGCACGGGAAAAGCCTTCCCGCGTCGTGCAGCATGCGCAGGGCCGCTTCGTAGACGCCGCTGCGTTGGGACTGGACGTAGGGAGCGAATGGCCCGCCGCTGTCCGGGTCTTCGTCCCAGTCGAGGCCCAGCCAGGCGAGGTCGGCGACGGCCGCTTCGGCTGCGCCGCGCACCACGCGCGGCGGGTCGAGGTCCTCGAGGCGCCACACGAACGTGCCGCCGCGCGAGCGAACCGACAGCCACGCGGCGAGCGCGGTGCGCGCGTTGCCCACGTGCAGGTAGCCGGTCGGAGACGGCGCGTAGCGTCCGCGCGGAGTCGCCGCCGGCTCGGCGTCCGGCCCGGGTCCGAGGAGTGTCAC
>CAYYVZ010000120.1:0-12541 GCA_964475235.1 uncultured Myxococcales bacterium | reverse complement strand
CGTGCCGAAGTCGCCTCAGGACCTCGCGGATCACGACGGCGTCGGCAACGCGACCGGAGCTGCAGCTGTGACGCCGTGGACATTTCGCGAGTCGCGCAAGGATCAGGCAGCGAAGCTCTCCCCGACGCCGCGCTCGCACTTTACGACCAACAGCAACGAGACGGCGATCGCGGCCGCGCTGGCCGGCCACGGCCTCGCCCGGGCGCTTTCGTACCAGGTGGCGGCGGACGTGCTCGCCGGCCGGCTTCGCATCGTGCTCGCGACTTTCGAACCCGCACCGGTTCCCGTCCAGCTCGTGCACGCGGGCGGACGCCGGCCGTCGGCTCGAATCCGCGCCTTCGTCGACTTCGCGGCCGAGCGGCTGCGACGCGAGCCGATTCTGAACGGAAAGCTCGCCTGGCCGAAGGAGCGAGGCTAGACTCCGGTGATGGCAGCAAGATCGTCGGTCGTTTCGAACTGGGGTGCGGTCATCGCGACCCAGAATCTTCCGAAAGGCGCGGAGATGGACCTCGTCTCGCGCTGGCTGCTGATCGTTCGCGCAAGTGTGTTCCCGATGACGCTGTGCTCGGGGCTGATCGGCGGGCTGCTCGCCGCCCGTCACCCGGATGCGAACTTCGGCTACTTCCTGCTCGCGCTCTTCGGCCTCCTCGTCGCACACAGCGCGAACAACATGATCAACGACTACTTCGACGTGGTCGGCGGCGTCGACACCGACGGCTACGTGCGCACGGTCTACGCGCCGCACCCGATCCTGTCGGGCCTCATCTCGAAGAGCGGACTGCTCGCGGCGATTCTGGTCGCCAACCTCATCGACCTCGGGATCCTTCTCCAGCTCGTTTCGGTGCGCGGCACGGCCGTGCTCGTGTTCGCACTGCTCGGCCTCTTCATCTCGGTCTTCTACGTGGCACCGCCTCTCAAGCTCAAGCACCACGGTCTCGGCGAGCCGGGCGTGGCCATCGTCTGGGGACCGCTCATGATCGGCGGCACCTACTACGTGACGACGGGCGAAGCGCCGCTGTGGGTTTTCCTGGCCAGCATGCCGTACGCGATGCTCGTGACGACCGTGCTGTTCGGCAAGCACGTGGACAAGCTCGAATCCGACAAGGCGAAGGGCATCCACACGCTGCCGGTGATCCTCGGAAGGGAAACGGCGCTTTCGTGGACTCGATCGATGATGTCGATCTACTTCGTGCTCGTGGTCGCGCTTGCGATCTCCGGGATCGTTTCGATGTGGTGCCTGTTGTCGCTCGCAGCGATTCCGCGCCTCCGCGAGACGCTCGCGACTTTCCGCAAGCCGCCTCCCCCGGAGCCGCCGCCGGGCTACCCGCTGTGGCCTCTCTGGTACGTCGCGTGGGCCTTCCGGCTCAACCGCCGAGCCGGCGGCCTCTTCGTCCTCGGCCTCCTCCTCGATCTCGTCGTCCCCGTGCAGCTCTGAACATCGGGGACGGATCCCGATTTCCCGTAGCAGGCCCGGCCTCGCCGCGTTCGCGCCCCTTCCACTCGGAGCTCGCGACTTCCCTCCCGTCCTCCGCCATGCCCGCATTGTGGGCACGGACTCGGGGTGCGCCGATTTGTTGAGCGGCCCCGTCCGCCGGCTCGGCCTCGCGCCGCGCGGAAATCCTGAGGGACATCGCGGCCGTCGCAGCGTTCGGCATCGTGCCCTGGCGTGGCACAGCCGTTGCTGACCTCGCCTGCATGCTCGGCCTAGTGCTCACGGCTGGAGGCGCCCGCGGCGCCTACCAGGCCGGCGTGCTGCGGCGGATCTCGGAGATCCGCTCGCTTCGTGGCGGTGCGTCGCCTTTCTCCATCGTGACGGGCGCGTCGGCAGGCGCGATCAACGGTGCGTCCCTCGCCGCGCGCTCGAACGACTTCGGCGCGGCGGGTTCGGACATATCCCGTATGTGGTCCGAGCTTCGGGTCGAGCGCGTCTTCCGCTCGGACATCCCGTCGCTGGTCGCCACCGGCGCGTCGCTCGCGAAAGACTTCCTGCTCGGTGGCCTGTTCGGTCACACGACCACGACCGGCTTCTTCGATACGTCGCCGCTCGAGGAAATGATGAGCTCGGTCTTTCCGCCCGACGGCATCGCCGAGGCGATCGCGCGCGGACGGCTCTACGCGGTCGCGGTGACCGCGACGAGCTATCACTCGGGCCGCTCGTACACGTTCATCGAGGGAAGGCCGGGACACCCGGTCTGGTCCAAGAGCCGGCGCGTCGTGCTGCCGGCGAAGCTCACGCACCAGCACGTTCTCGCGTCGTCGGCGATTCCGATCCTGTTTCCGCCGGTGCGCATCGATCACGGCCCGAACGGGCTCTGGTTCGGTGACGGCGCGCTGCGCCTCGTCTCGCCGATGCATCCAGCCATTCGCCTCGGCGCCTCGCGCATTCTCGCCGTCGGTATCCGTTCGTCCCGGGCGGCCGCCACGCTCGCGCACGAAGAGAGGGGAGGCGCGACATCGGCGCTCGAGGACGGCGGCCTCGCCTGCCCTCCGCTCGCGCAGATTTGCGGGGTCTTCTTCAACGCGATCTTTCTCGATCACCTCGACGCCGACGTCGAGCACCTGCGACGCATGAACACCCTGATCAAGAGTCAGCTCGCCAGCGACGTCGAGGTCGGCGATGCGCCGGCAGAAGCCGACGTCGAGGGAATGCGCCCCATCGACGCGCTCGTGATCTCGCCGTCGGAGGATCTGGCGCTGGTTGCGCAGCGATTCGCGCATCGCATGCCGCGGCTGGTTCGATACATGCTCGACGGCCTCGGGATTCCCGACGCACAGAGCGCCGACCTGCTGAGCTACCTGCTGTTCGACTCCACGTTCACGCGTACGCTCGTCGACATCGGCTGGCGCGACGCCGACGCGCGTATCGACGAGATCGAGGAGTTCGTACGGACGGCGGAGCCCCTCGTTCCGGCCGAGCCGCGCAGGCCTCGCACGCTGCGATCGATCGGCGAGAAGGCGGGAACGGTCGCCGGTTAGAATCGGGCCGGTCTCCCGCAGCGGCGAGCGTCCGTCGTCCGATCTCCGCGGCCCGGCGCTGATGCTGCGTCCGGAGCATTCCCCCTCCGCGAACCTGCCTCACTGCATTTTGAAACCCGGCCGCTTCCGTCTAGGTTCGCGCCGCCGGCAAGGTCGGTACCCAGGTCACGGAGCCGGGGTGCGAGACCAGCCGAGCCACGATCCCAAGGAGTTCCTTTCATGAGCAGAGAAGCCGTCATCGTCGCGAGCAAGCGCACGGGTCTGGCCAAATCGTACCGCGGTTCGTTCAATGCGACGCGCCCGGACGAACTGGCGAGCCACGTCATCAAGGCCGCCCTCGAGCAGGTTCCCAAGCTCGACGCGAAAGAGATCGAGGACTGCATCCTCGGCTGCGGCTTCCCGGAAGGAGCCCAGGGCATGAACGTCGCGCGCGTCGCCGCGCTCGGCGCCGGCCTGCCCGAGACGGTCGCGGCCACCACGGTCAACCGCTTCTGCTCGTCGGGCCTTCAGGCCATCGCGATGGCCGCGCACCAGATCGTCAATGAGGGCGCCAGTGCCGCGATCGGCGGCGGCGTCGAGAGCATCACGATGGGCCAGGGCAAGATGAACGCCGACGGCATCGTGAGCCAGAGCGTCTTCGACGCGTGGCCCGGCGTCTACATGGGCATGGGCGAGACGGCCGAGGTCGTCGCCGAGCGCTACAGCGTCTCGCGCGAAGACCAGGACAAGTTCGCGCTGCGCAGCCAGCAGCGCACGGCCAAGGCGCAGGAGTCCGGAATCTTCAACGACGAGATCGCACCGATGCAGGTCAAGTTCGCGAAGAAGGGCAACGACGGCAACATGGTGATGGAGGACAAGCTCGTCGACCGCGACGAGTGCAACCGCGCGAGCACGACGCTCGACGGCCTCGCATCCTTGCCGCCGTCGTTCCGTCCGACCGGCACCGTGACGGCCGGCAACGCGAGCCAGCTGAGCGACGGCGCTTCGGCGACGATCCTCATGTCGGGCGAGCGCGCGAAAGAGCTCGGGATCAAGCCTCTCGGCATCTACCGCGGTTTCGCGGTGGCGGGCTGCCGTCCCGAGGAGATGGGCATCGGCCCGGTCTTCGCGGTGCCGAAGCTCCTCAAGCGCGCAGGCCTCAAGATCTCGGACATCGACATCGTCGAGCTCAACGAGGCGTTCGCGTCGCAGCTGCTCTACTGCCAGCGCCAGCTCGGCATCAGCGACGAGCAGATCAACCCGAACGGTGGCTCGATCGCGATCGGCCACCCGTACGGCATGACGGGCTCGCGCATGACCGGCCACCTGCTCTACGAGCTGCGCCGTCGCGGCGGCAAGTACGGAATCGTGACCATGTGCATCGGCGGCGGCCAGGGCATGGCGGCGCTGTTCGAGGCCTGCTGATCGCATTGCGCCCCGGCACGGGGGTGACTCGATGACGGGGACGTTTCCCCGGGAACCGTTGTTCGGCAACGCAGTGTCCCGGGGAAACGTCCCCGTTTTCTTTGCGTGGTGCGAGCGTTCCAGGCGGAGCCGAGGTCGTGTTCGTGATACAAGGCGCCGCGTGAACGACGGCCGAAAAGTGGTTCTGGTCGCGAGCGGCAGCAGCGCCGACCGCGCGATCGTGCTCGGGCGCCTGCTCGCGGCCGAGGCCGGTCGCACGGGCTGGTCGGATCGGCTCGAGATCCGGCTGGGCGGAATCGAGCACGGCGCGGGACGCCTCTCCGACGAGGGCTCCGCCGCGTTGAAGGAAGTCGGCATCGACGCGTCGGGCGCCGTCTGTCCCGATCTCGGTCGCCGTCCTCAGCTGCTCGAAGGCGTGTCTTTCGTGGTCTGCGACCGCGGCGACGTGGCCGACGCGCTCGTGGACTGGAAGGAGGCGGGCGAAGCCGAGTTCGTCTGCGTGAGCGAGATCGAACCCGTTGCCGCCGAGCCGAAAGACGGAGACGAGGAAGACGAAGACACGGCGATCGCCGACGAGCTCGCGGGCTACGAAGGAAAGATCGAGGAAGTTCTTCGCCTCGTGGTGCGCGGCAACAGCGCCGGCTAGCGCGCTATTCCACGATCCACACCTCCGCGCCGACCGGTAGGAGCGAGCTGACCTGCTCGATGTCGGCCGCCGACAGCGCGATACAGCCCTTCGTCCAGTCCACGCCTGCCCGCTGTTCCATCTCGCGATCGTTGCCGTGGATGCCGATGTCGCCGCCGATGCCGAAGAGCTTTCGGCCGTCGTCGGGAATCGTGCCGCGGCGGACCGCGGCGTCGTAGCGCTCGCGGTCTTGCGGATTCGGATAGTCCAGCGCCAGAAAGTGCTGCCATTTGTCGTGGCGCCGCTTGCCGGTCACGTGGTAGAGGCCTTCCGGCGTGCGCGCGTCGTTGGCGTGCCGCTTGCGTCCCGCGGGCACCAGCCCAAGCACGACCGGATACTCCCTTTCGAAGACGCCTTCGCGATACACGGCGAGCACACGCGCGGACTTGTAGACGACGACCTGGACGCCGGACCATGGCGCCTCGGCGCGCGCAGGTGCGGCGGCCTCTTTCGGACGCAGCGCGTCCATCGTGCGCCCTCGGGCTTCGCGGAGGTCCCGCGCGACGGGTGCCGCCTCGCTGGAACGAGCGGTGGCGCTTTCGGCCATCGGCGACGGCTCTGCGCCGCCGGCAACCGAGGCAGCGAGGAGGCCGAATCCGAGCATGGTCGCCCGGATTCGGACAGTGGAAGGAGCCTGGATCCTCGCGTATAAGTCAGAGCTTGGGCGCTTCGATCGACACGGCACGACAGTGCGCAGAAGCACGGCGAGCACGATGAAAAGCCGTGTACGTTCGCGACGTCTCGCGACCGTCGTACTCGCTCTCGTCGCGGCACCGCTGCTCATCGCTCTTCGTTTCGGCGACGACGACCGCAACACCGTAGACTGGCCCATCGCCGAATTCCCCGAACCCTCAGGCATCGTCTATCACCCTCTGCGGAGCTCGCTGTTCATCGTCGGCGACGAAGGCGACATCGGCGAAGTTTCGACCGACGGCAAGCTGCTGCGCCAGTTCCATCTCGGGGGCGACCTCGAAGCGATCACCGTCGATCCGAAAAGCGGCCTGCTCTACGTCGTCCGCGAGGGTCACGAGGTGATCTTCGAAGTCCGCCCGGACAACTTCAAGCTCGTTCGTCGTTTCACGATCGACCGCAGCTTCCAGGGCGACCCCAATTTCCTTCGCCGCGGCGGCGACGGGATCGAGGGACTCACCTTCGTTCCCGACGAGAAGGATCCGGAAGGCGGCAGGCTCTGGGCCGTCAACCAGTACGATCCGGCGGTGCTCGTCGAGCTCGACAACGCCCTCAAGACCTCGACAGAGAAGTACCAGACGGCACGGATCCGGCGAGCGGTGCCGGTCGACGCCGCGCCGCTGTCGGAAGTGACGTGGGATCCGGCGCGCCGCGAGTTTCTCGTGGCTTCGGCGCTGTGGAAGCGCGTCGTGGTGCTCGACGCCGAAGGCCGTCCGGAGCGCAGCGTGCGAATCCCCGCCTTCATGCCCGAAGGCATGGCTACGCTGCCGGGAGGCGCGATCGCCATCGCGCAGGACTCCGGAGGCCTCGTGCTGTGGAAACCCCAGGGCGATCCGTTCGCTGCCGAGAAATCCTTGAAGGCGCCCGCACCTGTCGCCGGCGCCGGCAAGTCCGTCCCGACGGTCGCGGCCGGACCCGTCGCGACGCCGGTCGCCGCCACCGTCTCGGCCACCACGGCTTCACCCGAGTCGGCGCCGGGCGGGCCCCGGTGAGCGCGCCTTCGGTCGAGACGGCACGCTGACTCGTCTACTGTCCGACTTCTGCGAGAACGCATGACCAGGAAAGAACGTCCCTCGGCGCGTCGCGCCTCCAAGTCTTCCGCCACGAGCCTTCCGCCGACTTCACGAGGCCCGCGCCGTGCGCTCGCGGCGGTGGTACTCGCCGCCGGACAGGGCAAGCGCATGAAATCGCCGCGCGCCAAGGTGCTCCACGCCGTCGCGGGCACGCCGCTCGTCGGCCACGTCCTCGCGGCTGTCGAGCCGCTGGGCGTGTCCACGGTCGTCGTGGTCGTCGGCCACGACGCCGAGGCCGTGCGCGCTGCCGCAGGCGACGCGAAGATCGCCGTGCAACAGCAGCAGCTCGGCACCGGCCACGCGGTTCTGCAGGCGAAGAAAGCGCTTGCCGGCTTCGACGGCGACGTGCTCGTGCTGTGCGGCGACGTACCGCTGCTGCGCACCGAGACGATCCACGAGCTCGTGCGCCTTCACCGACGCGTGGGCGCCAAGGCCACCGTGCTCTCGGCCGTGGTCGAGGACCCGTCCGGCTACGGCCGCATCGTGCGCGGCGCGGAGGACGGCGAGCTGCGCATCGTCGAGGATGCCGACGCGAGCGACGAAGAGCTGTCCATAGACGAAATCAACACCGGCACGTACTGCTTCGACGCGCGCTTTCTCTTCCAGAAGCTCGCCAGGCTCGGCCGCGACAACGCGCAGGGCGAGTACTACCTTACGGACCTCGTCGAGGCGGCCTCCGAATCGAAAAGCGCCGCGTGCGTGACTCTCGAGGACGGCGACGAGGGACACGGCGTCAACACGCGCGCCGATCTCGCGCGCATCGAGAACCTCATGCAGGAGCGGCTCATCACGCGAGCGATGGAAGCAGGCGTGACGTTCCTCGATCCGGCGTCGGCGGCCCTGTCCACGCGCACGACGATCGGGCAGGACACGGTGATCGGCCCCAATGTCCGGCTCGAGGGCACGGTCGCGATCGGCAATCGCTGCACGCTCGAAGGTTCCGTTCACCTGCGCGACACGGTCGTGGAGGACGGCGCGCTGCTGCGCTGGGGGGTCGTTGCCGACGGCGCGCGCATCGGGCGCGGAGCGAAGGTGGGGCCGTTCGCACACCTGCGGCCGGAAGCTTCGCTCGGCGAGGACGTCCACATCGGCAACTTCGTCGAAGTGAAGAAGGCGACGATCGGGGCGCGCTCGAAAGCCAACCACCTGGCCTACATCGGCGACGCGAGCGTCGGCATCGACGCGAACATCGGCGCCGGCACGATCACCTGCAACTACGACGGCATGAGCAAGCACCGCACCGTGATCGGCGATCGCGTGCAGATCGGCAGCGACACGCAGCTCGTCGCACCGGTGACGGTGGGCGCCGACGCCTACATCGCCGCCGGCTCCACGATCTCGAAAGACGTCGAGCCCGGTTCGCTCGCGTTCAACGAAAAGCCGCAGCGCGGCCGCAGCGGCTGGGTCGCGGCCTTCCGCGCGCGCAAAGCAGCCGCGAAGGCGGCTGCACCGGCGGGTGCCGCGAAGGCGGCTGCGCCGGTTACCGCCGCGGCCAAGAAACCCTCGAAGAAGCCGCCTGCCAAGCCGGTGGCCGCAAGGAAGCGGCCTGCAAAGAAAGCCCCGGGCACCTCGCGGCGTGCCGCGAGCGCGCAGGCAAAGCGGAGGTAGCGCGAAGTGTGCGGCATCGTCGGATACGTCGGCCATCGTGAGGCCGAAGGCGTCCTCATCGGCGGCCTGCGCAAGCTCGAGTACCGTGGCTACGATTCGTCGGGCCTCGCGATTCTCGACGGCGGCGAGATCGAAGTGCGCCGCGCGGTCGGCAAGCTCGACAACCTGCAGGGTCTTCTCAACGGCAAGCCGATGGTCGGGGCGACCGGCATCGGCCATACGCGCTGGGCCACGCACGGTCGGGTCTCCGAGCGCAACGCCCATCCGCACCGCGCGGGCGACGTGGTCGTCATCCACAACGGAATCATCGAGAACTTTCTCGAGTTGCGCGCCGAGCTCACGGCCGCGGGCTGCACGCTGCAGTCCGATACCGATACCGAAGTCATCGGCCACCTGATCGAAGCCGAGCGGAAAACGGGCAAGGGGCTTGCCGAGGCAACCAGGGCGGCGATTGCGCGCCTGCGCGGTTCCTTCGCGATCGTCGCGCTTTCGTCGAAGGACCCCGGCCGACTCGTCGCAGCCAAGAACGCAACGCCCGTCGTCGTCGGCGTCGGCGAGGGCGAGAACATCATCGCCTCCGACATTCCCGCGCTGCTCGACTACACGCGCGACGTGCTTTTCCTCGAAGACGGCGAGATGGTCGAGGTCACCGCCGACTCGGTCGCGATCACGACGTTCGACGGCAAGGCCGTGGAGAGGAATCCGCGCCGCATCACCTGGGACGCCGTCACCGCGCAAAAGGGCGGCTACAAGCACTTCCTTCTGAAGGAGATCCACGAGCAGCCCGTGGCCGTCGTCGACACGTTGCGTGGCCGGCTCTGCCAGGACACGCAGACCGTGTGCCTTGGGGAGCTCGACGTGCTCGAGAACGAGCTTGCGAGCATCGACCGCCTGACGATCGTCGCGTGCGGTACGGCGTGGCATGCGGGCCTCATCGGTCGCTACGCGATCGAGCGGCTTGCGCGCGTACCCGTCGACGTCGATTACGGCAGCGAGTACCGCTACCGCGACCCGATCGCCGACTCGCGCATGCTGATGATCGTCGTCTCGCAGTCGGGCGAGACAGCCGACACGCTCGCCGCCGTCGAAGCCGCGCACGAGCGCGGCGCCAAGGTTCTCGCCGTCTGCAACGTCGTGGACTCGTCGATCGCGCGCAAGGCCGACTTCGTGCTCTACACGCACGCCGGGCCCGAGATCAGCGTGGCGAGCACCAAGGCGTTCACGACGCAGCTCACCGCGCTCTACCTCCTCGCCGTCTGGCTGGGCCGGCGCAAGGGTGCGCTTACGGCGGCCGAGGAAGCCCGCTTCGTGCAGTCCCTCGTCGAGCTTCCGCGCCTGATGGAATCGGCGCTCAAGTGCGAAGAGGCGCTCACCCGGATCGCCCGCCAGATTGCGCCCGTGTCCGACGTGCTTTACCTCGGCCGCGGCGTCAATTTCCCGGTTGCGCTCGAGGGCTCGCTCAAGCTGAAAGAGATCTCCTACATCCACGCCGAGGGCTATCCTTCCGGCGAGATGAAACACGGGCCGATCGCACTCATCGACGAGAAGATGCCGGTGGTCGTGATCGTGCCGAAGGACGAAGTCTACGAGAAGACGCTGAGCAACCTGATGGAGGTCGAGTCGCGCGGTGGGCGCATTCTCGCCGTGACCGACAGTTCTGACGCCGACCTCGAGCGCATCGCGGAGTGGGTTGTCGAGGTGCCGCGCACCGACAGCCTTTTCATGCCGGTGCTGCTCACGATTCCGCTCCAGCTCCTCGCCTACCACGTCGCCGTCGAGCGCGGCACCGACGTCGATCAGCCGCGCAACCTGGCCAAGAGCGTGACGGTGGAGTGACGCCTGTGGCCGTCCGGCACCAAGGAACGGACGGCCACAGCGTCGTCGTGTACCCGCCCGGCTGGCGCGCCGTTGCGGCGCTGCTTCGTGTGTTCGCGCGCGGAAGCCTGCTCTACGTTCTCTACCTCCTGCTGTTCACGCAGGATCCGCCCAACAACCCGCTGCGGCAGATGCGGCTGTTCGGCGGCCTCTTTCTGCTGCCGGAAGCGGCGGCGTGGTGCATCGCGCGCGCGTTTGCCGCGACGATGCGCGTCGAGGACGGCGCGCTGGTGATCGAGCAGCGCGAGCGTCGCACGGACATCCCGGTGAGCGCGATTGCCACGGTCGAGTTGTGGCGGATCCCGCTTCCGACCGCGGGCGTGTGGCTCGGACTTCGCTCAGGGCGCCGGTTCGCGCAGGGACTGTCGGTGTCCGATCCGGACGCATTCATCGCCTCGCTCGAAGGCGAGGGCGCGGCGCCCTCGGCGCGCGAAAGCCTGTCGGGCGGAATGGCCGCCTACCTGCGCGCGCGCAACGCGAACCCGCCGGGCATCCTCGAGCACCCTGCGCTCAAGTTCGTCGTATTCTCGCTCGTGCCGACGATCCCCGCCTGGCGCCTCCACCAGTTCATCTCGTACGGCGGAACGTTCGGCGAGTACTACACGTTCGGACTGAACGCCTACCTGCTCGGCTTCGCGCTGTGGTGGATATCGTTCTCGCTGAGCCTCGTGTTCCTGTCCGCGGGCATGCGCGCAGCGGTGGAGATCGGATCGCTGGCGGCGGCGTTCGCCGCGCCCGCGTCGGCGAACGCCGTGCGGCGCGCGCTCGAGATCGTCCAGCGCATCGCGTTCTACGCCGGCATCCCGGTCTGGCTGATCCTGAGGTTTACGGCCTGAACAGCTGAGTTCGGCGCACCGGATTCCGCCCTGCCCGCGCGGTGCGATCCCGAAGGAATCGCACCGCGCCTCACCGTGCCGTGGTCAGGGCGTACACATCCCCATGCCGTCGCAGACTCCGGCGCACTCGGAGTCCGGATCGATGCCGGCCTGGATGTTGCCGCAGGTTCCGTTCGAACCGTAGCCCTTCTTCGCCGTCGAGCACGCCTGGCAAGTCGCCGCACACGCCGAGTTGCAGCAAACGCCGTCCACGCAGTTGTTCGACGTGCACTGACCGGAGCCCGAACACGGCTCGCCGTTCGAGAGCGTCACGCAGACGCCGGCCTGGCAGACATTCGAGGTGCAGTCGCTGCCCATCGCGCAGCCCTGGCCGGTCCCGCACGTCGGGCAGATGCCGCCGCCGCAATCGAGTCCGGTCTCGCTCCCGTTCTGCACCAAGTCGGAGCAACTCGGCGACTGGCAGAAGCCGGCCGTACACACGCCGCTCGTGCAGTCGTTGCCGACGAAGCAACCCTGGCCAGGGTTGCAGTCCGGACACGTACCGCCGCCGCAATCGACGTCCGTCTCGCTCCCGTTTTCGATCGTGTCGGTGCAACTCGGCGACTGGCAGAGGTTGCCCGTGCATATGCCGGTGGTGCAGTCGTTCGCGACGAGGCAGCCCTGTCCGGGTCCGCAATCCGGGCAGGTACCACCGCCGCAATCGACGTCCGTCTCGCTCCCGTTCTCGAGCATGTCCGAGCAGGTTGGCGCCGGCGCCTCGGGAACGGGAGCGCAAACGAGCGAGGCGGGCTTTACCGAGAGCGCGTGCGTACCGAACTGGTCGGTCAGCGAGGTCGTCGACTCGTTCTTCGGGCACTTGGCTTTGTAGCAGAGGTACTTCTGGCCCTCGGCGCCGGCGGCAGCGCCGGGCGGCGACGGCATGACGTTGCTCTTGACCGCGTCGACGCAGAGCAGCTTGGCAGGAGTCTTGATCGTGCAGCCCGGCGTGGCGGGAAACGCGAGGTCGTCCGGCGTGATGTCGGCCACATACTCCGCCTTCGCGAGCGCGTCCTTGATCTTGTAGCACTGCAGGTGGTCGGCCTGTGCGCCGGCGTCGGTTGCGAACAGGAGTGCGGCGGATGCGGAAGCAAGCGAGCGAACGAATCGGTTCATGACAGATCCTCCTTTGGGATCCCCCCGCGCCAGGCGCGCATCATGGCACTGTGAAGCGGAAGCCGACAAGAGAGGCGGGACCCGATCTGCGCCTTTCCTTTCGTTCGGGTCGGCCGCACGCCGTGCGTCCGGAGACTTGGGCGTTTCGTCGGCGAGAAAGGTCGGGATGCGCCCGCGATCTGCCGGCAGGTGTCCGACAAATGCTCGGGGCGGCTGCCCAAAAGAAAGGGCCCGGATGCATC
>CAYYVZ010000119.1:0-12549 GCA_964475235.1 uncultured Myxococcales bacterium | reverse complement strand
ATCGAGGGCGGTGAGGATCCGCTCTTCATCGCGCGCCGCATGGTGATCTTCGCCAGCGAGGACGTGGGCCTCGCCGATCCCGCCGCGCTGCCGCTCGCGATTGCCGCGCGCGACGCCGTGCACTTCGTCGGCATGCCGGAAGGGCGCATCCCGCTCGGCCATGCGGCGGCCCACCTGGCCCGCGCACCGAAGTCGAACCATGCATACGCGGCCATCAACGCGGCGATCGACGAGGTGCGCGAGAGCGGTGCGCTGCCGGTGCCGCTGCACCTGCGCAACGCGCCCACGAGGATGATGAAGGGGCTCGGGTACGGGAAAGACTACGCATACCCGCACACGGACGCAGAGAAGGCGGCGGGGCAACAGTACCTTCCAGACGCGCTGAAAGGCCGGCGCTTCTTCAAGCCGCCCAGGTAGAACCCCCCGCGGCGCCTCAAAGATCCGGCGGATACTCGACGTGCACGAGCGTGAGTCCTTCGGCCGGCGCCGTGCGTCCCGAAAGGGTGCGCGAGCCGCCGCCGAGCTGCGCGACGAACGCAGACTCTTCCAGACGGCCGAGCTCGACGTCCACCATCGAGCCTACGAGCGTACGCACCATCTGCTTGAGAAACGCGTTGGCCGACACGCGATACGTGAGGACGTCGCCGTCGCGCCGCCAGACGCTCTCGCTCACGAAGCGGCGAGTGCTGCCCGACGCGCAGTCGGCTGCGCGAAACGCCGTGAAGTCGCGGTCGCCGACCACCATCGCCGCGAGGCGGCCCAGGCGTTCGACGTCCAGCGGCACGTGCACGTGCCAGCTTCGGTCCGCGAGGAACGGCGATGGAGGCCGCTCGTTCACGATCGTGTACTCGTAAGTCCGCGACAGCGCGTGACGGCGGGGATCGAAGGCGGGATTGGTTTCCTTCAGGTCGACGACGCAGATGCTCGGGTCGGTCAGCGCATTGAGCGAACGCAGCAGGCGGCGCAGGTCCTGGCCTTCGGGAACGTCGAACGAGATGACCTGGCCGCTCGCGTGCACCCCGGAGTCGGTGCGGCCGGAAGCCGCGACGCGCACCTCCCTGTTGAGGATGATCGACAGCGCGCGCTCGAGTTCCCCCTGGATCGTCGGCTGGCCGGGCTGGAGCTGCCAGCCGGCCCACGAGGTGCCGAGATATTCGAGAGTTCCGCGGAGGCGCATGGTCGATGAAGTCGAAGGCGGAGCCGTGAGTCCCGAAACGGCGTCTGGATGCTCGTCCTCGCCCGCCCGGAACTCACGGCTCACCGATCAGGGGCCGACGCTGGCCGACGCGGCGGTCGAATCGCCGCGCAGCCGAGCGCGCCGGTTCTCGAGCCGGTTGAGCGCATCGACGAACGCGAGCGCGCTCGCCAGCACGACGTCGGTGTGGGCGCCGTGGCCGCGCACGCCGATGCCCTCGTCGCGCACAAAGCAGCTCACGTCGCCGATCGCGTCGGTGCCGCCCGTAATGCCCTTGACGTTGTAACTTTCCAGCTTCGGGTCGATGCCGACGGCGTCGCGGATCGCGCGGTAGCAAGCGTCCACGGTGCCGTCGCCGTCCGACTCCACCGTTTTCGGAACGCCGTCGATCGAGATCGTGACGCTCGCGTGCGGGCCGCCGTGCATCGTCGACGAGACTTCCAGGTCCACGAGCGCGAACCGTCCCACCGCCTCCGTATCTTCCGCGCAGATCGCGTAGAGATCCTCGTCGTAGACCTCCTTCTTCTTGTCGGCCAGATCCTTGAAGCGCGCGAACGCATCGTTCACGTCCACGTGCTCGATGTCGATTCCGAGCTCGCGCAGCCTTTCCACGAAGGCATGGCGGCCCGAGTGCTTGCCGAGCACGATCGAGTTGCTCAGGCGGCCGACCGACTCGGGACGCATGATCTCGTACGTGAGCTTGTTCTTCATCACGCCGTCCTGGTGGATGCCGGCCTCGTGCGCGAAGGCGTTGGCACCGACCACGGGCTTGGTCGGCGAGATGGCGACGCCGATCGTCTTCGAGAGCGTCTGGCTCGCCGGGTAGATCTGTTTCGTCTTCACGCGCGTCGTGACACCGAAGTGATCCCGGCGCGTGTCGAGCGCCATGACGACCTCTTCCATCGAAGTGTTGCCGGCGCGCTCGCCGATGCCGTTGATCGTGCACTCGACCTGGCGTGCTCCACCTTCGACGGCGGCCAGTGAGTTGGCCACCGCGAGGCCGAGATCGTTGTGGTTGTGCGTGCTCCAGATGATGCGGTCGCCGCCCGGCGTCTTCGCGCGCAGCGTACGGAACAGCTCGCGCACCTGGCCCGGCACGCCGTAACCGGTCGTGTCGGGAACGTTGCAGACCACCGCTCCGGCACGGATCACCTCGCCGAAGACCTGGATCATGTAGTCGATGTCGCTGCGCGAGGCGTCCTCCGCCGAGAACTCGATGTAGTCGACGTGGCGCTTCGCGCGTTCCACGGCCCATACGGCCGCGTCGATGACTTCCTGGCGGCTCATGTTGAGCTTGTGCTGCAGGTGCAGGTCGGAAGTGGCGATGAAGACGTGGATGCCGGGCTTGTCGGCGCCGTCGACGGCCGACAGCGCGCGCTCGATGTCGGCCTCGCGCGTACGCGCGAGGCTCAGCACGACCGGACCTTTCACCGCGTGTGCGACGGCGCGTACGGCTTCGAAGTCGCCCGGAGAGGCAGCCGCAAAGCCGGCCTCGATGACGTCCACGCCCAGCGCTTCGAGCTGACGCGCGATGATGAGCTTCTCGTCGACGTTCATCGTGCAGCCCGGCGACTGCTCGCCGTCGCGCAGGGTGGTGTCGAAAATGCGTACCCAGTCGTTGTGGCCGTTGTGGCCGCTACTTTCACTCATTGGGATCTTGCTCCGATGTGCGGATTCCCGCGGCCAGAAACACGAAAGCCGCGGAGATCCGCGGCTTTTCTGTTCGTTCGTTCCGCGGCTCCCTGGGTTGTTCTACCCGCCCGCGGCTCGAAGGGATGCTGCCGTAGCTACACCACCCCGGAAGCCCCGGACGGGCATCTAAGGAGCAGCAGCGAAGAAGTCTTGGCGGCAGGACGAAACATCGTGGCGCAAACTACCCGTGGGCTGGGGGCGGTGTCAACCAGGAACGACTTCCGGGCGGGGTGTCGATGGCAACGGCTGTCGAGCACTCCAGTTCGCGGATCGGCGCCCGGCCGGTTCAGGCTTGCGCGGTGTCGCCGTTCGAATCCCCGGACGGTTCGCCCTTCATGCCGGGATCGCCGAACGGCGCGAGGCCGGCACGCCACGCCAGGTACGCCATGATCGGTCCGGACGCGACGTAGCCCGTGATGAACGTGAAGATGAAGACCGGATACATCGCCACGGCGAAGGTCAGCACCAGCACCGCGACGACGAGCATCGAGAGCGGCTGCCGGCTGTGGAGCTTGAGGTCCTTGAAGCTCGTGTAGCGCACGGTGCTCACCATCAGCAGCGCGAGCGCGTACGTGAGAAGCAACAGTGCGATGTGCTTCGGCGGCAGGCCGGAGCGGCCGACGTAGCGGTACATCAGCACCACCGACGACAGCATCAACGCCGAGCCGGGCACCGGAAGCCCGAGGAAGTAACCGGAATCGACGCGACCGACGAGCAGGTTGAAACGAGCGAGGCGGATTGCCGAGCAGATCACGTAGAGACCAACGGCCGACCAGCCCCAGACCCCCCACGGCATGAGCGCCCACTTGTAGATGAGCAGGCCCGGCGCAACGCCGAACGAGACGAGGTCGCAGAGCGAGTCGTACTCGACGCCGAAGCGGCTCGTCGTGTTCGTCAGGCGTGCGACACGGCCGTCGAGGGCGTCGAAGACCTGGGCGACGAGGATCGCGATGGCGGCCGTCGCGTAGTTGCCCTGCATGGTCTGCACGAGCGAGTAGATGCCGCAGAAGAGGCCGGCCGAAGTGATGAGGTTCGGAAGCAGGTAGATGCCGCGGCGGGGCACCGCCTCCTGCAGGAGCGCGATCCGCCGTTCGCGGCGGGCGAGCCGTGCTTCACGCCGCTTGGGGTTCATCCGTTGCTCCAGACCGTGTTTCCGACTGCTCGAGCCAGGCCAGCGTCGTCTGCCCGGACTTCACCATCTCGCCGGGCTGGACCGCCAGTCGCGATCCCGCCGGCAGGTACACGTCCACGCGCGAGCCGAACATGATGAGGCCGAAGCGTTCGCCGCGCGCGAGGTGCGTCGGCGGCTTCACGCGGCAGATGATGCGCCGGGCGAGCCAGCCCGCGATCTGCACCACCACCACCTCCGCGCCGCCGGCGGTGCGCAGCAGCATCGAGTTCGACTCGTTGATCTGGTCGGCATCCGAGCGATAGGCCGCGCCGAACTGCCCCGGGCGGTGATCCACCTTCTCGAGATCGCCGTCGACCGGCGAGCGGTTCACGTGCACGTCGAGGGGCGACATGAAGATGGCGACCTTCACGGTCGAAGCCGGCGCGAAGCGATGCGGGGCCGCCCCCGCTTCGGCGAATACGACGCGCCCGTCGGCGGGGCTCAGGACCGCCGCAGGATCGGCGGAACCCGTACGATCGGGATCGCGGAAGAAGAGCAGCACACCGACGGCACCGATCGCCGCTCCGGCGAAGGCAAGCGGGCCCGACAGGAGGCCGACGATCACCGCCACCGCGGCGGCGATGCCGGCGACCCTCGTTCCTTCGGTGGCGAATTTCATCGGCGGTTGGTTGGCGTGGGGGGCGAGTCCTGGGCGGGCGTTGGCCAAGACCGGGACGGGTACGAGTTTCGCGTGGCAGGACAGTGCGAATGCGCAGAGTCGGTCATCGCGAAACTCGTACCCGTCCCGTTAGTTGCGGGCGCGGTCGACGAGCTTGTCCTTCTGGAGCCACGGCATCAGCGCGCGCAGCTTGGCGCCGACCTTCTCGATCTGGTGGTTCTCGCCTTCCTTCTGCAGCTCGCGGAAGTGAGGCTTGCCGCACTTGTGCTCGGTGATCCACTCGTCGGCGAACTGGCCCGACTGGATCTCGGCGAGAATTTCTTTCATCGCCTTGCGCGTCTCGGCGCCGATCACGCGCTTGCCGCGCGTGAGGTCGCCGTACTCGGCCGTGTTGCTGATCGAGTAGCGCATGTTGGCGATGCCGCCTTCGTAGAGAAGGTCGACGATGAGCTTGGTCTCGTGCAGGCACTCGAAGTACGCCATCTCGGGCGCGTAGCCCGCCTCGACGAGCGTCTCGTAGCCCGCACGGATCAGCTCGGTGAGGCCGCCGCACAGGACGGCCTGCTCGCCGAAGAGATCGGTCTCGGTCTCCTCGCGGAACGTCGTGCCGATCACCGCGGCGCGCGTGCCGCCGATCGCGGCTGCATACGCGAGCGCAACTTCCTCGGTGTCGCCGGGGCCGTCCTGGTGAACGGCGAGCAGGCACGGAACGCCCATGCCCTTCGCGAACTCGCTGCGCACGAGATGGCCCGGGCCCTTCGGCGCGACCATGAAGACGCCCGAGTCGGCCGGCGGCACGATCTTCTTGAAGTGGATGTTGAACCCGTGCGCGACCGCGAAGTAGGAGCCCTTCTTGAGGTTCGGTCCGATCTCGGCGGCGTAGAGCTCGCCGGCGAGCTCGTCGGGCACGAGCATCATCACGACGTCGGCCTTGGCGACCGCCTCCGCGACCGGGAACACCTCGAAGCCGGCGGCCCTTGCCTTCGGCGCCGAGTTGCCGCTCGGGTTGAGGCCGATGATGACCTTCACGCCGCTGTCGCGCAGGTTCATGGCGTGGGCGTGTCCCTGGCTGCCGTAGCCGATCACGGCCACGGTCTTGCTCGTGATCTTGTCGAGCTTGGCTTCGTTCTTGTCGTAGATTTTCATCCCAGGTTCTCCTTGGCGCCCTCGGCGGACGCAGCCGCGGCGGCGTCCATCGCGAGGAGCTTCTCCCCGCGGTAGAGCGCCGCGCTGCCCGTACGGGCGATTTCCTTGATGCCGAGCGGACCGAGCAGGCGAAGCATCGCGTCGATCTTCTCCTGCGCTCCCGTCAGCTCGATGATGCAGATGCCCGGGCCCACGTCGACGACGCTTGCCCGGAAGATGCTCACGATGTTCATCACCTCGGCGCGATTGGCCGCCTCGAAGTTCACCTTGATGAGGGCGAGCTCGCGCTCGACGTACTCCCCTTCGCGGAAATCGACGACGCTGATGATCGAAACCATCTTGTAGAGCTGCTTGATGACCTGCTCGAGCACCGACGCGTCGCCGCGCACGGTAAGCGTGATGCGCGAAACGGAAGTGTCGAGGGTCTCGGCGACCGACAGGCTCTCGATGTTGTAGCCGCGGCCGCTGAACATGGCGCTTACGCGCGACAGCACTCCGAACTCGTTCTCGACGAGAATGGAGATGGTGTGCTTCGGCAATGCGCTCATGACGTGGACTCCTTGCGAGACAAAAGGCCTCCCCGGCGCCTGGACGAGGCCAGGCGGGGATGCCGAACTCGCGTGTTAAAACGGCCGGGAATCAGGCCGCGAATCAAGATCCGGAGGCAGCCTCCCCACGCTCGCGGCGATACTCGCCGAGATAGCGGGCGATCTTGTCCTTTTCAGCGAGCTTCTGTTTCTGAAGCTCGCGGCGGCGAAGCTCTTCTTCGGTGGTCAGGTGAGGGCGGGACGTCAACGCATCTACTTCAGCTTTGAGCGCCGTGTGGCGCTCGTACGAGTGACGTAGTCCCGCGTTCTCGGGTGCAAGGGCTCTTACCAGTTCTTCGTCACGTGCATCCATATCGTTCTCCTGCCCTCGAGGACGTTGCGGGGGCGGACGTTAGTCCCGCCCCAAGTGGTTGTCAAATCTTGCTCGCAACAAAACCCCTGCCTTTTCCATGAGTTACTCGGAGGCGTGCGACACCGCGACACGATTGCGATTGGGCTTCGCGCGCGCCTCTCCGACGTAGAGCGGAAGCAGCTCCGACACGCGCAAGGTGAGGCCGCACTTCCATCTCGATTCGACGAGCTCGGCGAGACGCTCGAGGGAGGCGCCCTCCGCCGCGCGTACGGTCACGTTGCACGCCGATGCGGCCCGCCGGAGCGGCTCGAACGACGCCGCGTCCGGCGACTGGAGCATGATGGCGTGTGCCCCCGAGGCGCGCAGGAAGTCTTCGCACGACGCATCGTCGATCACGGCCGGCGCCGCGACCTCGTCGACGTCGCCGTCGCGCACGCCGTAGAGCGCAACCGCATAACGTCCTGCCCCCGCGTCGGAAACCGCGACGACCTGCTCACCCGGCCGTCCCCCGCGCCAGGCCAGCAGCTCGAGGCTGCCCACCGCGACCGCCGGGATCGCCCCGTCGAACGAAATGCCGCGCAGGAAGGCCAGCCCGGAGCGCAGCCCTGTGTAGGAGCCCGGGCCTACGACCGCGGCCACCAGGGCCAGATCGGATGCTGTCGCCCCCCGGGCCGACAAGAGACGCCCCGCCACTGCGGCGAGATCCTCTGTTCGCGCGCTTCCCGAGGGACCGGCTTCGAGAGGAGCGGCGTCGGTCCGGCCGGCCCCGCGGAGGACCAGCCCGGCCTCCGAGCCGGAGGTATCGATGGCGAGGAGGAGATCCTTCGGCGTGCTCACCGGTTCGCCATTCGACGGTTCACCAGGTCGCCATACGACCGTTCACGGCTCGCTGTCCGACCGTTCACCAGCTCACGACCCGGACGATGTCGTGGAACATGACGAAGAGCATGAGCGTTCCGATCAGCATCATGCCGAAGCCGAGCGCGTACTCGCGCACGCGAAGCGGCAGCGGCTTGCCGCGAATCGCCTCGAAGCCCATGAACACGAGATGCCCGCCGTCGAGCACCGGGATGGGCAGCAGGTTCACGACACCGAGATTGATGCTGATCAGAGCCATGAAGAAGAGCAGCGGCTGCAGACCGGACTGAGCCTGGCGGCTTGCCTCGGCGACGACGAGGATGGGGCCGCCGAGGTCGCCCGCCGAGACGCGGCCCGAGATCAGGCGCGTCACCGTGCCGACGATCATCGTCGAATCGGCCCATGTCCGTTCGATGCCGAACGCGAGGCTCTCGCCGATACCGACGGGCTCGAACGAGTACCCGCGGCGCACGCCGATCTGGTAGACCATCGGGCCGGGCTCGCCGTACTCGTTGCGCGGCTCGGCGAGCGCGGGCGTCACCTCGACGGTGCGCCTGCTGCCGTCGTCACGCGTGACCTCGAAGCGAAGCGTCTTTCCGTCGCTCGCGGAGATCGATGCGACCATCTCGTCCCACGTCGATATGCTCTTGCCGTCGACGGAGACGACGGTGTCGCCCTGGCCGAGGCCGGCGGCCGCAGCCGGCTTACCGATGGCCACATCGTCGATCGTGGCCGTCTCGACCGGTTTCGCCACGCCGTACGCGAGCGCGCAGCCCGTGAGGATGACGATGGCGAAGAGAAGGTTGACGGCGGGGCCGGCGGCGACGATGGCTGCGCGCTGCCAGAGCGGCTTGGCGGTGAATCCGCGCGACGGGTGGGAAGGCTTGTCTTCGGAATCTCCGCCTTCCTCTTCGTAGCCGGCCATGCGCACGTACCCCCCGAGGGGAATGGCCGCGAGCCGATAGACCGTGTCGCCGACCTTTCTCGCGAAGATCGTGGGGCCGAATCCCATGGAAAACGTGCGGATTTCGACGCCGCACCATTTGCCGACGAGAAAATGGCCGAGCTCGTGGACGAAGATCACGATCGCCAGGACGACGATCGCTGCGAACCAGCTGCTGGATGCCATGGTCCCCTTTTACACCGCCCCGACCCTCATCAGAAATGACGGGAACCGCGAGCTGGCGAGCGGCGAGTCCGGCCTCACGACAGGGATCCGGGATCGCCCCACCCGCGAAACCTCACCAGGAAAGGCTGGCGTAGTAGTAAACGAAGACGATGGGCAGGACCATGCTGTCGGTACGGTCGAGCACGCCGCCGTGGCCCGGAATGATCCAGCCCGAGTCCTTGGCGTCGTAGGCGCGCTTGATCATCGACTCGCTGAGATCGCCGAGCTGGCCGAGCACCGACATCAGCGCGGTCACCACAATGCACTCGAAAAAACCGAACCGGCCGACCAGCACGAACTGGAAGACCGTGCCGATCACGACACAGGCCGCCACCGATCCGAGCGCGCCTTCGACGGTCTTGTTCGGACTCACCGTGGGCCAGAGCTTTCGGTGCCCGTAGGCACGGCCCGCAAAGTAACCGCCCGCATCGCTCGCCATCGCGCACGCGAGCGCCAGGAAAACGAGCTCCGGCCCCTTCTCGATGTTGCGCAGCCAGATGAGGTGAGGCAGGAGCAGTCCGCCGTACAGCGACGCGAACAGGATTTCCCCTGCCCCGACGACGCTCGTGTGCATGTCCTCGGCCGTGGCGAGGGTTCCGAGCAACACACCGATGAGCGCGACCACGATTCCCGCCGACAGCGTCGTGCCGGTCGAGTCCACGAGCATGGAGAGCGCGATCACCATGCCGGCGCCGCAGGTAAGAGCCTTGGCGCCGTAGATTTTCACGCGCTGCATTTCGGCCAGCTCGCGCAGCGACAGGAACGTGACCGCCAGCACCACGAACGAGAAAATCCCGCTGCCCGCGCCGAGGATCAGCCAGATGAGCAGCGGGATCGCGACGGCGGCGGTGAGCAGGCGCTGTTTCAGCATTCAGGCCTCCGCGACGAGCTGGGCGGCTGTCCGGCCGAAGCGGCGCTCTCGCCGCGCGTACTCGTCGAGCGCGGCGAGAAACTGCGGACGGCGGAAGTCCGGCCAGAGCACGTCGGTCACGTAGAGCTCGCTGTAGGCGATCTGCCACAGCAGGAAGTTCGAGACGCGCATCTCGCCGCTCGTGCGGATGAGGAGGTCCGGGTCCGGCAGGCCGGCCGTCATCAGCGACGACGAGATCGCGTCCTCGTCGATGTCCTCGGGAGCGAGCTGGCCATCGCGCACCTGGCGCGCGAGGCGGCGCGCGGCGCCGACGATCTCCTCGCGCGCTCCGTAGCTGACGGCGAGCTGCACCGTCATGCCGGTGTTGCGCCTGGTCTGCTGCTCGGCCGCGCGCAGGTCGGCCAGAACGTCCTTGGGCAGGCGTCGCAGGTTGCCGATGGCAACGAGGCGGATGCCGTTCTTCATCATCTTGCCGAGCTCGCTGCGCACGTAGCGTCTCAGCAGCGCCATGAGGGCTCCGACTTCGCGCTCCGGCCTTTCCCAGTTTTCCGTCGAGAATGCGTAGAGCGTAAGGACCTCGATGCCGATCTCGCGCGCGGTCTCGACGATCTCGCGCACCGACTCCTTGCCCTTGCGGTGCCCCTGCACGCGCGTGAGACCGCGCTGGGTCGCCCAGCGGCCGTTGCCGTCCATGATGATCGCCACATGACGCGGCAATCCGGTTCGCGGGGGCTGAGTCACCACTCGCGCCTTGTCAGACCGAGAGAATTTCCTGCTCTTTGTGCTTCACGATGTCGTCGATCTGCGCGATCGTCTCGTCGGTCAGCTTTTGAACCTTCTCACTGGCAGAGCGGTGCTCGTCCTGCGAGATTTCCTTCTCGGCCTCGGCTTCCTTGAGCATCTCGTTGGCGTCGCGGCGGTGGTTGCGTGCGCTCACACGGTGGTGCTCGGCGTCCTTGCGCACCTGCTTGACCAGGTCCTTGCGGCGCTCTTCGTTGAGCTCGGGGATCGGGAGCCGGAGCACGTTGCCGTCGCTCACGGGAGACAGGCCGAGGTCGGCGATGCGGATCGCCTTGTCGATCGCCTGGATCGTGCTCTTGTCGAAAGGCTGCACGACGAGAAGGCGCGCCTCGGGAGCGGAGACGGTGGCAAGCTTGTTGAGCGAGGTCGACGATCCGTAGTAGTCGACGAAGACGTGGTCGAGCAGCGCGGGCGTCGCACGGCCGGCACGGATACGGGCGAGGTCGCGCCGCAGCGAGACGATCGTCTCGTTCATCTGCGCACGAAGCTCCTTCAGGATGTCCTCGATCATGCGTTTCTCCGATACGGCGGCTGCGCCGCCAGTGGCTTGGGCGGCTCGGCGGCCGGTGGCTTCGGCAAGCTGCGCCGATCAGCCGTCGACGATGGTCCCGATCGATTCTCCGGACACCGCGCGCACGATGTTCCCGGCCCGCATCATGTCGAACACGAGGATCGGCATCTTGTTCTCCATGCAGAGACTGATCGCCGTCGTGTCCATCACGCGAAGTCCCTTCTGCAGCACCTCGAAGTGCGTGAGCCTCTCGAAACGCACCGCGCTCGGGTCCTTTTCCGGATCCGCCGAGTAGACGCCATCGACGCGCGTCGCTTTCATGATGACGTCGGCCCCGACCTCGACCGCTCGAAGGCTCGCCGCCGTGTCGGTCGTGAAGAAGGGATTGCCGGTGCCGGCCGCAAAGACCACGACGCGGCCCTTCTCGAGGTGACGGATCGCGCGGCGCCGGATGTAGGGCTCGGCGACCTCGCGGATCTCCAGGGCGGAGAGCACCCGCGTCGGCACGTCCAGCTTTTCGAGGGCGTCCTGAAGCGCGAGGCAGTTGAGGACCGTCGCGAGCATCCCCATGTAGTCGCCCGTCGCACGGTCCATGCCCATCTCGGAGGCTTTCAGGCCGCGGAAGATGTTGCCGCCGCCGACGACGACCGCCAGCTCGCAGCCGAGCTCGCGCGCATCGCGAATCTCGCCCGCAATCTGCGACACGACGGCCGGGGAGATCCCCGACTCGCCTTCGCCCGCGAGCGACTCTCCGCTGATCTTCAGCAGGACGCGGCGGTACTTCGATGGTTTCGGGCCGGCGTCAGTCCCCATGGAGATGGCTCGCCGAGTCCGTGTTCAGGCGCTCTGGCCGATCGTCTGGGCGACTTCGTCGGCCAGGTTCGACTGCTTCTTCTCGATGCCCTCGCCGAGCTGGAAGCGCGCGAAGCGCGCCACCGCGAGCGTCGCGCCGGTTTCCTTCGCCGTCTGCTCGATGAGCTTGTCGACGCGAAGGTCGCTGTCGCGAACGTACTCCTGCTCGAGCAGGCAGACTTCCGAGTAGAACTTGTCGATCTTGCCGTCGACGATGCGCTCGACGATCTTCTCGGGCTTGCCCGACTGGAGCGCCTGCTGGCGGTAGATCTCGCGCTCGGCGTCGAGATCCTTCGACGAGACCTGGTCGCGCGAAACGGCGCGCGGGAAAGCCGCGGCCACCTGCATCGCGAGCGACTTGGCGAGCTCGACGTGCTGCGCGTTGCCGCCGGTGAGCTCGACGAGCACACCGATCTTGCCGCCGGCGTGAACGTACGAGCCGACCACGCCGCCGGCCGATGCGCGGCGCGCGAAGCGGCGCAGCGCGAGGTTCTCGCCGATGTTCGCGATGCCTTCCTTGACGAGCTCGCCGATCGACTTGCCGCCGGCGACCTTGAGGTCCGCCGCGGTCTCGCCCGTGCCCTCGGTGACGTTCGCTTCGAGCAGCGCTGCTCCGAGCGCGCCGGTACCCAAACGAGTACGTGAATGGAGGCACGCCGCCCGTCCAGCCCTCGGTCGACATGATGAACGCGTCGTCCGAGGCGCTGCCCGTGCCGCCCGCCGCCTGCGTCGCGCTATTGAACACTGCCAATGTGCCACCCGCAA
>CAYYVZ010000118.1:0-12550 GCA_964475235.1 uncultured Myxococcales bacterium | reverse complement strand
CGTGGTGATGATCGGGCTGTTCGAGAAAACGCCCGTTTTCGATCCGGGCGTGATGATCCTGAAGGAGGTGCGCCTCGTAGGCTCGATGGTCTACAACCGGCCGGAGAAAGGACCGGCCGACTTCGACCTAGCGCTCGAGTGCATCGCCGAGAACGCGGATGCGCTGCGCGGCCTCGTCACCCACACGTTTCCTCTCACCGACGTGCAGAGGGCATTCGAGACGGCGGCCGACAAGGCGAGCGGCGCCGTCAAGGTCATGCTCGCGCCCGGAGCCTGAAGCTTTGCCGAGCGTTCGCGCCCTGCAGTCATACGCCGTCGCCATTGTCGCGGTCGGCATCGCGATCGGATCGTCCGGCTGCACGCGGGAGCCGTCCGCGGTGCTCCCGCGTCCTCTCGTCGTCATCGGCGTCGACGGCCTCGAATGGCGTCTCGCCATCGACCTCGCAAAATCCGGCCGCCTGCCGGAGCTCTCGAAGCTCGCGCGCGAGGGAAGCTTCGCGCGCACGGCCACGTTCGCCCCTACCCTTTCCCCGCCGATCTGGACGTCGATGGCCACGGGCGTGATTCCCGAGCGCCACGGCATCGGCGGCTTCGTGCGTCCGGCGACCCGCGGCGAAGGCGGCGAGCCTCGGCTCTACACGAACCGCGAGCGACGCGTGAAGGCGGTCTGGAACATCGCGAGCGAGGCCGGCGTGCGTTCGTGCGTCGTCGGCTACTGGATGACGTTCCCGGTCGAGCCGATCGAAGGTGCGATGGTCGCCCAGACCGGTGTACCGCCGGGCACAACCGAGGAGCACAAGCGCAAGGGAGCGCTGCAGCCGGGAACGTCGGGGCAGGTGCATCCGGCCGAGTACGAGACGCGCGCGTTCGAGATCGCGGCCGAATCCGCGCGCGCCGCTTCGGAGCGCGAACGCGAGATTTTCCCCGACACGTCGGCGTGGCCCGCGCCGATGCAGCGCCTCGCCGAGCACAGCCGCTGGTCGATCGCGGCCGATACGGCGTACGAGAAGATCGCGCTCGATCTCGTCGCCGGCGCCCAGCGCTGCGATCTCGTCATCGTCTACCTCGGCCTGCCCGACGTGCTCGGGCACCGCTTCTGGCGCTGGACGTATCCGTCGGACTTCGCTTCGCCGCCGCCGCAGACAGAGGTCGCCCTGTTCGGTGACGTGCTCGGACGCGCGTACGAGCAGGTGGACCGCTTCGTCGGCGAGATGCGGCGCGCCGCGGGCAGCGGAGCGACCGTCATGGTCGTGAGCGACCACGGCATGGGACCGTTCCGTCCGAAGCAGGCCGTCGACATCCACGACGACCACGGCGAGCTGCTGCGCACGGGCGGGCACTCGGCGGCGCGCGACGGCTTCTTCGTCGCCGAGGGTCCGGGATTCGCGGCGGACGGATCCCCGTTCCCGGCAAGCGTCGAGGACGTCCCCGCACACGGCAGCGTCGTGGACCTCGCGCCCACCTTGCTGGCACTGCTCGGCCTCCCGCGCGGCGCGGACATGGACGGATTCGTGATGACGGGGCTGCTGGCACCGCGCTTCGTCGCGGCGCACCCGCTTCGCGAAGTGCCGACGCACACCCCGCGGGGCTGGATGGCCACGCGCCGCTTCGCCGAAACGGACAGCGCGAACGACGCCGCCCGCCTCGAGCAACTCCGCGGGCTGGGCTATCTGGAGTAGGAGCCCCGAGCCGGCGAGGGGCGAGTCCAGTTCCTTCCCGTAAGGAGCGCGCAGCGCGACGTTGAGCTAGCTCTCTCGAAGCGCGACCCCCCTAACCACAAAGCGAGACCAGTTCCTTCCCGTAAGGAGCGCGCAGCGCGACGTTAAGCTAGCTCTCTCGAAGCGCAACCGCCCTAACCACAAAGCGAGTCCAGTTCGGACTACCGAAGCAAATCGGGATCCGTCCCCGATTTCAGCGACTGCACGAGGAACCACGCGACGACGGGAAGAAGGACGAGCGTGGCGTAGACCTCGGGCGGCCGGTGCCCGGTGTCGCCGGGCTTGAGCACCCACCAGTTGAGCGTCATCACGATGCGCTCGACGAGCACCAAGGCGAGGAACAGCGGAACGAGCGTGCGGTAGCGAAGCGCCACGGCCAGCATCGCGAGCCCATGCACGATCTGCGTCGCACCGGCCCACGCGAACACCCCGACGATCGTCGTCGCCGCCGGGCCGAGGTCGAGACCCGCGATCGTCACCGCGCCGCCATCGGGCAGGAACGCATGGATCATGCCGGGAAGAATCGTCACCACGGCCAGCGCGGCGAGGAAATGGCACGACAGGGCGGAGCCTTCGTAGCGGTCGTTGGTGCTGTCGGGAAGCAGCGGCATCGTCCCCATCCTTACGTCGCGCCCGCGCGCTGACACAAGGCTGCCGTTTCAGCGGACCTTGATGAGCGGCCTGGCTCTCTCCTCGCGACCGAGAAAAGCGTAGCCGGCGCGACGCCCGACCACCTCGACGACCACGACGAAGTCCGGGTCGCCGAACGTGACCTTGGGCTGGGCGCCGGCGCGCATCGCGACCTCGGACAGGAAGTCGCCGAGCGCGCGCTCGACGGCCGGATGCTCGAGGCGGCCCTTCATGCCGCGAAGGTGCGTGCGCACATAGAACGTTCGGCCGCACAGCCGGGGAGCGAGCGGCTCGAGCATGTCGCAGAGCGTCTCGGTCACGTCGTCGCGCGGGAACGAAACGGCCTGCTCGACCGGGACGAGGCGGTCGAGAACTCCGGCCGTGCGCTCGTCGCCGCCCGCGAGCCCGCCGATTCCGGCGAGCAGGTCGCCGTCCGGCCGCGCAACGCTGCCGACGAGCACCTGGGGATAGCCGCCTGTGCGGAAACGCCCGACCTCGCCCAGCAGGGCGAGGGCCTTGCCTGTCTCGCCGCGCGTCGCGATCGCGAGCACGTTCCAGTCTTCGTCGTCCCGCTGCGCCATCGCGGGATTATGGCGTGCGAGCGGGCGCAGGCAATGCGCTCACGAACGCACGCCGGCGCTGCCATACGAAGGCCGCAGCAGCCTGCCGGGACCATCGCACTGGTTGGACACCCGCCCTGTCCTTGGCTAATCGTCGGCCATGCCGCGCCAATCGTTCGGGGCCCGTGCCCTGCGTCTCCTCGTCGCTCCTCTGGCCATCGCAGCGGGAGCGAGCCTCCCTTCCTGTGGAACCGACGGAGGCGTCTCGGTCTTCCTGCCTCCCGGGCCGCCGACCCAGGCCCCGCCGGGAGACATCGTGATCTACGCCGCCATGGCGACCGGCGGCCGCATCGACGCGTTCCGCCTCGGCACCGACGGGCTCCTGCCCGAAGACCCTTTCGACACGATTCACGTCTCCAACCCGCGCCGCCTCGCCATCGCGAACGGCGTGCTCTACGCGACGCTGTACGACAGCATCGTCTCGATCCGCCTCGGAGCGGACGGCTCGCTGCCGAACGAGCCGACAGGAAGCACGGCGTCGCGCGACGACTTCGATCCGGTCGACCTGCTCGTACGCGACGGCATCGTCTACGTCGCGGCCTCGGGTCTCGGCGTGGTGCAGTCGTTCGAGCTCGACGGGAACGGCGACATCCTGCCCGACCCGGCAGCCATCGGCGAAGGCGAGTTTTCCTCCGACTTCAGCTCGCTGGCGCTGAACGGCCCCTACCTCTACGCCGGCGCGCGCGACACGCAGCTCGTCGAGCTCTTCCTGCTCGAGCAGGACGGAAACGTTCCCGATCTGGCCGAAGCCCAGGAGCCGGACGACCGCATCGCACTTCCCGACGACATGGAGATCCGCGACGGCATCCTCTACGTGACGTCGGGCTCCGATCGCAGCATCCGCGCGTACCGCATCCAGGCGAACGGCTTCCTTGCAGGCGAGGAAGACTCGCGCACGAAAACCGAAGAGTACTACTCGGATATCTTCCTCGACGGCGACACGCTCTATGCGTCCGCCTACAACGCCGGGCGCATCGACCTCTACGCGGTGGATCCGGACGGGATGCTGCCGGAGGAGAAGCCGTTCTTCTCGACCCAGGAAGATCCATCGCAGTACCCCGCGAAGATGGTCATGCTCCGGGGCATCCTCTACGTGACGGCGGCGGGACATAACCGCCTCGATGCGTACGTGCTCGGACCGAACGGCATCCCGCCGCGCTACCCGACGAGCAGCACCTCGCCGACGCAGGACGCGCTGCCGCTCGACATGGCCGTGCTCGAGCTCGACTGAGCTACTGGGGTTTCCGGGCCGCGGCCTCCGGATCGGTCTCGACCTCTTTCCAGCGGCTCAGGGCCTCGGTCAGCCTCGGGGTCTTGTACGCGAACGACTCGCGCGGACTGTAGACGCGCACCGAGGCGAGACGCCCGTCGTCGTCGTAGTGCAGCGTGTAACCGTAGCCCTCGAACAGCCGTTCGAGGATGAGCTCGGCCTTCAGCTTGTGCACCGAAATCGTGAACGGCCGGTCCACCCGCACTTTGGTCGTCACCTCGGGACCGCCGGCTTCGTGCCAGAGGCGGAAGATCGTGTCGGTCGCGACGTTCTCGACGTGCATCGACCACGACTCCTTGTGATCGACGACGTAAACCTTCTGGTCTCCCTCTCCAAGGTCGCGGATGCGCGGCTTCGTCTCTTCGCCGGCGGATGCGGACGCTTCGGCTGCGACGTTCGCGGGCAGCTCTTCGCTGCCCATCGCCGGCGCCGGTTCCGCGCCTGACGCGGCCTCGCCGGCGACCGGTACAGGTCGCGCGCTTCCCGCGCGAGCCGCACCGTTTTTCCTGCCCCTGTTCGCCTCGGCGCCGGCGTCCTCCTGCGGCGCGACCGCGCCGGGCGCCGGAGCGACTTCGTCGGCCGCAGGAGAAAGCGCGGGAGCGAGGAGCACGCCCGCAAGTGCGAGCGACAATCGAAACGGGTTCTGTCGGTTCACGGTCATCCCTGCGAAATCTCCGCGAGGCGCGTCGGCCGCAGCGCCATCGCCTTGAAGATCGTGTCGTTGGCGAGAAAGGAGTCGATCGCGCCCGCGATCTCGCCGTCGTCGGCGTGGCCCTCCTCGATGAGCGCGCAGACCAGGGCCCGCCCTTCGCGGAGCCGGTCGGCGAGCGGCACGGAAGCAAGCGCCGAGTAGCCGCGCAGACGCTCGCCGAGTGCGCCTTCCACGCTCTTCGAGGCTTCCTCGATGAGGCCGGCGAGCGAAGCCGCTTCGTTCTCGAGCAGCATGCCGCCCCAGCCGAGCTGTCCCTGAAGCCCGCCGAGCACCTCGAGTACCGCGAACAGCTGGCCGCGCGCGAAACCGCTGCCGAGAGCCGGCAGCACCGACTCTTCGAGCGTTCGCGAAAGTCCTTCCAGGATGCGGTCGGGTTCGATCATCGACTCTCCATTCCAACGCGAATCATATGCGCGACCCATCCGGCGATCTTCATCCGTCGAGACCCGGCACGAGACCGAGCGACTCGGCGATCACCAGGTTCATTCCGGCAAGCTGGTGACGGAAGATCGCCATGCGCATGTCGTCGGTCCTTCGATCCGCGTACGCGCGCAGCCCCGTCAGCATGATGGCCGCCATCTTGACGCCGGAAAGCAGGTCGTAGAAGCGAAGGCGCTCCCGGTCCACGGGATGCCCGCCGGCTTCCTCGTACATTCGATGGAACTGATCGCACGGAACCAGGATGCCCGCCAGTCTGGTCTGGCCCCGCCAGAGCCGGCTCGACGCCCACGCGAGGTCCTCGAGCGGATCGCCGAGATGCACCATCTCCCAGTCGAGCACGGCGCGCACGCTCGTTCCCTCGCGCAGGAAGTTGCCGGTGCGAAAGTCGCCGTGCACGAGCGCGACGGGACCGATTTCGGGCAGCGCAGGCAGCCGGCGCTCGAGCTCGCGAAACGCGCGCACCATCATCGGCGAAGGTTCGGGGCGCGACCGCTCGTAGTAGCCGCGCCATACGCCGATCTGCCGGCGGGCCGCGTCGCGCGGACCTTCCGGCACCTCGAAGCCCGCCACCGGCGTCGGCCTCCAGTCGAAGCGATGCAGCCGGGCGAGGTTGCCGCAGAGGTCGCGCGCGAGCGCTTCGCGCTCGGACTCGTCGGCGACAGGCGGCGTGCCGTCCTTCGAAAGGACGGGCAGCGGCACGTCGCCTTCGACGAAATCCATCACGTAGAACGGCGCGCCGAGCACGCCGGCGTCCTGCTCGAACCAGCGGATGCGCGGCACCGCCAGCGCGCCCTCGACGGCGCGCATCGCGGTAACCTGGGGCGCAAGGTCGTAGGGCTCGAGCAGGCCCGCCGCCGGCTGGCGCCGTAGCACGAGCCGCCGCGCCTGCCGCTCCCCCCCTTCGCTCCACGATGCGGTGAAGGAGAGGGTTTCCAGCGAGAACCCCTCGGTGTGACGCTTCAGCTCTTCGATGCTGACCGAGGGGTCGCCGGTGGCCGTGACCAGGAAGCGTTGAAGGTTTTCGGCGAAATCCAAGCGGGTCCCCGGCGGATCGAAGGCGATCGAACCCGGCCTGTCGGCTTATGCCCGAGCACCGGGAGGCTGGCAATGCAGTCCGCCAGGGCCCGGCATCGAGATGTCCCGATTGAGGAGAAATCCACTTCGGCTCCGGCCGACTGTGTGGCAGCCTGTGGTCGGACCCGGCATATTGTCAGGGCGCAGGACGCTTCGGCGTCATACTGCAGGGACTCGATCGATGAGTACGAATCCGGGGGACTTCGCGGGAGAGAACAGACCGGCCGGTTCTGCGGTGCGCGCCTCTGTCTCCCGCCCCCGCCTCGACGGCCGCATCCTCGTCGTCGAGGACGACCCCGACATTCGCTCGATGACCGCTTCGATCCTTCGCGTTGCCGGAGCCACCGTATCCGAGGCCTCGTCGGCCGGAGAAGCGCTCTCGTGCCTCGACCGCGAGGATTTCGACGCCTTGATCCTCGACTGGAACCTGGCCGGAGAAACCGGCGGCGTCCTGCTCGAGAAGCTCCGCGAGCGCAGCCCCGCGCTGCTTCGCCGCAGCGTCGTCGTCACCGGCGACCTCACGAGCATTCCCGGCCGCCACGAAGCCGAGCGCTTCGGCTGCCCGGTGCTCGCCAAGCCTTACCGGCCGCGCCAGCTCGTCGAGACGGTCGCCTCGATCCTGACGACCGAACACTAAGCGAGCGCCGGGCGATCGCTCGGACAATCATCCTGCGAGCGCTCGGCGCTTCCGTCTGCGCTCGCTTCGCGATCCAGTCTGCGCTCGCACTGCGATCCAGTCTGCGCTCGCTTCGCGATCCAGTCTGCGCTCGCTTCGCGATCGATGCGGCCCGCGACGCCGGTCCTTTTCGAACCGGCGCCGCGAGCTCCCGCGTCAGCGGCTCCCCACCGACACCTTGCTTCTCAGGTCCTCGACCGTGCGCTCGCCGATGCCACGCACGCGCTCGAGGTCGTCCACCGACGCGAACGGCTTCTTCTCGCGCTCGGCGATGATGGCCGCGGCCTTGCTCTCGCCGATACCGGGCAGGCTCGCGAGCTCGGCGGCGCTCGCCGAGTTCACGTCCACCTTGCCCGAAGCCTCGTTCGCCGCTGCCGCGGGTGCGGCACCGGTCGCCGCGAGGGCGTCGCCGCCGGCCGCGAGCAGCATCGCCGCCGCGAGCAGCCCGGCAGCCGCGATCCGTCCGAATCCCTGACGCGTTTTTTCCTTGTCGAATGCATTCATTCTTCTGTCCTCCTGCATGTTGTTGGAAGGCCGGACGACGCATCGCGTGACGTCCGGACCCGGCGCGAACCTAGAGGGGGCAGCGGTCGCATCTCAACGACACGGATGTGATGACGGGCGCTTCACGACAGGAGTGGAATAGAGGCTCATCGGGGAATCGTGTGGGTCGTTCCTGAGGTCCGGCGATGCGGAAACCCGTGTGCAGAAGCACGAGGGCGTGGCTGAGGGACAGCGGAGACCTGGCAGGGGTTCTCGATGCCGATGCCATTTCCGGCTGAAAGGCGGTGAAGCGCGAGCGTCCCGGCTTGCAGGCGCACAATCCGCGCGGCATCGGAATTTCCCGCGTCGGAATCTGTGGAAGTTCGGCGGCTCGGTTGCTCTGGCGATCCGGTGATCTCACATGGCCTCGGCCGCTGGGGTACGACGCAGCGCGCGCTCACCTCGGCCGCTAACTCGGGCCCGTTGCAGAGTGACCCGAACGGCTGCCTGGTCACGCGACGTCTGGTCACGCCGTGTCACGCAACATTCCGCGGGGAATGTATCAGGCACGCGCACCGGCGCTGCGCCTGGCGTCCATGAAGTCCCGACCGAAGTCGAGATCGGCCTGGTACTGGTTGTGAGCCGCGCAGCGCAGCTCGACGTTGTCCATGTCGTGGCAACCTCCTCGCGCGAATGGGTCCTTGTGGTGAAACTCCACGTCCGCGGTCGCGTTGCAGCGACGTCCCCGGCCGTCCACGTAGCGGCAGCGCCCGCAGTCACGACGCCACACGGTTCGCCGCAGCGCCGCGGGAATGCTCCGGCTCCGCGCCCCGGGATTCGCTGCCGCTGCGGGAATGCTTCGGCTCCGCGGCTCGGGATTCTCTGGCGCTGCGGGAATGCTCCGGCTCGCTGGCCCGGGATTCTTTGCCGTTGCGTCGCGCGCCGACGGCGCCGGACGCGGCCGGTCGGTGGTCGCAGCTTTTCGCTTCAAGGTGTCCACCAGCAGGACGTCGATCGCGCGACTGATGATCGCCGCCGGATCCCGTCCGACCTGCGAGCGGCCGAGAAGGTCCTGCAGCGAACGCAGTTTGTCATGCGTCTCTTCGTCCACGGTGATCTCGATCTTGTAGCGACGCGGCGACAGCGCCGTGATCGGTCTGGCCACCGGACCGGGTAGCGGTGAGCCGCCCCGCGACTGGACCGGGCATGATTGCATCGCGTTCGACGACGCTGGGATCGACGCCGACGCCAAGTCCGACGCCGACTCCGAACGCGTCGCGGCACCCCCCGAGGCCAACTGCGAACACGTCGTCGCACCACCCGAAGCCGCAGGCGCGCGGCCGGCCTGTGCGACACCCGCCACGACCCTCGGTAGCGCGCGAACGCACGAGGCCACATCGGGCCGCGGCGCGAGAGCGGCAACCAGCCGCTCGACCTCGCGCGAGTTCTTGTGTGCGGCACGACGCAGGACGTCGCTGCAGTTGTCCGCCGTCAGATGCCTCGCGAGCAGATGGATCGCGGTCAGGTGCAGCTCGCCGCGCTCGACCATCTCGAGGACGACCGGAAAGCGACGCGCGGTGCGGGCAGCCCAGATCCGCTTGGCGGTCACCTGTTCCGACATGTGGAAGCGCTCCACGCAGAAGGCGAACATCGATGGGCAGGCGTGCCGCGCCCACAGCTTGCGCTCGTCGATCTCGGCGATCGCGACGAGCAGCTGCGCCGTGGTGCGGCGATCACGTGCGACGAGGGCTTCGAAGTGATCGAGCAACTCGTGTTCAGAAAGCCGTGCGAGTGAGTTCGGTGTCGTATTCATGCGGGAATCCTAACACGACATTTTTCGTGCTCGTTCGTGGCACGTCAGCGACGCTCGCAAAACACGGACGATACGCGCGCAGCGGCGACGCTCGGACGCGAACGCAGGTAGCTTGGCGCGATGAAGACCTCTTCACGAGATCGTTCGCGACGCGCGAACTGAGAGGCCTGCGAATCCTGTCAAGGAAAATCGACACACGTCGTGATTTCATGATCGATACGAATGGACCGAACGCGCGTCGAGTAAGATGGCACCAGGTTCGAGGCGCGACCTGAACAGAAGAAGTAGAACCGGGCGTTGCCGAGGTGGCGCGGCTCAACCGTTCGCACGGACGCCAACCGCGAGCGGCGTGCGTGTGCGGGGCGCGAGCGAACCGGCGCCCGCAGACATTCCGCGCGGAATGTGTGCCACGCTACATTCCCCGGGGAATGTGTAGCGCGCGAAACGGGACAGGTCGCCGGCTGAGGCACTGCCGGCGAATCGAGAAGCCGGGAATCATCGAAAACCCCACAACGGCCACCCACACGAATCCGCGAAGACCCGGAATGGACACGGGCTCGCTCGCCGTACACCGGGCCGGTGTTCGCGGCAGCCGGTGTACGCGGCAGCCGTTGTTCGCGGCGGCCGGTGTACGCGTCAGCCAGTGTTCGTGACGGCCGGTGAACGCGGCAGCCGTGTTCGCGGCAGCCCGTGTACGCCGCGGCCGTGTACGCCGCGGCCGTGTACACCCGCGCCATGTACACCGGCGCCACTAGCCTGACCGCTGCGCTGTGTTAGGGATGCGCCGTGGCGTCGCGAAAGGACAGGAAGCGGGTGCTCGAGCTCCGTCGCATCGTCGCCGAGCACAACGAGGCCTACTACCAGCGCGACGCTCCGACCGTCACCGACGCCGAATACGACGGGCTTTTCCGCGAGCTCGAAGCGCTCGAAGCCGCCAACCCGGAGCTGCACGATCCTTCGTCTCCGACCGCGCGACCCGGCGCGAAGCCGGTTGCTGCGTTCGGTCCCGTTCCTCACCTGCGTCCGATGCTCTCGCTCGCCAACGTCTTCGACCGCGCGAGCCTCGAGGAGTTCGCGGCGCGCGTCGGCAAGGCGCTACCGAACCGCGACGTCGCCTACACGGTCGAGCCCAAGCTCGACGGGCTCGCGCTCAGCGTGCTCTACGAGAACGGAGAATTCGTGCGCGCCGCGACGCGCGGCGACGGAACGACGGGTGAGGACGTCACCGCCAATGCACGCACGGTAAAATCCATCCCGCCGCGGCTGGCCGCAAAGAAGGGCAAGGGCATCGCGTTGCCCGTACCGTCGCGCATCGAGGTGCGCGGCGAGATCGTCATCCGCAAGGAGGACTTCGCACGGCTGAACTCCGAGCGCGAGGAGCAGGGCGAGAGCGTCTTCGCCAACCCTCGCAACGCGGCGGCAGGGTCGCTGCGCCAGCTCGACGCGTCGATCACGGCCTCGCGGCCGCTCGTGTTTTTCGCGCACAGCCACGGTGCGGTCGAGCCTTCCGGCTTCGAGTCGCACTCGGCCTTCCACGCGGCCGCGAATTCGGGGGGGTTACGGCCGTCGCCGAGGGCGAAGACGCTCGACTACCACGACGACGTCGAGGCCTACCACGCCGAGCTCGAAGCCGGCCGCGACGCCCTCGAGGTCGACATCGACGGCGTCGTCGTGAAGGTGGACTCGCAGGCCCAGCAGGAAGTGCTGGGCGAGGTTGCGCGCTCGCCGCGCTGGGCCGTCGCGTTCAAGTTCAAGCCGCGCCAGACTGTCACGAGAATCAACGACATCTGGGCGTCGGTCGGGAGGCTCGGCACGCTCACGCCTGTCGCCGAGCTCGAGCCCGTGGCACTCGGCGGCGTCACCGTCTCTCGCGCGTCGCTGCACAACATGGACGAGATCGAGCGCAAGGACGTCCGTATCGGCGACTTCGTCACGATCGAGCGGGCCGGCGACGTGATCCCGTACGTGGTCGGGCCCCTCGTCGAACGGCGCACGGGTCGCGAGAAGAAGTTCCGCATGCCGGCCGAGTGTCCGTCGTGCGGCTCGCCCGTCGTGCGAGTCGAGGGCGAGGCGGCCTACCGCTGCACGGACCGCCAGTGCCCCGCGCAGCTCAAGGAATCGCTGCGACACTTCGCCCACAAGTCGGCCATGGACATCGACGGGCTCGGCGACAAGATCGTCGCTCAGCTCGTCGAGCAGGGCGTGGTGAAGAGCTTCGCCGATCTGTATCGGCTGGATGCGCAGACGCTTGCCGACCTCGAGCGCACTCCGGAGCGCGAGGAAGCGGACGGCGGCGACGGTCAGCGCGCGCGCAAGGCCATCAAGGTCGGGATGAAGAACGCGGAGAAGATCGTCGCGAACATCGCGGCGAGCCGCGAGCGCTCGCTCGACCGTGCGATCATCGCGCTCGGCATCCGCCACGTCGGCGAATCGGCGGCGCGCGTGCTCGCGCGTGCGTTCGGCTCACTCGAAAAGCTGGCGGAAGCGAAGGCAGAAGACCTGGTGGACCTGAACAGCATCGGCGAGGAGATGGCCGCCTCGATCGTGCTGTTCTTCGAGGATCCCGGCAATCGCCGCATGATCCGCGAGCTTGCGGCGGCGGGCGTCGAGCCGCGTGCAGCGGCGGTCACGGCCGGCGGTCCGCTCGCCGGCAAGTCGCTGGTGCTCACCGGGACGATCTCGATTCCGCGCAGCCGTGCCAAAGACCTCATCCAGGCGGCCGGAGGCAACGTCGCCTCGTCGATCAGCGCGAAGGTGGACTACCTCGTCGCGGGCGCCGATCCTGGCAGCAAGGTCGGCAAGGCAGAGAAGCTCGGCATTCCGATCATCGACGAGACCGAGCTGATGCGCATGATCGGCCGCACGCAGGCGTGACGATGGACGCCGCACGACCGCTTCGTCTTCGCCTGTCGATTCGCGGCCGCGTGCAGGGCGTGTGGTTCCGCGAGGCGACGCGCCTCGAAGCCGAGCGGCTCGGCGTCACGGGCTGGGTGCGAAACTGCGGCGACGGCAGCGTCGAGGCCGCGATCGAGGGAGAAGCCGGCGCCGTCCGCGAGCTCGAGGCCTGGTGCCACCACGGCCCTCCGTCGGCGCGCGTCAACGAAGTCGTATCG
>CAYYVZ010000117.1:0-12570 GCA_964475235.1 uncultured Myxococcales bacterium | reverse complement strand
GCCCTTCCCCGGCCCTGGGCACCGAAACTGTGGGGGCAGCCTCTGCCGCCCGAGCTCTGCCGGGAGTGACCGAACCACACCGCGCTTCCGGAAAAGCACCGGGAACGCTTCTCGGGCGGGGAACACCCGCGCAGATCGGCCAGTGAAACACCCCTTCCCCGGCCGGTCGGTCTCGTCGCGGGGCGCCGTTACTTTCGCCCCGTTTCCAAGCCAACTACCTCAAAGCTTAGCGCCTAGTCTCGATACACTCTTGACAATGAATGCCTATTCTTTGTCAATTCACGACAGCATGCCCACACGGCAGGTCGCAGCTCCCGAGTATTTCGTCCGGGCCGGCATCTTCGACGGGTTCTTCGAGCTTCTTGCCGAGCTGGGGGTCGATGCCCTCACTGTCCTGCAAGACGCTGGAATCCAGGCGGCCGCCCTCGTCAATCCGGAGGTGAGGATTCCATCCCTTGCGTACCGTCTCGCGATGAAACTGGCCGCCGAGCGTAGCGGGCTCGAGCATTTCGGAATCGCGCTGGCCCAGCGTCAGCGCCTGGCCACCATCGGGCCTCTCGGCGCCGCCGTGGGTGAAGCGCGGGACGTGCGACATGGCATCGAGCTCCTGAACACCTTCCTCCGGGTCCAGACCGAAGGCTCGTTCGCCCATCTTGAGGTCCGCGACGACCTGGCCACCTGGACGTTCACGTTGATGCACCCGGAAGCCCCCGGAGGACGCGAGGCGGAGGATCACGGGGTTGCGTTCGGCGGCATCATTCTCCGTCGGCTGATTCGCTCGGACTGGGCGCCGTACTACGTCGCCCTGCCCCGGGCCGCGCCGCGGGACGAGCGGCCCTACCGACAGTTCTTCGGCTGCAAGCTCCTGTTCGATGCCGAGAGCGCCCACGCCGGGTTCGATCCCGCCGTGCTACGGATGCGCAACCAAGCGGCCGACGCCGACGTCCAGGCCGTCCTCGTCGACTACCTTCGCGAGCTGGCGGCGACCGTGCGTTCGGGGGCCGAAGGGCGCCTCGAGCGGGTCCTCGCCCAGGCGGTCATGCAGGGAGACTGCAGCATGGAGTCGGTGGCGCGCACGCTCGGACTCTCGGTGCGAAGTCTGCAGCGGCGACTCGCCGAAGACGGCACGAAATTCCAGGCGGAGCTCGACCGGGTCCGTGCCGGGCTGGCGAGCAAATACTTGCGAGAGAGCAACATGACGATGACGGCCCTGGCCGACATGCTCGGCTACGCCGATGTGTCGTCGTTCTCGCGTGCATTCAAGCGTACTCGCGGATTGTCGCCGCTCGCCTGGCGCCGCCAACAGTCGGCCTGAACACGCGACGGCCTGCCCGCGCCCCTGCCAGCCTGATCGAGCCGGATCGGCGGCGGCCGACGGTCGACTTCGGGCAGCGCGAGAGCCGCGCGCTTCCGACGCCGACCGTGAGCATCAGAACGGGTCGCAGGATTGTCGGCCAAGTCGGCGAGTAGGGGCTGGGCGGGTGTAGGGAATTCAAGCGCTCTCTCTCAAGCACCGATCAGAGTCCGATAAGATCCAGTATGTAAATCACGCCGTGTCCTGGGCACCCCGCGCTCCGCGGCTTCGGCCAGCTTCCGGCGCCCCCGCTCCGCTTGCCGCCGCGAGTGTCCCGAGATGGCGCGATGCGGATCACCACTCGGAGACGTCTTCGGTGGTACCGACGACGCGCGGACTGCTTTCACAAGTGGCGACTTTGGCTTCTGGCCGTCCGCGTTCGATCCCTCGCCCGCCCGCCTGAGTCAAAACCGCCATCAATCCATCGCCAACCTATGGCGCTCCATTGATGGTCATCGGATAACTACTCGCAGGCACGGGAGGCAACCGCCTGAGGAGGATCCCCAATGAACGACGATCGCTCGCGAGCAATGCTCGTGCACGCATGCCGCTATATTTTCTGGAGTGCGCTCACGACGAGTCTCGCCGCGCCGCCCGCCTCTGCCGATTCCGGCGAGTCCGGCAACCTCTGTGTCCGGGACGTGATCGGAACGTCGAACTGCACGTCGAACACGTTCACCGTCGCGACCAGCTTCGCGACGACCGTGATCGACGGCTGTTCCGGCCCCGGTGATGCCGCGCAGGTGCGTTTCGATCTCGACATCTTCAACACTGGCAACAACCGCAACGACGTCGGCTTCTTCATCGCGCTCGACGGCGGCAGCGCGCAGGACGGAGACCTGTGTTACCACGACTATCTGGACCCGCCGGTCACCCAGTTCCCTGCGTACGTCGGCGACACGGTCACCAACGGCCCATGGTTCGACCAGGACGGGGACGAATGCGGCGACATGGAGTCGAACCGGCGCGTCATCAAGACGATTCCGTCCGAATCGACGACGCTGACCGTGGCGTGCAACGACTCCAATCTGGACGGCTACGTCGACCTCGAAGTCTGTGCCGGGGGGCGCGGAACGGCGGGCGATCTCGTGTGCGACTCGCTGGCCGAGGCATGGCCGTCGTCCGGCGCACAATGCGCATGCTACTTCGTGAAACTGGACGTACCGGTCACCGCGACGACGACGACCATCGATCCGTCCGTCACGACCACCACGCTCTCCCCGACGACCACGACGACGACGCTGCCCGAGCTCTGCAATGAAGTACCGCGCACCGGATGCCAGGATGCCGGCTCGCAAGGCAGCCGGCTCATCCTTCAAAGAAACATCTCGTTTCCGTCGCGCGACAAGCTGCTGTGGACGTGGGATAGCAGCGCGGCGGTTTCTGCCGACGATCTCGGCGATCCGGTCCTCGCAACTTCTTACGACGTCTGCATCTATTCGGGAGGAGAGAACGTGCTGTCGTCCGTCGTGCCGACCGACGGAATCTGTGCAGACGGCTCGTGCTGGCGACATACGTCGTCGGGTTACCGCTACAGCGGCGACGCCACCGCTTCCGAAGGCATCCGCGTGATGCAGCTGGCGTCTGGGGCGGCGGGTCAGGCGAGGATCGTCGTGAAAGGGAAAGGACCTCTGCTCGAGATGCCCGACTCGGTGATGCTCGCGACGCCGGTTCTGTTCCAGGTCGTGCGTCGCGACGCGCCATCGGTGTGCTGGGAAGCAACGTTCAGCACGACGCTCGCAAGCAATCCGGAGCGGTTCAAAGCGATTTCGGACTGAAACGGTTCGGACGGTAGCCGCTCGCGCACTTCGGAATGAACGCTCGGCGCGCCATGATCGTCATGGCGCGCCGAGCTTCGTTCCGTGCGGACCCTTACCGACGCGGGCTTCGGAGGCAGGAGGCCGGCGTACGTACCCGCCCCATCGGCAGCGCGTTACGTTTACGGAAACGTTCGACGACCCCCTCGACGCTCTGGAGTTCTCGACCATCGAGCCGGCCGGCTTCTATGCCTTTGTTTCCGGATCAAAGGCCCACCTGACGAAGAGCGAAGGAACCGGAAACGGCTTCGTGGAGATCAACTCGGAGTTCGCCGTCATGGGCGACTTCGAAGCGAGTGCAGTCGTCGAACGGGTAGCAACGGGTCCCGGCGTCGCTATCGGTCTCCAGGCGAATCACCTCGTGCCCGGAGGGCTGCACAACCTCGGCTTCAACGGACCCGACTTGCGGTCGGAGGAGTTCGGGGACGAATCCCGATCCTCGAGTCCGCGGCAAGACTGGTCGTAATCTCGAAACCGCAGCGACGGACGTACCGCTGGGCCTGCCGGATGCCGCAACCGGACACCCGCGGCCAGCCGCCGCAGCGCGATCGTTCATGGTTCAGCTTACGCGGGACGAGTGCTCCGGCGGCTTCCACGGCCGGGTCCAGGATCTGTGCGGTCTCCGCGAGCGCAAACATGGCTGGTATCGAGCGGCGTGGTCGGGGTGTCTACGCCGGATACGGCGTCCGGATCAGCGACACTGCGATCACGGAGAACCAGACCGGCGGCCCGTTCGGGCCCCACGAAGATTTCTGCAACGTGCCTATCCACCTGCGCTCATCGACGCACGGGGTAGACACCGCGTTCGGAATCCGCCCCTCGGGAACCTGGTTGACGACGACAGGGCGTCGGTCGGGAAAGACCGACGTGGCAGGGCCACCGCGTCCGACGACAGGACGCGATTCGGCACCGGTGCCGCGCCGGTCGATCCCGACAGGCCGGTCCCTCAGTCGCCCTTCTGCTTGGTCTTCGACACCACCGGCAGCTGGAAGAAGAAAGGCGGCGGATAACTCGAAACGTCCATCGCCTGCGCGGAACAGAGAATCTTCGAGGAGGTGGCCGAGATGCGCGCCGATCCGGAGTTCGCCGTCCCCGCGAGGGCGATCAACTCGTCCTCTTCGTAGACCAACGTGTCGGAGGTCGCGAAGGTCCGCGTCTCTCCGACACCCACCGGGTAGCTCCCGTTGCCCGCCGCGACGTCGTTCAACGGCGCCCCGGAAAAGGAGAACACTTCCACCCCAATTTCTACCGGGACTTTGTCTGCGTTCGTGCAGTGGACGACAAACGAAAAACTTCCCGGGGCAGCACGCACACCGGCGACCGTGAAAACGGCCTTCCCTGCTTCCCCGGCGAGCGGCAGAACCGGGACGGCGGTGTCGATGATGCCCGCAACGGCCGAGCCGGCAACAGAAACCTGGGCAGCGGCCGCGGCGGCCAGAATCCACTTGTTCACGTTCATGCGTTCATACTCCTCGTTGCACCTCTTCTCGATGCCCCGCCCGACGGTGCGAATCCGGACGATGCGATGGGCCTCCTCTGCAGGACGAGCGGGCGACGGGTGATGCGAGGACATCGCGATCCCCTCTCCTCGCCGCGCCTCCCGCGGACCCTTTCCCCCAAGGACGACGCCAAGGTAGGCCGGAACGGCAGGTCGAGTCCGGAAAGAACTCGGAAAGTTCCCGGAAACCGGCTGATGTTTCCGGCCAGGTCGGCAAGTGGGAGCTGGTTGGATCCTCGCGCTGATCGGCGGAGAGGTGTTCGACGCGGACTCGCCCCACCGCCAAACCTTCCCATCCATGCGCTACGACGAAGCCTTCGATGCGACCCTTCGCGAACGGTACGACCTCCTCGACCCCGCGGAGATCCAGGCCGCGGAGCGCAACCGTCAGGGCCGTCTCCTTCGCGATGACCAGGACTGCTACGCCATCGTCGACGCGTTCAGGAACCACCGCTGCCATACCGACGCCTTCGAGCTCGCGATGGAAGAGCTCGGCGACTTCCTTGGCGCGGAGCAATCCATCTGCATCGTCGATCTCGGCGCGGGCGCGGGCAATGTCGCCGCGGCCTTTTGCGAGACATGGAACGGCGACGCGGCCGGGAATGTAACGTACGTCGGAGTCGAGCCGCACAGCATGATGCGAAGACTCGGAATCGCGTTCCTCGGGGCGCTCGCACCGTCCTGGCTGAGTTTCCGCTTCGAGGAGGCCTGCGCTGGCTTCCCGATCCCGCAGGCTGACCGTTACCTCGTGACGCTCAACTATGTCGTTCACCAGCCCGGCATCGGCGCCGGCGATCTCCGGGAGTGGGCAGCGCTCGTCGCGAGACTGCACGCCATGGGACCGACCGCGGTCGTGAGCGTAAGCGTCAACTCGATCTCGCCTCGGCTGGAAGAGATCGACTGTACGGCGGCGCTACTTCGCGAAATGACCTCGGCCGGCCTGATCTTCGACGTGCGCCGGACGAGCCGCAGAATGGACCGCCGTATGCCACGGGCAGACGGGATCGGATGGGTCGTGCAGACGGCGCGAGGCGAGGACTGGCCCAACGTGCGAATCGAAAGATACCGGCTGCGCGACGGGCCCTAGCGTGTCCGTTGCGGTGAGGAGAGGAGTCGTCTTCGCCGCGAGCCCCCGCCGATCTCCCTCACTCGCCGCCGCGTCGCTCCTCCTGCGAGAGCTCGCGGAAATGTCGTCCCGCGTAGATCGCCGCCCACAGCCACAACGCCACGATCGCCATCGTGAACAGCGACAGCCACCGCACCGCTGCAAAGTCGGTAAACATCGTGGTCAACAGCAGCGTCACCCCGACCGCCAGCGCCTTGGCGAAGCGCTGCACGAACATGTCGATGAACGCCTTGGCGTTGTACTTCTCTTCGCGCGTGGTCGGAACGTAGAGCGCTTCCTTGGCGGACTGGTTGATCGAGTAGCTGAAGGTGTTGTCCGCTGCGTTGAGAGAGCTGCCGACCCACAGGATCGGCAGGGCCAGGAACGCAGCCGATCCGCTGAGCACCGCGACCGGCAGCACGAGCAGCGCGACTCCGACGCCGAAGCGGGTCATCACGAGACTCGTAAGGAAGAGCTGCACGAGTAGCGCCAGCACGTTCGTGATCGCGTAGACCGTCGTGAACTGGCGTCCGACCGCGTCGCCCTCGAGATAGTGCGCGACAGTAGCCGTGAACTGGAAGTCCATCGTCGTGGACACGATCTCGTACAGGCCGACGATAGCCGCGATCGACAGCAGGTAGGGCGACCGAAACACGAGGCGCGCCCCATGGAGGGCGGGGTTTCCTCCCGAAGGGCGATCGGGCGCGGACTCCTGTTTCCTTTCCGGAGGAGGATTCCTCGCCACGAGTCGCCCCGCGGCGAATGCGACGGCCACGATCACGAGGCCGATCCCGAAGCAGATCCACATCCACGATTCGGTAGGAAGCCGGTCGATCAGCGAGCGCACGAAGAGGGAGCCGAAGGCGCCGCCCGCGACGCCGCCGAGACCGATGAGCCCGTAGAGACGTTTCGCGGCGCCCGGATCGACGCTGTCGTTGAGGAACGCGAAGAAGGTGGCGACCATCAGCGTGCTGAAGGCATCGCCGAACAGGTAGAAGCTCCAGACCGTGAGCTCCCCTGCCCCCGCGAGCACGAACCGGTAGTACGCGAACGCGGCCAGGAAGAACGCACTGAATGCGTACGTGAGCTGCTCTCTCCGGAGGGTTCGCGCGAGCGCCGAGAACACCACGACGGCCACGTAGGCCACCACCATGTTCATCACCTTGGCGATCAGCTCGGCCTGCGGCCCCGAAAGGGTGAGCCCCGCGAAATCGAACGTTTCGCGACCGTAGAAGTTGATGAAGACCGTCTTCTTGATCGGCTTGAGGATCCAGAACGTCGTGATGGTGAGGAAGAAGTAGCTGAACATCAGCGCCGCGAGCGGGAGCTCCGACCGGCGAACGTCCATCACGGCCCGGAAGGGATTGTTCGATGGTGTCTGCGTCACGGTCTCTCCTGTTTCACGCGCCGCCGGGGCTCACCTGCGGCGAGGCCCGGCGTGGGAATGGTGTCACTGCCGGATTGCCCATCGGCACGCAATCCCGCGTCTTGACCCTTCGATTTCGTCGTGAAACTCCGGGCGCATGATCCGACTCGTCGCCGCTTCGCTGGTTGCCCTTCTCTTTCCCGTACTCGCCTCGGCCGCCGACCTGAAGGCCGGCTGGACGACGGAGTTCCTTGCCTCCGAGACCGCCGATTGCAGCGAGGCGCTCGTGCAGGGCGCGTGGGACAACACGAAACGCGAGCAGGGCGCCGACCCCGCGATGCCGCTCACGCCCGAGATCCGGAAGCAGCTCGAGCCGCAGATCGAATCGATGAAATCGCTTTGTGCCTGCGCGGTCCGCGCGGGCGCCGAGCGATACACGAAAGCCGAAGCCGACAAGACTCCCGCGGACCTCGACAGCTTCGTCACGGAGACGATCGCGAAAGGGACCTGCAAGCTCTCGCCCTGACGCCGGCCTACGCCGCCTCGTCCGCCGCCCGCCCCCCGAAGCTCAGCCGCGCAAGATCCGCATAGTACTCGCAGCTCTCGACGAGCTCGTCGTGCGTACCGGAACTGAGAACCTTTCCGCCGCGCATCACGTAGATGCGGTCCGCGTCGCGCACCGTCGAAAGCCGATGCGCGATGATGAGGCAGGTCCTGTCGTGGCGAAGCTTGCGGAGCGCCGACTGGATGAGACGCTCGCTCCTTGCGTCCACGGCGCTCGTCGCCTCGTCGAGCAGCAGAATCGGCGCGTCCTTCAGGAAGGCGCGGGCGATCGACAGCCGCTGGCGCTCGCCGCCGCTCAGCCGGCTTCCTCGCTCGCCGACCTCCGCGCCGAGTCGGCCTTCGAGCCGCTCGACGAACTCCGCGGCCGACGCGAGCCTCAGCGCTTCCCATAGCTCGTCGTCGGTCGCGCCGAACCTGCCGAGCAGGAGGTTGTCGCGAACGGTCGTGTGGAACATGTAGCTGTCCTGCGAAACGTAGCCGATCGCGTCGCGCAGGCTGGCCTTGCTGAGCTCGCCGATCGGCGCACCGTCGAGGAAGATCGCACCCTCGTTCGGCTCGTAGAGTCGCGTCAGGAGCTGGAACATCGTCGACTTTCCCGAGCCGGTGGCGCCGACGAGCGCGACGGTCTGGCGCGGCCTGACGTCCATCGACACGTGTTCGAGCACCAGCCGCTTCTCGTCGTATCGGAACGAGACGTCGGCGAAGCGGATGTCGCCCGCGACGCTTTCGAGTTGCCGCCCGCTCTGCAGATCCTCGCTCTCTTCCATCTTGAGGATCTCGAAGACGCGCGGCGCGGCGACGAGGCCGGTGACCGCTGAGCTCATCAGCGTGTGCAGTCGCCCGATGGGCTCGTAGAGCATCGCGAGCAGCATGAGGAACTGGACGAGCTGTCCGGTCGTGATCTCCTTGCCGATGCACCACCACGACCCGAATCCGATCAGCAGGATGAGGCCCGCGTCTCCGAAGAACCCCATCGTCGGTCCGTAGACGGCCCACGCGCGCTGGAGCCGCGTCTGCTGCCGGCGATACGCCAGGCTCGACTGGTCGAACGACCGCTGCTTCTCGGGCTCGAGCGTGTAGCTCTTGATCTGGCGGATGCCGGCGATGTTGTCGTGCAGCAGCGCGCTCAGCTCGCCGGCCGACTGGCGGGCCTCGTCGGCGCGCGGATGCACCCACCGGCTGTAGATCCAGCCGCCGGACGCGATGAGCGGGACGGGAATCATCGCGATCAGCGCCAGTTGCGGATGCAGCCAGAGCATCACCGCCATGGTCACGACGATCTGGACCAGAGCAGGGATCGTCTGGTCGATGGCTTCGATGATCACGCGCTGCGTGGACGGGACGTCGTTCGACATGCGCATGAGAATGTCGCCCGTGGTCTGGCGGTCGAACCACTTGAGCGGCAGGTGCTGGATCTTGTCGTGCAGGGCGCTGCGAAGATCGTGCGTCATCTGCAGCTCGAACGCATTGTTCGCGACGGTTCTCAGCGAGTAGAAGAGCTGGCGGAGGGCCATCGCGCCGAGCGCGATGGCGACGGCGGGCAGGATTCGCGACGCATCGCCCGACGGAATGATCTCGTCGAGGAACCAGCGCGTCACGCCCGGGAACACGAAACCGAGCAGCGAGCCCGCGACCGCCATGCCGAGACCTGCGGCGACGCGCCACGGGTAACGCAGCATGAAACGGAGGACCAGCATTGCTGCGGAGGATTTCATCGGTGCCGCCCATGCAGCGGAGCCTCGCGACCGAAGAGCGGCTCGCGGTGGACCATGCACTTCCGACCGCCGAGTTTAGTGCGGCAAGTCGAGCCCCCAAACCGCGGCGGGGCGATTCGCGCCCCCGCCCGGGAGCGCGCAAGCGAACCGGCGACGATTTTCTGACGTGGACGGGTGTTCTCGCCCCGGATGCGCGGCAACGAGGGTGCAGAGCCGGGCGGAAGACTACGAGCCGGCCAGCAACCGCTGCAGCGTGGCGATCGCCGCCGGTCCGCTTTCCATCAGGCGCCGCTCTGCCTCGATCATTTCGGCAGTCGCGACGGCCGGCCGCAGGCCGAACACGTTGAGTCGCGCCTTCGCGAGCCAGGCCGTGAGGTCTGCGTCAAAGGCCCAGCGCATCTCGTTCATCGTGTTGGCCAGGGCATTGCGCAGATAGTCGAGGTCCGAGTTCGGGTGCTGGACGACGGTGCAGAGCTCGTTCTTCCTGTCCTCGCCGTCGTACGCCGCCTCGACGTGCGCGATGAACGCCGCGCTGAACACCTGCTGGCAGGCGCGTACCGTCTGCAGCGTGATGCGATCCCCTTCGAACACCGGAACGACCGGACGCCGTTCGAGAGCGTCCGCCGAACAGTCGATGTAGAGACGGTCCGCCGTCGTCGGTACCGAACCTTTCTCCAGCACGATCGTGTCAGGCTCGATCCGCTGCACGCGCCCGAGCCTGACCACGTTGCGGATACGCCGTAGCTGCGCGGATTCGTCGGTCGTGACGGTCGCGCAGCGGAACATCGTCGGCCGCACGCCGTCGTCGAGCCGCAGCAGCACTCCGGCAGCGTTCACGCGCTCGAACGCATCCTCGATCGACTGCGCGCCGGCGATGGCTTCCATCTCCGAAGCCATGCCGAGCAGGCTGCGGCCGTAAAAGTCCGCCGGCTGGATGTTCGCGCGATCGAGAACCCACGCATCGCGCGGAACGATCCAGAGGATCTCGGCCGGGTCGACGCCGTTCGCGAGAAGCCACAGGCACGCATCCATGCCGGTCTTGCCTGCACCGACGATCGCGTAGCCTCCGGCAGGACGCTCGAAGCGCGGAAGGTCGTTGAGCGGCACGTGGCGTAGACCCGCGGCGATCTCGTAGCGAGGCTTCGTCACCGAAGGCACGCGCACGTTCATGTAGGTCGAGTCCACGACCTTGCGCGCGCGGACCGAAAACGTCCGGCCCGACGGGATCGATTCGAAGCGACCTTCACCGAGCCAGGTACAGCGGGGGAAGTACTGCACGCGGCCCGACGGCAGGAACTGGCGCTGCATCACGTGGTCGAAGTACGCGAGCACCTCGGCGCCGGAGGCCAGCTCGTACAGCCCCGCGTTCCAGCCGACCTTGTCCTTGTTGCCGCCACCGAGCGGCAGCGAGTTCACGCCGTAGAATTCCGACGGCTGGTGCAGGCGCACGTAGGGATAGGCATCGTTCCAGTGGCCGCCCGGCCGGTGATGGGCGTCCACCATGAGCACGGTCGCGTCGGTCTCCGTGAGCAGCGTGTCCGTGAACGCCATGCCCATCGCGCCGCTGCCGACGACGACGTAGTCGGCGGAAAGCTCGGGGATCATCGTGGTTCTCTCCGGTGAAGAGCGGAAGGAAGCGTCATCCCTTCCCGTCGGCGTACGCCGTTGCCGGCTCGGGAACGATGATCGACGTGAGCTTGTCGACGATCCCTTCGATCGTCTCGTCGCGATGGAACGAGAACGGCGCGCCGAAGCGCACGCCGAGGTCGATGTTGCGGGCAATGCCGCGGAAGCCCTGGCGATGGAACGCGCGGTCGAAGCCGTCGAGGCGCACCGGCACGACGATCGGCCGGTGCTCGCGAATGATGTGGGCCGTGCCTTTGCGGATCGGAGCGCCGGCGGCCGTCGTGCCCTGCGGGAAGGTGATGAGCCATCCGCGGCGAAGTGCCGCACCGATGCGCTGGAGGTCGCCGGGATCGACGGCCCTCTGCACCTGCTTGACCCCGTCCTTCCACGTGCGGCGGATCAGCACCGCGCCGCAGTAGTTGAACATGCGCGGCACGAGCCCGCGGTCGTTCAGCGTCTCGAACGCGGCAATGAAGCGGACGTTGAGGTTCGCGCGCAGACCGTCCCACGGACGGCAGCGCGAAGCGGTGAGCCCGTGATGGATCGCGAGAACGTCCATGTAGTACGTGAGGTGATTCGAGACGAAGAGCACGCCCTTGGACGGAAGGCCCGCGAGGTGCTCGCGGCCGTCGATCCTCAGGCGATTCGTCACGGAGAACTTCATCCAGTCGTAGGCCCCGAGGGCTCCGAACAGGAATCGCTTCATCGGATCCACGCTGTTGCTCCTTCGACTACTTGCCGGCTGCAAGGCTGTCGGCGACGACCTGGCCTGCGTGCACGGTGGGATCGACGTCGTCGTAGGCCTTGATCACCTTGCCGTCGGCGCCGACGAGGTAGGAGATTCGTTTCGCCGCTTTCGCATCGCTCGAGTCGGCCGCGCCGACGGCGACCGCGAGCTTGCGGTCGGTATCCGACAGAAGTCGGAACGGCAGTTCTTCCGCCACGACGAATTTCTTGTTGAGCAGGGGCTCGTCGAAGGAGACGCCGAGCACGTCCACGCCGGCCGTCTGCAGCACCACGTACTTGTCGCGAAGGCTCTTCGCCTCGATGGTGCATCCGGGCGTCATCGCCTTCGGATAGAACCAGAGGAGATAGCGGCGCCCTGCGAGATCGGTCGAGCGGACCGTCCGGCCCTCATGGTCGCGCAGCTCGAACGCCGGAATCGCCGCGCCGGCGGCGAGCATCTCCGCGTGTGCCGCTCGCGCGGGGAGGAGGAAGGCCGATGCAACGAGGGAGACGCAGAGCAGTCGGGCGAGCATGGCGGCAAACATGGCCAGTTCCGGCGGACATGGCGAACCGGAACCCCGGGACGGGTACAGGTTTTCGACCAGGACGGCATCCCGCGAATGCCTGCCGCGAAAACCTGTACCCGTCCCGGGTTTCCGGGGTTTCAGTCGCCGGGGTCGGGCGTGCGTTTGGTCGGGCGCTGCCAGCGCAGGAAGGGCGGCTCCGGCGACTCGCCCGCAAGTCGGCGCCGGACCTCGCCGATCACGAAGCGGGTCACCTGCGGAAGGTCGAGCTTCTC
>CAYYVZ010000116.1:0-12654 GCA_964475235.1 uncultured Myxococcales bacterium | reverse complement strand
AACGCCGAGGACGAGCGTGATCGCGCCGAACAGGCTCGCGATGGTCGCGGCCGTACGTTCGGCCTGGGGTGTCAGGCCGTCGGCTGCGAACAGCCCCTGGGATGATTCGGACTCGGACATGGCGCGGGCGGACCGCCGACTTTCTTCCCCGAGCAGGGCTGATTCAAGGCGCTTTCGGCCGGACGTGCCTCACGTCGCCACGATAGCGACGGCCGAGTGTGCTCCGGCCGACAATACGACGGGTCCGCTCTCCCATCGCCGGCGTGTTCGTCCTAGTCTCCCGCCGCCCGCGCCCGACGGTGCGGCACCTCCCGCGGGACCGGTCTTCGTCGTGTCCGGCGGGTACCCCTTGTGACGCGCGGCCTCGGCCTGCGCTTTGGAAACGACAGCCGGAGTGACGCGACCGCGATGATTCCTTTTTCCCCGCCCCGCATTGACCAGAAGATCATCGACGAGGTTACGGCCGCCCTGAAGTCGGGCTGGATCACGACCGGCCCGCGCACGAAGAAACTCGAGAAGAACCTCGCGGAATACTGCGGCGCGCCCGCCGTGCTGTGCCTCAACTCGGCGACGGCGGGCCTCGAGATCATGCTGCGCTGGTTCGGCGTCGGGCCCGGCGACGAGGTCATCGTCCCGGCGTACACCTACGCGGCCAGTGCCAACGTGGTCGTTCACTGCGGCGCGACGCCGGTCTTCGTGGATTCGAACGCCGACGACTTCAACGTTTCGGTCGAAGCCGTGGCGGCGGCGATCACGCCGCGCACCAAGGTCGTGATGCCCGTCGATTTCGGCGGGTGGCCCTGCGACTACGATGCGCTGAACGAGCTGGTGCGCGACCGTGCCGGCGACTTCGTTCCTGCGACCGGGGAGCAGCGGTCCCTGGGACGGATCCTGGTGCTGGCGGACTCGGCGCATTCGGTGGGCGCGCGCTACAAGGGGCGGCGCACCGGAAGCCTCTGCGACGTCACGGTGTTCTCGTTCCACGCGGTCAAGAACCTGACGACGGCCGAGGGCGGGGCCGTGGCGTTCCACCTGCCGGCGCCGTTCTCGAACGAAGAGCTCTACAAGGTGCTCTGCGTCAAGACGCTGCACGGCCAGAACAAGGACGCGCTCGCGAAGACGCAGAAGGGCAACTGGAAGTACGACGTCGTCGAGGCCGGCTACAAGTGCAACATGACCGACATCGCTGCGGCGATCGGGCTGGTCGAGCTGGAACGCTACGACGCGGACACGCTGGTCGTGCGGCGGCGCATCGTCGAGAAGTACGCGGAGGCGCTCGGCAAGTACGCATGGGCCGAGCTGCCGCTGTTCGACCGCGACGGTCGCACGTCGTCGTTTCATCTCTTTCCGCTGCGCATTCGCGGGATCACCGAAGAGCAGCGCGACGAGATCATCCAGAAGATTTTCGACCGCGACGTGTCGGTGAACGTGCACTTCGAGCCGCTGCCGCGCAAGAGCTTCTACCGCGGCCTCGGCTACGACATGTCCGGGCTACCCGTCGCGCAGGACAACTTCGCGCGCGAGATCTCGCTGCCGGTCTGGTACGACCTCACCGACGAGCACATCCGAGAGGTCGTCGAAGCCGTAGTCGATTCCGTCGAGAGCGTCGTGAAATAGAAAAACCCGGGACGGGTACAGGTTTTCGAACGGCGTTGCGGCCGAGACGGGGTGCTACGCGAAAACCTGTACCCGTCCCGGGTTTTTCACGCGGCGCGGTCGTCGGGGAGCCAGAAGGAGAACGTGGCGCCCTGGTCGAGGGCGCCTTCGGCCTGCACGTCGCCGCCGTGGCGGCGGACGATGCGTGCGACGGTCGCGAGCCCGACGCCCGTCCCGGGAAAGCGAGCGTCGCCGTGGATGCGCTCGAACGGCTGGAAGAGCTTGCTCTTGAAGCGCGGGTCGAAGCCGATCCCATTGTCTTTCACGCGGATCACCGTGCTCGTGCCTTCGCGCTCGGCGAACACGTGCACCCTGGCTTCTTCGCGCGTGCTGGTGAACTTCCACGCATTGCGCAGCAGGTTGTCCAGGACGATGCGCAGCAGACCGAGGTCGCCTCGTACGAGCGGGATCGGATCGATGCGCAGCTCGACCTTGCGCTCGGGATGCTCGGCCGCCAGGTCCTCGCCGATCGCGTCCGCGATGTCGGCCAGGTCGATCGCTTCGTAGCGAAGCGCGCTGCGGCCGACGCGCGCGAGCAGCAGCATGTCGTCGATGAGTCCGTCCATACGGCGGCTCGCCGCGTGGATCTTCGTAAGGCTCGAGCGCACCGAATCGTCGAGCTGCCCGGCCGACTCCTCGAGAATCACCTGGCTGAAGCCGGCGATCGTGCGCAGCGGAGAGCGCAGGTCGTGGGAGACCGTGTAGCTGAAGCCTTCGAGCTCGCGGTTGGCCATCTCGAGCTCGGCGGTGCGCTCGGCCACGCGCCGCTCGAGCTGCGCGCGCAGCGTCTCGAGCTCTTCCGCGTTGCGCCGCGCCTCGTCGAGGCGCTGCGCGAGCGTCGTGCGCGCACTCTCCAGGAAGCGCGCGATGTAGACGGTGACGAGGAGGGTAACGACGACGGTTGCCGCCACGTCGAACCCGAGCCGAGCGCCGGTGGTTCTTTCGACCAGCGCCTCCGCAACGAACACGCTCACCCCGGCGATACCCGCGAGAGCCGCCTGCGCCCGCCCGCCCCACGGAATGAAGACCGACGTTATGCTCGTCATCACCACGATGAGGAGGGCCATCGGAAAGGCGTCCTGGCGGGCAACCGAGATGAAAATCCCCGTCAGGAATTGCGTACCCATGCCGATCCACTGGATCGTCATCGTGTCGCGGCGCGACCCTTCGCCGCGCAGGCCCCACACGCACCACCAGATGACCGCAACGCGCACGAAGTTGAGCGCTGCGCGCGTCTCGAACCCCGTGCCCTGGGAGAACAGGATCGTGACCGCGTAGATCGTCTGGGCGCCGGCCAGGAAGAGGAGCGACGCACGGACGCGTTCGCGAAGATCGGGAAGGACGATGCGGTCGAAGGCTTTGGGGTCGACGGGCTTCTCGGCGGCTTTGGCGGTGGCGGCCGTCCTCGTGGCTGCTTCGGTCGGCATGGTCAGGCTTTGCGACAATGGAGGAAGGGCGCGCCGGCCGCGCGCGGCTGTCCTTTTAGCGGGCGCCGAAGCGTCAGTCGATCCGGGAAATCCGGCCGTTTCGACCGCCTGTTCGCGGGCCATGACGAAGTCGTTCGCGGCCGAAGCCGCGCGCGTTCGGCCTCCGGATTGAATCCGTCGCCGCGGCGCGAAAGAATCCCTCTCTTCGGGGTGTGGCGCAGTCTGGTAGCGCACCTGCTTTGGGAGCAGGGTGTCGGAGGTTCAAATCCTCTCACCCCGACCACTCTCCGCGGCCTACCTGCAACAGGAGGCCGCACCCGATACGCGCCCGTAGCTCAGTCGGATAGAGCACCGGCCTTCTAAGCCGGGGGTCGCTGGTTCGAGTCCAGCCGGGCGCGCTTTTCTCGTCGCGATTCATTCCAACTGCCCGAGGCGGTGCTTCACCCGACGCTACGGCCTGGCTCGGGATCGGTCGTGGTCCAGGTGTCAGGGTTGGCCTGCGCAGGCGTGCCGCGCGGAGCACCTTGCACTTCGCCGGTAGCACTAGCTGCGTCAGTCGTGCACACGTCCCCATCCGACACGCTGGGGCCGATCGACGTCAAAAGAGGACCGAGTAGTGAGAAAGTTCACGAAAGCGGCGATTGCCGCGATGGTATTGAGCGCGGGAGCGGCTCTGGCCGAAGTCCAGGCTCCCGTCTGCGGCGACTTCACCAGCGACAGCGAGGTCAAAACCACGGACGCGCTACTGGTTCTGAAGAAGGCGGTCGACCAGCCCATTGTGCTCGACTGTTCCGGCTACCAGGACCGGTTCTCGGCCTGCCAGAGCGATCTCTCCGGCTGCCAGGAGGCACCGAAGTGCGGTAACGGCGATCTGGAGGGCACGGAGGACTGCGAGGCCGACGACCTCGGCGGCAAGACCTGCGTGACGCAGGGCTTCGCGGGCGGTGCGCTCGCCTGCGCGGCGGGTTGCACCTTCGACACGAGCGGCTGCTGGGCAACGCGCTTCGATGCGTCGGGGGACACGATCATCGACCACCAGACGGGGCTGGAGTGGGAAAAGAAGACCGGAACCGTGGTCGCGGATGCAAGGTGCTTCGGCGAGACGATCTGCGCCGACCCGCACGACGTGAACAACCGTTACCAGTGGAGCAGCAGCGAAGTCGCGCCGGACGGCTCGGTTTTCACGGACTTCCTCGTCAAGCTGAACGCTCCCGATGGTGCTGGCTCGTCGTCCTCGACCGGTCCGACCGTTACGGGTTGCTACGGGGGGCACTGCGACTGGCGACTCCCGACCATCTCAGAATTGCAGACTATCATGAGTCCGGATACCAACTGCGGCGCTTCGCCGTGCGTAGTGGATTCGGCGTTTTTGCCGACGCAGACGAACACCCACTGGTCGTCCACGACGTTGCAGCACTTCCCATGGATGGCGAGGCTCGTATCATTCGAAGATGGGATCCACAGTGTGAGCAACAAGATTGCCATCGATTATGTTCGCGCTGTTCGCGCCCGCTCATAGCTGGCTCATTCACGACAACGCCAGGATGGGAAAACCATGAAGAAGAAGTTTGCGATGGCGACGCTCGCCGCGATGGTCCTGCGCGCGGGCTTGGCGCTGGCTGTTGATCCGGTATGCGGCGACGTCAACAACAGCAGCTCGATCAATACGACGGACGCGCTGCTGGTTCTGAAGGACGCCGTAGACCAGCCGGTCACGCTCGTCTGCTCGGCCTATGACGGCCAGTTCTCGGCCTGCCAGAGCGATCTCTCCTTCTGCAAGAACGCTCCGGTGTGCGGCGACGGCATTCTGGAGGCCTTGGAAGGCTGCGAGGCCGGCAATCTCGACGGCAAGACCTGCGTGACGCAGGGCTTCGCCGGAGGTGCACTCGCCTGTACGGCGGGTTGCACGTTCGACACGAGCGGTTGCTACGTGACGCGCTTCGATGCGTCAGGCGCCACGATCATCGACCGCGAGACGGGACTGGAGTGGGAAAAGAAGACCGGAACCGTTGGTCAGGAGTCTTTGTGCCCCGGCGGGCCGAAGTGCGCCGACCTGCACGACGTCAACAATCGCTACCAGTGGAGCGGCAGCGGAACCGCGCCGGACGGCGGCGCCTTCACGGACTTCCTCGTCAAGCTGAACGCTCCCGTCGGTCCTGGCGCGGAGAGTTGGAACGGGCCGACCGTTACAGGTTGCTACGAGGAGCACTGCGACTGGCGACTGCCGACGATCGAGGAATTGCAGAGCCTCACGCTCGACTCGCCCACCTTCGGTGCTGCTCTGGACGTAACGGACCCGGCATTGGGTATCCCGCTTCCGCCCTATTACTGGTCGTCCTCTACATACCAGGACAATACGACACTCGCGTGGATCGTGTACTTCAACGGCGGGGATACGACCCTCGACAACAAGGCGCTTCGTCGCGGAGTTCGTGCGGTCCGTGGCGGCTCTTAGCCCGATCACTGGCAAGGCGCACGCAGAGCCGCTCGAAGAAATAGAAGCGCCGACTACTCTTTCAGGTGCGGACGGAACTGTCTGTCCAGCCGGCGGTGGCGAGGCCGGCCGCTCGAGCCGATCCGTTCCGCCCACGCGATCCCAAACAAGGCGCCGGCCTGGTCCAGCCTGGGGAAAGAAGCAAAAGAAAAGCCCGCTCGCGATTCCTCGCGGCGGGCTTCTCATCCTGTGAGCTCAGCGGCTCGATTCAGCCCCGGGACGAAGCCGGGGTAGATGTGGCACTCGACTTTTCCGGAAGGTGCCGCAGCGAGGCTACCCTCTGCGGCACCGGTTCCTGCCCGGTGGCGTGTCCATGCTTCGATCAGTGCGCCCCTCGATTGACCTTGTCAACGGGCTCGAGTGTGCCGAGTGCGTCACGGATCCGTAGTCGCCGCGGGCCTGTCGTCAACACGCGGCCGGGCTCAGGTACGAAGTGCCGTGCATTGGGCTGAACGGCGGCGACGTAGCCAGGCGTGCGTTCGATGCGAGGATGACGATGAAGAAGATCGACGTCGCGAAGATCGAGGTTCCCCTGCGCGGCATCTGATCGGCCGGCTCCGCTTCGCCGGCTCCCGGTTCTATCGCTCGACATTCGGTTGGATCGTTGGAAGTAATCCAGCACCGATGTTGAAACGCCTCGCGCTGGTCCTGTTCGGGCTCCTGCTGAGTCTGGTCACGCTCGAACTCGCCATGCGGGCGGCCGGCTGGGTTTTCCTGCGCGCGCGCCAGGGCCCCGTCGCGAGTGATCAGGATCGCAGCGGCACGTACCGCATCCTGTGCCTCGGCGAGTCCACCACCGCCGACACGATGTTCATGGGCAAGGAGAGCTATCCCGCCCAGCTCGAAAAAATCCTGAACGCACGCTCCACCGGCACCAGATACGAAGTCATCAACGGCGGCATCCCGGCCACCTCCACGGACACGATCGTGGAAGAGCTTCCCAGGCACCTGGACAAGCTGAAGCCGGACATGGTCGTCACAATGATGGGAATCAACGACGGCGAGCAGCACGACCCGTTCTTCGAAGCCTCGCAGCGTCTGCGCGTCGTGAGGCTGGCCCGCACCCTCTACTACGTGTGGAACCCGCCGACGCAGGGGCAGTCGCTGTATGGCCCGCTGCCTCCCGATCTCATGATGGCCGCCCGCGAGTTTGCCGGGCAGCACATTCTGGCAGGGCGCTTCGCGGAGGCGCCGCCCATCCTGAAGCCGATGCTCGAGCAGGAGAAGTGGCTGGTCCTGCGCTCGCGTTCGTACGCGATGATGGCCCTGCTCCACTGGCAGCAGGATCAGGACGCGGAAGCGGAACCGTACTACCGCCGTTACCTCGAGCTCGAGCGCGCCCTGCCGCGCTCGAGAACGGCAGGCAACTACCGGCGGCTGCGCGAAATCCTGGCGGTGCGCAAGATCGCGTACGTGGCGGTTCAGTACCCCGGCCGACCTCCGGACATTGTCGAGGACATGGTCGACCACGATCCCGACGTCGTCGTGGTCTCCAACGAGCAGCCCTTCCTTCAGCTGTTCAAGGAGCGTCCCGCAGCCGAGAGCTTCCGCGATCTGTTCGGCGGAATCTTCGGCCACCTGACACCGCACGGGAATCTGTTGCTGGCGCAGAACGTCGCCGACGGAGTGCTGCGCGCGGTCGGCCAGGCCGGCAAGTAGGAGCCGAATCGGCAGGACGGGCCGGCTATCGGCTTGGCATCATCCGCGCGATCGCGCCGTCGATCGGAGTCCTTGCGAAGCCGCCGATGCTGCAGGACGGATTCGGCACCTTCGATCTCGTTCTCAGGCACAGCGCAGGAATGGCCGCGGCGCTGTGATCCGCCGGCACATGCGCAACTGCGACGCGTCTGCATAAGCGGACGTCGAGCCGGCTGGGAGGAGATCGCGCCAAAGAAGATCACGCAACGCACTCGCGGATACCGAGAGGCGGATTGCGACATTGTCGCGCGCTCTCGAATTCCGGACGGCGCGAAACATCTAACAGGTGTCGCCGAGAATCACGCCGACACCCGGAGTAAAATCGATGAAACGTTCCTTCACTCTGTGTATTGCTGCGCTCACTCTCACCCTGGCCGCGAGCGGAGCCGATGCCCGCAAGCCTTCCCGCGGTGGATCCAGTGTTTCGACCAACTACGGCTGCGGTACGCTGGCCGCCGGTACGGTGGTGCGAAGCTCCGACGGCCTCGTGCAGAAGCGGCTGCTGATGGCCACATCGGCCTGTTACCTGTGCAACCAGACGACCAGGGTCTGCACGCTTCAGACTCCCACCTCCCTCGCCGGCTGGACCTTTACGTACTGACCCGCCCTGCGCACCTGTCCCGTCACCGCGGTCGAGGGACGTGGGTCCCGTGCAGGATGTCTGAAACGACGACGCGGCGCCGGAAAGCCGGCGCCGCGTCGATCGGGCATGGTTCTGTACGCGCTTGCGGCTCAGTAGCAGGCGCAGACGCGCCGCGCGTCCGGATGGTCCTCCGTCGATGTCGTAGCAGGAGTTCCGCAACGCGCGCGGAAACCGGACATCGGCAGCACCATGCAGCCGGCCGCTTCGGCGGCGCAGCTTCCGCCCGGATTGTTCAGGACGTCGCCCGGCGCGTTGGTGGCGGAAAGCACGGCCAGACAGTTTCCGTCGGTTCCTTCGCTTCCGGTCTCCGTCAGCGTTGCGTCGTCGTACACCAGGCCGACGGCAGCGCAGGCCGCGTCGCAGCTCGAGCCCTGGGCGCCGAGGACGTAGCAGTTGCCTTCGTAGCTGACGGTGGACGGAGGGCACGCACTGCAGCCGCTGAGGTCCACGCTGCAGCCCGGCGTGCAGGCGAGTGTCCCGTACAAGCCGAAGGACGCGCAGGTCAGGCCGTCCAGGTTGGATCCGTCGCAGTGCTCACCGCCAGCGTTGATCTCGCCGTCGCCGCAGGTCGGAGCAGTCGGGATGTCCGCGCCGGCAACGATGCCGGCGGTCTCGTTGGCCTGGTCCGCGACGAAGTCTTCGATCAGCGCCGTGCTCGAGACGGTGTCGGGGCAGGCGGCGCCGCCCACGCTCTCCGCCTTTGCCCACTTCTCCATGAACTTGGAAATGCACTTCGTGTAGTCAGCCGGAATGCTCTTGGCGACGGCCGTCGCCGCCACCTTGGTGCGGCACGCGTAGTACGCGCCGACGATCTTGTCCTTGCTGGCCTGGCACTTCAGCGCGGGGTCGAGCCCGGCGTGCGCCGTACTCGCCATCATCACGATCGTCGCGGCGATCACCGTCCTGAGAATCTTCGTCATGGGTCTGTCCTCCTCCGTTCCGTGACGCCGTGGCGCTTCGTCACTTCGTCGCAGCCTTGAAATTGGCGACGTCGTTCGTCTTCGTCTGGTCTGGTGCGAACTGGCTCGTCCAGCACTTGCCCGCACCGTTGACGAGCTGCACGACGACGTTCGGGTCCTGACGGAAGAACGTGGCTCCGGCCGGGGCGGGCAGGGGCAGGTTCATTCCGCCGGCGCCGATCTTGACCTTCGTCTTGCCTGCTTCGCCGGCCTTGAGCTGGGCCTTGAGCACGCCGTCGGAGACGCCGTTCTTGTCCCGGTACTGCAGCGTGGATGCGTCCTTGCTCTTCCAGAGACTCGAAGCCGCGATGTCGATCGAAGCCTTGAGCGAGGACGTCGTCGCCGTCGTGTCGTAGACGCAGAGCGTGTAGGGCGTGCTCGTTGCCGGCGTACCGAAGTCCGTCGGCAGGAACCCGTCGCCTCCGCTCCACTGCCACGAAAGCTTGTCCCGCTTGGCGACCGCTGCATCCTTGATCAGCAGCTTCGTGCTCGGTGCGACCATGCACGTGCCCGGGTCCCGGGGCGTCTGCGCATTCACGCAGACTGCGAAGTCTTCGTCGCAGAAGTCGTCGGTGCAGACGTCGGTGTCGGCGCAGGTGTTCGGGATGCCCGTCACACAGGTTCCCGTCGCGTCGCACGTGTCGAGAATCGTGCAGAAGAAGCCGTCCTCGCACGGGCTGTTCTGCGCTTCGTACTGGCAGGTCGAGGAGCAGCAGTCGCCGTTCACGTTGTTGCCGTCGTCGCACAGCTCGCCGCCGAACGGATTCAGGTAGTCGTCGCCGCAGAACAGGCAGCCGTTGATGCGGGTGCCTTTGCAGATCTTGTTCGTGCAGATGTCGTTGTTCGTGCAGTAATTCCCGTCGTCGCACGGGCTGCTGTTGGAAGTGTTCGAGCAGCCCGTCGTGAGCGAGCAGAAGTCGTCCGTGCAGGAATTGTTGTCGTTGCACAGCGCGTCGCTGACGTTGTGCAGGCAGGCTCCGCTGGTGGGATCGCACGAATCTGCGGTGCACGAGACGCCGTCGCTGCAGTTCTTCGGCGGGTGCTCGCAGGTGCCGCCGGCGAGGTCTGAATTGCAGACGTCGGCCGTGCAGACGTTCCCGTCTTCGCAGAGCGACACGGCCGGATAACCCGGGGAAATCGTCTGCGAGATGCAGCGCTCGTTCTGGCAGGACTCGTTGCATCCGTCCCCGTTGACGGCGTTTCCGTCGTCGCACGACTCGCCCGGATCGACCGTGCGATTCCCGCAGAGCGGGCAGTCCGTGAGCGCCGGATCGACGATCAGCGACGGCGCGGGGGAGACGGTGCCCTGGACGAGCGGCGGCTTCGCCGGGTTGCGGTAGCGGAGCACGTTCGTGCCGCCCCCGCTCGAAGTCATCGAGCTTCCCGCGACGAGGTGCATGGTGTCGTGCGCGACCAGCTTGTTGTTCCCGCTCGAGCCGCTGTTGTCGAGGCTTCCGCCCGATTCCAGCGTGACGCCGCACGCGTCCACCGTGAGGTTGCCGCTGGCAGCCGCGAACAGCGTGCCGCCGACACTCGCGTCCAGCCGCGCGCTCATGTACGCGCCGCCGCCCGAACCGCCGTTGCTGCCGCTGACGTCGCACATGCCGTCGAAGAGGAGGTCGCTGCTGCTCGAGTCCACCTCGACGAAGCCGCCGCCACCGCTCCCGCCGGTGGCGTCGAGGTTCGCCGTGGCGGCCATGCTGACGGCGCCGTCGGCGAAGAGCTGGATGTAGCCGCCCGATCCGTCGATGCCGAGACCCCTTGCCAGGACGTCGCCGTGAATGCCGAGGTTGGCCCCCACCTCCACGAGCATGTCCGATCCGGAGCCGTCGGGCGCCGAGCCGTTGCCGATCACGCGCGTGTTCGCGTCGAAGGTGGCGTTGCGTTCCGCGTAGAGCTCGATCGCACCGCCGTCGCCCGACGAGTTCTCGGCATCGGTGTGGCCGCTCGACTCGATCGTGCTCTTGTTCGACGGGGACACGCCGTTGAAGGTGAGGTCGCGTCCGGCCGAGATGAAGATGTCGCCGCCGTATCCGGCGCCCGAATTGGAGTTCGCGAGGATGCTCCGGCCGATCGTGATGTCGCGCCCCGCCGTGAAGTCGACGGCACCGCCGTCGTAGTCACCGCCGACCACGCTGATGTCGTCCTGGATCGAGATGTCGGTGCCGGCGTTGAATTCGAGCGTTCCGCCGCTCGAAAAGCCGCCGCCGGTCGCATTGATCTTGTTGTTGATGTGGATCGACCCGCCGCGGGCGTCGATGGAGAGGCTGCCGCCGTCGGAGTCGAGCGTGTTCCCGTTCAGGTTCACCTGCTTCAGCAGGGAAACCGAGTCCGCCGCACGGATGACGAGCGTCGCAGGGCCGTCCGAGCTGCCGGCGATCGGGCCGTCGATGCTGACCGATGCCGTGCCCACCGTGCAGCTTCCATACGAGCAGTCGCTGTTGCTGGAGCACGCGACCGGGTTGTCGCCGCGGCCGGTGCAGGTGAGCTGCGCCGGGCAGTTCCCGTAGTCGCAGTCGGAGTTGGTGGCGCAGCGCACGCCCATCGACAACGAGCATCGCCGGATGGAGTTACAGAAGCCAAGCTGGCAGTCCGAGTCCCCGTTGCAGGTTTTCGTCGTGCGCAGCGAGCAGCGCCGCACGGCGCAGGGCCCGATCTCGCAGTCGCCGTTGTCGAGGCACGCGACGACCGGATTGGCGGACGTGCAGCGCCGGCGCGCGAGCAGAAGCACCGAGCCGCTTCCCGTACCGCCGCTGGCGAGAGGGCCGGCGAGGTTCAGCGCGGGTCCCGACGTCGAAGCCGTGAAGTTGCCGCACTGAATGCGGCCGCTTTCCTTGGCGAAGTTGAACTCGCCGGCACCGGTGACGCTCACGCTGCGCGTGCCGAAGTCGAGCACGGCATTGGGAGAGATATCGTAGACGCGGTCGACGATGCACGGATCGGCGCTGCTCGAGCAGATGTCGTCGGCGACGGTGGCGGGTGTTCCGGCGTGGGACGTCGCAGCCGCGAACGCGCCAGCAAGGGCACTTGCGAGGAGGAACGCCCGCAGCGAGAGGGAACGTTTCGACGGGAGCACGGCGCTCACTGCGTTGCCCCCGCACGGCCCGTGATCTCGTCGCTGCCGTTGCCGAGGGCCTTCATCCCGTTCAGCTCGTGACCGCGGCCGGTTGCCATCACGCCGGCGCCGGCGTTGTCCCTGGTCTTCAGGCCTTCGATCCGGTTGCCGCGACCGCCGATGACGGCGCCGTTTCGGCCGTTGCCGCTGGTCTCGGCTTCCACCGTCGCGGCGCTGCCGCGCACCTTCAGGCCGTCGCGCGCGTTGCCGCTGGCCTTCAAGTCCGAGACCTCGTTGCCGTGCCCGGAGATCGCGACGCCGTTCCGGCCGTTGCGCTCGCTGCGTACGTCGGTGATCGTGACGCCGCTCGCGTGGAGAGAAATCCCGTCGCCGGTGTTGTCGTGGACGTCGATGGAGCGTACTTCGCGAAGCTCGTCGCGGCCGGAAGCGCGGATGCCGGTGCCGAAGCGTGCGATTTCGGCTCTCGCATCGCCCTCGTCGCCGCCGACGATGACGGCACCGAGTCGGCCCCCGCGGGCCACGCGAACCCCGGTGCCGAATCCGCGGCCGGTGATGCTCTGCCCTCCGAGGTTGAGCGTGATGCCGTCGGCGTCGTGAGCGGCGACGAGCGTCAGGGCGGCGCCCCGGCACCCCGCGGTGGCGACGGGGTCGGGCGGCCACAGCACCCGGTCGCGCACCACCTTGTGGCCGCAGGCGCACGG
>CAYYVZ010000115.1:0-12918 GCA_964475235.1 uncultured Myxococcales bacterium | reverse complement strand
CTGTCGTTGGCCGGCACGGGGTCGGGTGTCGCGGTGGACACCGTCGCCGTGTTCACGATCGGGTCGGGCGCCGTGTAGGACGCCGGCACCGTGAACGTGGACGTGATCGTACGCGTCGCACCTGGCGGCAGCGTGCCGAGTGCGCACGGCCATGCCGTCGTGCAGTCGCCCGTGTTCGAAACGAACACCAGCCCGGACGGGGTCGGGTCGGCGACCGACACCGCCGTCGCGTCCGAGACCCCGTTGTTCGTCACCACGACGGTGTAGACGACGTCGTCGCCGGCGGTCACGGAGGCAGGCCCGGACTTCGAAACACTGAGATCTGCGCTCAGCTCGACATCGGTGCTGGTTGTCGAAGAGTTGTTTGCCGGCACCGGATCGCCCGTCGTCGACGACACGGTGGCCGTGTTGTCGATGGGGTCGGGGGCCACGTACGAGGGCGGCACCGAGAACGTGCTTGTGATCGTGCGCGTCGCGCCGGGTGCAAGACTGCCGAGCGCACACGGGAAGGCCGCCGTGCAGTCGCCCGTGTTCGAGACGAAGGCGAGGCCGGGAGGCGTCGGGTCGGCGACCGAGACCGCCGCCGCGTTCGAGACGCCGTTGTTGGTGACGACGATCGTGTAGACCACGTTCTGCCCGGCCGTGACCGACGCGGGGCCGCTCTTTACGATCTCGACGTCCGCGCTCGTGACGAGCGGCGTCGATTCGGTGTCGCTGTCGTTGGCGGGACCGGGATCGCTGGTGGCCGACGAGACCGTCGCGGTGTTCACGATCGGATCCGGCGACGTATAGGCGGGCGGCACCGAGTAGGTCGTCGTGATCGTGCGCGAAGCGCCGGCTGCGATCGTGCCGAGAGAACACGGGTAGGTCGTCGTGCAGTCGCCGGTGTTCGAGACGAAGCCGAGGCCCGAAGGAGTCGGGTCGGCGACGCTCACGCCGGTCGCGTCCGAGCTGCCGTTGTTCGTGATCGTCACCGTGTAGACGAGGTTCTGCCCGGCGGTCACGGAGACGGGGCCGGACTTCGTGACCGCGAGGTCGGCGCTGACGACGAGGGGGGTGAGCGCGGTGTCGCTGTCGTTGCCGGGAATCGGGTCGGATGTGGACGTCGAGACGGTCGCCGTGTTCACGATCGGATCGGGCGACGTGTAGGACGACGGCACCGTCCAGGTGGACGTGATCGTTCTCGTCGTGCCCGCGCCCACGCTGCCGAGCGAGCATGGGAACGCCGTCGTGCAGTCCCCGGTATTCGACACGAAGACGAGGCCGGCCGGCGCGGGATCGGCGACGCTCGTGGCCGCAGCTGCCATGCCTCCGTTGTTCGAGACGACGATGGTGTAGACGAGGTTCTCGCCGGCGGTGACGGAAGCCGGACCCGTTTTCGTGATGGAAACGTCCGTGCTCGGCAGCAGCGGAGTGGACTCGGTGTCGCTGTCGTTGCCGGGAACGGGGTCGCTGGTGGCCGACGAGACCGTCGCGGTGTTCACGATCGGATCGGGCGTCGAGTAGGAGAGCGGGACCGAGTACGTCGTCGTGATCGTGCGCGTCGCCCCCGGTGCGATCGTGCCGAGCGCGCACGGGTAGGCCGTCGTGCAGTGGCCCGTGTTCGACACGAACGTGAGTCCGCTCGGCGTCGCGTCGGCGACCGAGACCGACGCGGCGTCGGAAACGCCGTTGTTGGTGACGACGACGGTGTAGACGAGGTTGCCGCCGGCCAGCACGGACGGCGGCCCGGTCTTCGTGATCGCGAGATCGGCGCTCGTCACGAGCGGCGTGGATTCGCTGTCGCTGTTGTTGCCGGGAGCAGGGTCGGACGTCGAAGACGAGACCGTCGCCGTGTTCACGATGGGGCTTGGCGACGTGTACGAGGCCGGCACCGAGTAGGTCGTCGTGATGGTGCGCGTGGCACCGGCCGCGACCGTGCCGAGCGAGCACGGGTAGGAGGTCGTGCAGTCCCCGCTGTTCGACACGAAAGAAAGGCCGGAAGGCGTCGGGTCGGCAACCGAGACCGACGCTGCGTCCGAGGTCCCGTTGTTGGTGACCACGACGGTGTAGACGAGGTTCGTGCCGGCCGTGACCGACAGGGGGCCGGTCTTCGAGATCGACAGGTCCGCGCTGGTCACGACGGGCGTGTTGGCCGTCGAGCTGTTGTTGCCCGCCGTGTGATCGGTCGTCGTCGTCGAGACGCTCGCCGTATTCACGATGGGGCTCGGAGTCGTGTACGAGGCCGGCACGGAATAGGTGGTGGTGATGGTCGCGACGCCGCTCGCGACGAGCGAGCCGAGCGCGCACGGGTAGGCCGTCGTGCACGCCCCCGAGTTCGAAACGAAAGTGAGCCCCGCCGGCGTGGGATCCGTGACCGTCGTGTTCGTGGCAGAGACGCCGCCGATGTTGCTCACCGTGACGGTGTAGACGACGTTGCTGCCGGCCGTGACCGAACCGGGCCCCGTCTTGGAGATCGACAGGTCCGTGCTCGGCGGGACGTTCGTGAACGCCGTTGCGCTGTTGTTCGACGAGATCGGGTCGGTCGTCGTCGCCGAGACGGTGGCCGTATTCGTGATCGTTCCGGGCGACGTGTAGTTGCCCGGCAGCGAGAACGTCGTCGTGATGACGGCCGACGCGCCGGATGCCAGTGAGCCCAGCGCGCACGGGTAGGCGGTCGTGCAGGCGCCCGTGTTGGACACGAAGTTGAGGTTGGCCGGAGTCGGATCCGCAACGGTCACTCCGGTAGCGTCGGAAGGCCCGTTGTTCGTGACCGTGATCGTGTAGACCGCCGTGCCGCCCGCGAGCGTGGAGGCGGGCCCGGTCTTGCCGATCGACAGGTCCGCGCTCGAGACGATCGCCGTCACGTCGCTCGAGCTGTTGTTCGCGGCGTTGGTCTCCGAGCCGCCGCTCACGGTGGCGGTGTTGGTCAGCGACGACCCCGCGCCCTGCGCGACGTTCACTCCGATCGAGATCGCCGGGTAACTCGCGCTCGCCGCCAGCGCGTCGCTGCGCGTGCACGTCACGGTCTGGCTCAGGATGCCGCAGCTCCAGCCGGTTCCCGTCGCCGTCACCGGCGTGAGTCCGGCCGGAAGCGTGTCGCTCATCGTCACGGTGCCGAGCGTCGGGCCGATCCCGCTGTTCGAGACCACGACCGAGTAGGTCCCCGTCGAGCCGCGCACGAAGCTTCCGGAATGGCTCTTGGCGACCGTGAGGTCGGGGATGGCGACCGTGGTGGCCGTCGTGTTCGAGTCGATCGACATCGCGCCGCCGAGCTGGCGTTCCGTGTAGGTGACGTTCGCGCTGTTCGAGATCGTCGTGCCGTTGCTCACGCCGCCGCCGATGGTCACGCGGAAGCGGATCGACGTGGAAGCCGTGGCCGCGAGCGAGCCGCCGGCCGCCGCGGTGGCGCCGGTGCCGAGGCGGAAGACCACGCGGTTGTTTCCGGAGTCGTACTCGGCCTGGTCGTCGCCCGACGCGTCGGACTTGGCTCCGGCGTTGGCGCCCGTGAGCACCGAGAGGGAGCCGGGGACGTACGTCGTGTTCGACGGGATCGCGTCGCGCAATACCACCGCGTCGGCGAAGTCGTTGCCGGTGTTCGAGACCGACACGACGTACTCGAGCACGTCGCCGGGGGTGACGAGCCCGCCGTTCACGTCGGTGACGGACTTCGTCAAGTTCGGCGCGACCAGCGGCTGAAAAACGTCGATCGAGAAGACCAGCACGCCCGGCAGGTAGTTGTCGGAGCCGGGGGCGAACGTCAGCGCGGCGCTCGTGGCCGAGTTCGCGATGTTGCCGGTCGCATCGACGCTGTCGATGTCGAAGCCGAGCTGGTTCAGGTAGTGCGGCGTCTTGGCCGTCACGTGGACGCCGAGGTTGCTGATCGTCGAATTGAAGATGTTGTTGGCGGCGTTGAGCGCGTTGGTCAGCGGGGTTCCGTTGACGCGGAAGTTGTCGCCCGGATTGCTGAAATCGCCCTCGTAGGCGAGCAGGCCGACTTTGGTGTTGACGGTGCCGGACGGCGGCGACACGAAGCCGGTCACGGTCGCGTTCGCGCTGCCTCCGCCGCTCTGGATGCTCGCGAAACCGTCGAACAGCGTCACGTTGTGGGGAATCTCGGTCGGGTCGGCGTAAATGACGACGAGACCCCATCCGGCGTAGGCGTTGGTTCCCGTCGTCGCCTTGACGTCGGCCACCGTGTAGACGCCGCTTCCGCCGGCCGCGACCAGCGACGTGACGTCCGCAAAAGCGTGGTAGGCCGTGCCCGAGACGTCGAGCTGGCCGGCCGTGACGGTGTTGTACGTGGACGAAGCGGGAGTGCGCAGCTTGGCGACGTTGCGTGCCGCGCTGGAAGAGGCTGCGCCCCAGTAGAGCGCCGCGTACTTGACGGACGATCCGCCGGGCAGCGTGAGCGTCGCGCTCGACGAGTTCGCTCCGGTCTCGACGGCGTCCACGTCCACCGCCACCATCGTGAAGTCCTGGTTGTTCGTCTGCGAGCCGGACTGGATGCGCGCGTTGGCGCAGTTCGCCGCCGCGTCGGGACACGTCATCAGCGTGTTGCCGACGAACAGGTAGTTGCCGCGATCGCTGCGGCTGTAGCGCGACGTGAAGTTGCGGACGATCTGCGCCTGAGCGGTTTCTGCCGCGAACGCCACCAGCAACAGGGCCGCGATCCACGCGGCGCCCGTTTTTACCCTTGGAAGGAAACCCCCGTTACGCATCCCTTTCTCCGTCCTCCCCCGAGAACGACGATCCAGTGTGTGCAAGCCCGCAATGGTCATGGACAGTTCGAGCCTCCGGGCAGCTCGAACGAGAGTGCCGGATTGAGACCGCACCGTCCGAGGAAGTCGAAGTCGATCAGCAGACGGGTCGGACCGGGCAGGCCGACCGACGAGTCGATCGCGGGGTTCGAGGTTGCCGGCACGCAGAGCGTGCTCACGAGCTCGGCCCCGTAGACGGCTCCCGACGGTACGGCACCGGGCGCGGCGTCGGACCCCTGCGCACCGAGAGGATCCGGGAAACACGCGCGTTCCTGCAGCAGCAGGCAGTTGCCGCAGTCGCCCCCGGGGCAGTCGGGATCGAACGCGTCGCAATCGGAATTGTCGTTGCAGGTGATCAGGCCGCTGCCGTCGCCTCGTGTCTGGCCGTCGCAGAAAAGATCGGGATCGTTGGCCTCGCAGACGCCGTTGCTCAACGGTCCCGCCGCCGTGCAGATGTCGTCCACGCACGCATTGGCACGAGCGGGCGGGCCGGTGTTGGCCGTGCAGGTGCCGATGCCGAGCGTCGCGCATTCGGCGTTCGAGCTGCAGCCGACCGTCGTGTCTCCCGAGCACTGCAGGCAGTACACTTCGTTGCCGCCGTCCATGAGGTTCGTGCCGATCTCGGGTGCGTCCACGGAAGTGAGCGCGAACGTGAGCTGCAGCCCGCTGCCGCTGATGTTGGAAGCCGCGAGCGGCTGGCAGTCGTAGCTGAGCGCCCCGAAGTCCGGACTGCTGGCGTTCTGGTCGCACGAGAGACCGTCGCGCTCCCCGCCCGAGCAGGTTCCGCCTCGCACCCCGTCGTTGGCTGCGCCGTCGTTCTCGCAGACCGGACACGGCTGGGTCTCCGAAATGCCCAGGTGAACCCTGGCTTAGTCGGGGATCGTCGTGGTGGACACACCGGTTCCGCCGTCGGCCGTCCCTTCGACCTCGGTGAACTCGTTGGTCACGCAGGCGGGAACGCCGTCCGTGGAAAGCGGCAGCGGCGGCCCGAACTGGCATACGCACTGTCCGCCGCCGCAGTCGTCGGCGTCGGTGCCGTCGAGCGTGTCGCAGTGGATGGTGGGATCGCTCTCGCAGCGGCAGTTCGATTGAGGGAGGCCCTTGAGCGGATTGAGTTCGACGTCGCAGTCGACGCAGTCGCTGTTGCACGAGAGGTTCGCGCCGAGAAAGAAGCCGTCGAGCAGGTCCACGCCCTGGCCGAGGCCGTTGTAGCCCAGCTCGAAGCGCGTGGCGGTCCGCTTGAGGCCGAGCCCGGCGTTGACCCGCAGCAGCGCGAATCCGAGATTGCACGTGGCCGGCAGCTCGTACGCCTCCGCCACGAGCCCGCCGCCGAGCACGGTCGAAATGCCGCCGGCGCACTGGATGATCTGCGCCGCCGTCTGGCCGCAGCCGCCGAGCGGAACGAGCTCGTCCTGCGGCACGCTGCCGCAGTCGTCGGTGATGTCCTCGACGAGCGCGGCCAGGTTCTCGGCGATGCGGCCGTCGTCGAACGTTGCGCAGTGGTAGCCGAGGCCGGTGCCCGCCTTGTCGGCCTCGTACTGGCACTCGCGTCTCACTTTGCCGATCGCGTCGATGCGTTTGCGAAACGCCTTGCCGAGCGTCTTGTAGCACCTCGCGGCATCCCGCGTCGGAAGCGTGTCCGGTCCCCCGAGCACGCGTGCGGTCGCGCCGTTGGCGAGCGTCGCGGCGAGATTGAGAATGCAGGGCACGGCTTCGATGAAGTTGTCGATGTCGTTTGTCGCGCCGTCGTCGTCGAGGTTCGAGTGGGGGCTCGGGCAGCGTGCGAACTGCGCGCGCACGCCTCCGTACGTGTCGGGACACGCATCGATCATCTTGATGCGCGCCTTTTCGTAGGCGCGCACCGCCTTGCCGTCCGGAATGCTGAAGACGTCGTTGCAGTTGACGGAGAGCGGGTGACGTCCGGCGTTTCGCTTGTTGTGACAGGAAACGAGATCCTTGAACGCCGTCGTGACGAAACGGCCGAGGCTCTTCGACATCGAGCGCCGGCACGCGGTTTCCTTGTCCGATTGCGCGTGCGCCTCCGCGGCGGCGAACACGAGAATCGCCGCGACGAGATGCCCCGCGACCATGCGGCGCGTAAGAACGATCATTCTGAAGCCCTCCTTGCCTGCATGCCGAACGCACCGTCCCTGCGTGCGTCTCCCGTGTCCGGCACCGGCCAACTCGCCGAAGTCATACACGTTTCGAAGCGCGAATCGCTACGGTTCTTTGCCTTTCGGAGGGGAGGAAGAACGAGGGCCGGCATTCGGGTTGTCCTGCGCCGCCTCTGCGGAGCGGCAGCGCTTCCCTCGTATCGGACTCGAGGTGCTCTGCGCGCGGGAAGCGATGATCGACGGGCGCGTTACCGCCGTGAGACAATCGACGTGTTCACATCGAGGATCCCGTTTCGGGAGTCCGCGTCCGGCAAGGGATTTCGCCGATGGTTTTTCGTACGTGATCGGGATCCGCGACTGTCTCTGTCTCACTGAGACAGTATCGGCAGGAGAGATCCCGCGCGCGTCCGGTTCACGCGAAGGCGCCGAACGGCGGTGCGTACCGGACGAGCCCCGCCCCCTCGGGCATCCCTCCGGCAGCGAGGGCGAGCACCTGAAAAGCATCTCCGCCCTGGTACTCGTCGAGGAGGCCGTGGCCGGTGGCCGCCTCGAAACCGAACCTGCCGTAGTAGGCCGGCGTGCCGAGCACGACGGCGTAAGCGAATCCGAGATCGCGACACTGCTCGAGTCCGCGCTCGATGAGCTGCGCGGCGATTCCGCGGCGACGGTGCGTGGCGGCGACGGCAACCGGTGCCAGTCCGATGCCTTCACTCCCGTTGACGGTCGTCACGGGGCTGAACGCCACGTGACCGACGATGCGAGGATCGGTGTCGTCGTCCACGGCGACCAGCGAGACACGCAGCGCGTTCGTGCGGCGAAGCTCCTGGACGAGAAACGCCTCCGCCTCGGTGGGGAACGCACCTGCGACGAGACGGTGAATCTCGTCGGCATCGTCTGGCAACTCGGGACGGATCTTCATGAGCGAACGGACGTGACGGCGAGTCGCGAATTCAGGACGCGATCGAGGCGGAGAGGGCGCGAAGGAGTGCCGCACCGTCGCCGCGCCACGCGCTGCCGTGCATGCAGGCGAGCGTCGTCGGCGACGTAGCCGCCAGACGCTCGAGCATCTCCTGCGTGTTTCCCGCGTGAGCGAAGTAATCGAGCGCACGCCGGAACGCCTCGCTCGGGCCGAGGATGTCGCCCTCCGTCAGAGGGGGATGCTTCGCGCCCGGCTGCGTGAAAAGGTCGCCGCAGAGCAGGGTGCGGGTGGACTCCTCCATCAGGTGGCCGCAGTCCCAGCCGTGCGGCAGGTGGGGCGTGTCGAACCAGCGTACGGTGTGGCGGCCGAGCGAGATGGCCTCGCCGTCGGCAATGGCGCGCGGAGGACGGTCGGAGAAATCGCCGGCCGACGTCATTGCGGAGATGCGGCCGACAAGCGGCACGGCGCCGGGCGCTTCGGCGAGCCAGTCGTTGAGCGAGCCGCACTCGTCGGCCTCGAAATGCGAGAACGAAACGTGGCGAAGCGAGGCGACAGGCATCAGCGAGGCGACCGCTTCGCGGATCAGCGGGAACATGCGGCGCGGCCCCGTGTGGTAGAGCAGCGGCTCGTCGTCGAGGATCAGGAACTGGTTGAACGAGAACCCGTACGGGTCGCCCGGGATCTCGAAGGGGGTGTTGATGCGGAAGATCCCGTCGGCGATCTCGTGAACGTTGGTGCCGGACTGCGCGTTGGTGACGTTCATGGCGGGACGTCTAGCATACGGCCGGGTCTTGTCCCATTTCCGTTGCTACGCCGGCCGCCTGCCTGCCGCAGCATCGATCTCACGCGGGCGGTCCCCCGCAGCCGCTCGGTTCGCTGACGGGCGTCGCAGCCTTCATTCGATCCGGATTTTTTGGTCGGCGTAGTTCCGCGGTCCCGCGAAGCGCGCCAGCGCAGGCGGATGACCCGCCTGCAGGAAGAAGTCGGTTTTCGGGACGACCATCCTGAGGAGGGGATCGATCAGGGGGTTGATGCTCGGACTGAGCGAGAACCGCTGCGCCGGAACCCTGCTCCCGGCGCGAGTGAGCGAGGTCTTCTCCTTTCGAACCAGCTCCATGTGGAGGGCGCGCGGTTTGGGCGTCGCGACAACGGTGTGGAAGCGGAGCTGGCCGTCCACGGCGTTCTTGTCGAAGTTCTTGAGCAGGATTGCGATGAGCGGTCCCCAGTACGTCGCGGGCGAGAGACTGGATTCCTGGTCGTAGTCCTTGCGCTCCTTGCCCAGTCCCGAGAATCCCGTGATGCGGCCCTTCGCGACGTCGATCCGGATATCGACGGTCGCGACTCCCTTCGTGTTGCGGATGATGCTTCGACCGCCGATCGTGCGCAGGGTCTTTCCCACGTGGGCGCGGACTTCGTCCTCGTCGCTGGAACCGTCGGCAAAGCGCGCGATACGAACGATCTCCAGAACGTCACCGCGCAGGTGCTGGCGGTAGTCGATCATTCCGATGACGGTCTTGCCGTCCTCGCTCAGGATGGAGCTCAGCCCGGCGAGGTCTCCTTCGATGTACGCGAGACGGATGGGCGGGTCGTCGTCACGGGGTTCCTCCGATTGGGCGGGCGCGACGTCTTCGGGTTTCGCTTTGACCTTCGCGGCGACGTTGGCGGTCGAAACGACGACAGGCGGGGAGCCTCGGTCGCCCGCTGCTTCGAATGCGTGCGTGGTGGCAGCTGCGCCGAGGAAGGCGAGGATTCCGAATCGGAAGACGAAGCGTGCGACACCCGCGTGGGGTCCGCCTCGCCGGAGTGGACGGTGAGCTCGTATCATGGGGTCGTTCCTGCGCATGCGCGTCCGACGCGCGGCCGAATGCCGCCGTCGTCACCTGCCATCTAGGCATGCTCTCGACCTGCCGGATACGGGGCGGATCGAAGACGCGCAGAGTCGGGTGGCTCGCCGTCAGCGCGGATGCGACACGCTGTCGGGCCCGACGTCCGGATCGAGTTCAACCGCGAGATCGGTCGCCACTCCGGAACGATTCGAGCGCCCGGAGCTGCGACCCGTCGGCCGCGAAGTTCTCCGGCGCGAGCCACTGTCCGAGCGCCGCTTCGAGCGCCGGCCACTCCGTGTCGAGAATGGAGTACCAGGACGTGTCGCGCGACGTTCCTTTCGAGACCATGTCGTTGCGGAAGGTTCCTTCGAACCGGAAGCCGAACCGCTCGGCGGCCCGGTTCGAGGCCCGGTTGTGACTGTTGCACTTCCACTCGTAGCGACGATAGCCGAGCTCGAAGACGTGCTCTGCCATCAGCGCGAGCGCTTCGGTCGCCCCGGTGGTGCGCCGCAGCTTCGTCCCGAACGCCACGCAGCCGATCTCGGCACTGCCGTGCGCCTCGCGGATGCGCATGTAGGACGCCATGCCGAGGATCTCGCCGGATTCCGCACCGCGGATCACCATGGTCCGCCAACCGTCGGTCTTTCGCAGGTACTCGAGGATTCCGCGCAGCTCGTCAGAATCGAGAAACGGCCCCATCGGCATCCAGTCCCAGATACCGGCGTTGACGTGCCCGCCGACCGAGACGAACAGCCCCTCTCCGTGCGCTTCCCACACGAGAGGCTCGAGCCGCACGTGCGAGCCCTCGAGGACCCGCGCGCCTGGCGTCGCCTTCGTCGTCCAGTTCGAAAGATCGCTCATGGCCGCGAAGCTGGATGGGCGCGGACGCGGCGCTCAGCGTACTGGAGAGACGCTCCAGCCCTGGCTCCCGCCACTGTCATTCCTCAGGACGTTCACGTTCGCGCTCAACGGGTAGGTCTTGGAAGCGGCGCCGCCTGCCGTCTGGAATCCGATCGTCGCCGAATCGCCTCGCGAGGCCATTTCCACCTCTCTGTACGTTACGTCGATGATGTTCGACGTCTCGTGCAGTTTGACCTGGAAGGCGATGAAACTGTCGGGCACGGCAACACCGGTCGACTGGTACCGTTCCGCCTGCCATTCGATTGCATAGACGCGATTGGGCGCAGTCCCGATCACGCCGGCATAGACGGTCACGTTGATGAGATCGTCCCAGTACGCGGCGACGAACGGCCCGGAGAACAAGGCCGTCGGCAGCGTGCCGTTGGCCGGAGTCGCGAGCGTCGCGGCGCCGCCGAAGTTGAGCCACCCATTGCTCGACACGTCGACGATCGTGTAGGCGACACCGTCGATCACGAAACTGAACGGAAGAGAGGCTTCCGCCAGCTGGTCGTCGACGTTGGTGAAGACGGAGAACGGTGCGGGCGTACCCGCGAAGTTCGCGGTGACTGTCCGCAGGTTCTGCGAAGATGCGTCCGCGCCTGTCGCTCCAGTGGCGCCCGTTGGTCCTGTTGGGCCCGTCGGGCCTGGGGCGCCGGCGGTTCCCGGGGATCCGGTCGGCCCGGTAGCGCCGGTGGGTCCGGTTGCCCCGGATGACCCCGAGTTTCCCGTCGGTCCGGTTGGGCCTGTCGGTCCCGTCGCTCCGGCGGTTCCGGTGGGTCCAGCGGGGCCAGTCGGTCCGGTGGGGCCCGGCTCGCCCTTGCAATCGTCGACGTCACAGAACTCGTCGTTGTTTACGTCTTCGCCCGCGTCGCAGACCGTATCGCCATTCGCATCCCAGCAGGCCCCGCCGGCTACGTCGCACGAAATGTCGATCTGCTGTCCCACGGCGACCCTGAGCAGAAGCAGGGCGTCGGTGGCCAGCACCTTGCCGTCTGCGTTCAGATCGCCGCACGCGGCGTGGGACTGGCCCGCGGCCAGCCCGGACAGCAATGCAAAAACACACACACCAGTGCGAAGTGAGAACGAGTTCACTGAAACCTCCATGAGCGGCCGTACCGGCCTGAACGCAGTATGAGCATCGCGCATTTATTGGAATGAGTGCGTTGTCACAACGACCCCGAACGCCGGCCGCCAGATATTCCTGAGTTTCGACTCGAACGGCAGAACGCGGCCTGACAAGGGCCGCATCGCCCCGTCACCGAACCCGTCTACTCGACGGCTTCGACGCTTGCCGTGCCGACCCAGGCGTCGCGGCCGTCGGCGAGGACGATGCGAGTCCAGTCGCCGCGAACCTCGGCGATCGTGACTTCGGTGCCGGCCGGAAGCGCTTCGGCGAAGCGCGCCGGGGCGTTCCGCGAATCGGCGGCGCGCGCGACCGTGTCGGCGCCCGCAATGACGCCGCCTTTCTCGGCCGCCCCGGCCATGCCGGACGCGATCAGAAGAGCCCACACGATCATCGGAACCACCGAGAACACTCGCAGCGCCGTGCTGCCTCCCGCGATCGCCGCGCCGAGCATCGCGGCACCCGCCAGGAACGCGAGCGCCGCCGCGCCGCGCTGCTCGGCCGGCGACATCGCGTGCTGCCACGCGACGAGGCTGTCGAGGAAGCCGCCGCCTTCGGGGCGCGGCACCCATGCCGGAAGCAGCGTGCGCGCGTGAGCCAGGTTCTGCTGCGCGTGGCGATGATCGGGATCGAGGGCGAGCGCGCGGCGATACGCGAGGATGGCGGAGCCGAGGTGCTCGGCCTGCAGCGCGGCGGTGCCGACGTTCGTCCACAACTCGGCCGATGCGCCGCCCGCCGCCGCTGCAGCGAAGAGGCGCTCGGCGCGCGCGAATGCGGCCGGCCGATCGGCGGTGACGCTCGTTGCCTGGGCGTCGCGATAGGCGGCAAGGGCCTGCTCGAGCGTGGAGCCCTTTGAAGCCGGCTCGGCCTTGCCCGGCGCGGCGACGTCCTGCGCGTGGGCCGGTGCCGCCGACGAAGCCGCGAGCAGCGCGACTGCGAGCACCACGCGGCGTGCGGTACGCGAAAGCCCGGATTCACGCAGCGCGATCATCGCGCCTCCTCGAGAATCGCATCGGCAACCGCGACTGCGCTCGCGCGAACGTCCGGCGGAACGGCGGCGCTCGCCCCGCCCGGCGCGTAGGCGGTCTCGTCGAGCCGCGCGAGCGCGGCGTCGAGACCGTCGATGCGGGTGCGGCGGTCGCCGCGCAGCGCCGCCATGCGCCGGAGCGCATCGGCAACGTCCTTCGACGCGGCATCCTTCGTCACGCGCGCGTGCAGCGCGCGCAGATCCTTCTGCAGCCTGGCCTTCACGGGATCGATGTCGCGGCGGCGTCGCAGGAAAAGTCCTGCGCCGAGC
>CAYYVZ010000114.1:1782-12949 GCA_964475235.1 uncultured Myxococcales bacterium | reverse complement strand
GATTTCGTCCTCGGCCTGGAAGGTGACGACGCCGAAGTGTTTCTGCGCGGCCAGCTCGTGAAGAATGTCGCTGGCCGGCGTGATCGGGTAGGAGCCGTAGAAAAGCTGAAGTCCGCTGCGCGAGGCTGCCGTCATGAGCCCCCACGCCGTCGCCTGGTTGCCCGTGATGCTCGTGTAAAGTCCGGGAGCGATGCGAGCGGGGCCGACTTCGTAGCGCACGCCGAACAGCTCGGTCGTCTCGCCGAAGTTCCAGCCGGCCTTGAACACGCGCGTGTTGGCTTCGACGAGCTGGGGGTTCTTGCGGAAGCGCGCCGCGATCCAGCGCAGCGTCTCTTCGGTCGGCCGCTGGTAGAGCCAGCTGCACAGGCCGAGCGCGAAGAAGTTGCGGCAGCGCACCACCGAACGCGTCGGCAGGTCCATGTCCGCAACCGACTGCGTCGTCAGCTTCGTCATCGGAATGTCGACGACTCGCCAGCGCGACAGCTCGCCGGTCTTGCCGGGATGCTCTGGGTAGCCCGCCTTGCTCAGGTTCGACTTGTTGAACGCATCGCCGTCGATGATCAGCGTGCCGCCGTCGCGAAGGTCACCCACGTTCACTTTCAGAGCCGCCGGGTTCATCGCGACGAGCACGTCGGGCTGGTCGCCCGGGGTGAAGACCGTCTTGCTGGAGAAGTGGAGCTGGAAACCGCTGACCCCGGCGAGCGTTCCGGCAGGAGCGCGGATCTCGGCGGGAAAGTCGGGAAGCGTCGCGATGTCGTTGCCGGCGAGCGCCGATTCGGTGCTGAACTTCGTTCCCGTCACCTGCATGCCGTCGCCGGAGTCGCCGGCGAATCGGATGACGACGGTATCTACGATCTCGACGGCCTTCGGCGGTACGCTCGAGGCTTGCGACATTCGGAAAGCTCCTTGCCGTGGGCGGGATGGTCCCAGCCGCTGAATGAGGCGGACGGCCCCCGGATACTACGTGCGAAAATGAGCAGGGACAATGTTTCTTCGCACCGTCCTGCAGCAGTTCTTATTCTCGTGTGGGCCCGGATACAGGTTCCCTGATCGGGCCGGCATGGACCGGGGCCAAGATCAGAGCTGGCCGACCGACGGCCGGGTCTTCCAGCGGCGGTGGGCCCAGTTCCACTGGTGCGGAAACCGGCGGACCACCCGGTCCACCTCGGCGCTGTACCGGGCAGTGAAGTCCCGCAGCAGTGCCTCGCGGTCGGCAGGGTCGAGACGCCCGGACCGGACCGGAGCCGCGAGCAACTCCCCGATGAACGGGCTCGTCCGCCCCTCCTTCCAGACCGCGAACACGGGCAGCACAGGTGCCCCACTGGCGAGGCTGAGGCGTGCGAGCACCGTTGACGTGCAGGCCGCGCGGCCGAGGACGTCGACGAAGATGCCCCTGCCCTCGCGCTGGTTCTGGTCGAGCGGAATCGCGACGCAGCCGCCCGATGCGAGGATGCGCAGCGAATCGCGCACGGCCGCGCCGCGGCCGAGCGTCGTCACGCCGCAGCGGAGACGCTCGCGCACCAGGAAAGCATCCACTTCCGCGATCCCGAGTGGCCGGTGAAAGACGGCGACCGGTGCAACCAGCGTTCCGAAGATGCGCGCGAGCAGCTCGAAGTTGCCGATGTGCGCCGTCAGCAGCAGCAGGCCGCGACCGGAAGCACGCCCTTCGGCGACGGCGGCAGCCACGGCGCTCCATTCGGGGTTCGTTCGAGCGTCTTCGATGATCTCGTCGCAGTGGACGGCTTCGGCGCCGATGCGGCCCCAGTTGCGAAACGAGGACGCGACGATCTCGCGCCGAACCTCCGGGTCCATCTGCGGAAACGCGATTGCGAGGTTGTCTTCGACGACGCGCCGGTGACGGCGATCGCCGACCGCGAACAGAGCGGCAACACCCTCGAGGATGCTTCTGGCGCCGCCGGGCCCCGCCGCGCCGAGCAGCGACCAGAGGGCGCGGACCGCACCGTACGCAAGACGGTCACCCGCTCGGTGAAGAGGCGTCCTCGCATCCTCGATTCCGGGGGCAATGGCCGCCCCGCTCTCCCATTGAGCAAGTCCCACTCTACTGCTACCTGTCACCGGCCATGGAAAAGCGCGACCAGCCCTGGATCATCCGCACATACTCCGGGTACAGCTCGGCGAGAGTCTCCAACGAGCTTTACCGTACGAACCTCGCCAAAGGCCAGACGGGGCTCAGTGTCGCCTTCGATCTCCCGACCCAGACCGGCTACGACAGCGATCACCCGCTCGCGCGCGGCGAGGTCGGCAAGGTCGGCGTCCCGGTCGGCCACATCGGCGACATGCAGACCCTCTTCGAGGGCATCCCCCTCGACCGCATGAACACGTCCATGACGATCAACGCGACCGGCGCGTGGCTGCTCGGCCTCTACATCGCCGTCGCCGAGAGGCAGGGGGTCAAGCCCGGCCAGCTCAACGGCACGATCCAGAACGACATCATCAAGGAATACCTGTCGCGCGGCACTTACGTATTCCCGCCGGCGCCGTCGATGCGGCTGACCGCGGACATCATCACCTACACGGTGACCGAGGTTCCCAAGTGGAACCCGATCAACATCTGCAGCTACCACCTGCAGGAGGCCGGCGCGACGCCGGTCGAAGAGCTGGCGTTCACGCTTGCCAACGCCATGGCAGTGCTCGACGAGGTGCGCGCGCGCGGAGTCGAGGGCCAGGCGATGGCAGCCGTCTTCAGCCGCATCTCGTTCTTCGTCAACGCCAGCATCCGCTTTCTGGAAGAGATCGCGAAGATGCGCGCCTTCACGAAGATGTGGGAAGAAATCGGGGAGAAGCGCTACGGCGTCACCGACGCGAAGGCGCGGCGCTTCCGTTACGGCGTGCAGGTGAACTCGCTCGGTCTCACCGAACAGCAGCCGGAGAACAACGCCATCCGCATCGCGCTCGAGATGCTCGGCGTGGTGCTCTCGCGCGACGCACGGGCACGCGCCGTTCAGCTTCCCGCCTGGAACGAGGCCCTGGGCCTGCCGCGCCCATGGGACCAGCAGTGGTCGCTGCGCACGCAGCAGATCATGGCGTACGAGACCGACATCCTCGAGTACGGCGACATCTTCGAGGGCTCGGTCGTCATGCAGAAGCGCGTCGACGACCTCATCGCCGAGGCACGCAAGGAGATCGCGAAGGTCGAGGAGCTCGGCGGCGCGGTCAAGGCCGTCGAATCGAGCTACTTCAAGCAGCGCCTCGTCGAATCGAACGCGCGCCGGGTGCGGCGAATCGAAACGGGGGAGCAGAAAGTCGTCGGCGTCAACTGCTTCCAGCAGACCGAGCCGTCGCCGCTGACGGCCGACCTCGAAGGCGCGATCTTCCGCTCGGATCCGGGCGCCGAGCAGGAGCAGATCGAGCGCCTGCGCGCATTCCGCAGCCAGCGCAGCGCCAAGGACGTCGAGGACGCGCTGCGCGCGCTCGGCGACGCGATCAAGGCCGGCGACAACGTCATGCACTCGTCGATCCGTTGCGCGCATGCGGGCGTGACCACGGGCGAATGGTCGGACACGCTTCGCAAGGTGTTCGGCGAGTACCGCGCGCCGACCGGAGTGTCGGGCCAGGCGGCAGCGGCAAGCGAGGAGCTCGTCGAGCTGCGCGCGCGTACGAAATCCCTTTCGGACCGCCTCGGCCACACGCCGCGCTTCCTCGTCGGGAAGCCGGGCCTCGACGGCCACAGCAACGGCGCCGAGCAGATCGCGGTGCGCGCGCGCGACGTCGGGATGGACGTCATCTACCAGGGCATCCGGCTCACCGTGGAAGAGATCGTCGCGACCGCCCAGCAGGAAGATGTCGATGCAATCGGGCTCAGCATCCTGTCGGGCTCCCACATGGCGCTCGTTCCCGTCATGCTCGAGCAGCTCTCGAAGGCGGGCATGTCGGACGTGCCCCTCATCATCGGCGGCATCATTCCGGAGGACGACGCGGCGGCGCTCAGGAAGCTCGGCGTTGCGGGCGTGTACACGCCGAAGAATTTCGAGCTGAGTCGCATCATGAGCGACATCGTCGACATGATCGAGCGCGGACGCGCATAGCGGCCCATCTGCGGCGTTGGAGGTTCGGCCGGTACGGCAGGCCATCCCACCCGTCGCGCTTCGCGCTCCTTCCAGAAGGAACCGGTCTCGCCGCGTTCGCTCCTCGCCGGCTCGGAGCTCACAACTCGCGGCTCCTGCATCTGGACCACTCTGCGCGCCCGCGGGTTGCGGTGGTGCGTCCCGGGCGAGGCCCTCGATGGTCCTTGCGGCAAAGCCAGACGGCGCGGGCGATTGGCTGCGTCCTCCTGAACGACCCTCTTCCGGGCCAGTCCCCCGGCATCACGCGTCGAGCGAGTCGAGACCCGAGCGGGCCTGGCGTAGCGGCCCGATTGCCGCCGGGATGTGACCGGGAACCCGACTCGCGGGTCCCCCTCCGCGTAGTTTTACGGGCGTCCCCGGGCAGGGGACTGGGCGCCGGCTGACTCGGCACAAAAACTTCGAAAGGGCCTTGCAAGGGGACCACCCTCTCGCTTACAAATGCGTCAGTAGCCGGGAGGAGGGCTCTTCCATGAGGACCAGCAGCGAGTTGAAGTCGCCAGACCGTGACGCGGCCGGCTTTCCCGTCCTTGCTCGAGCCCCTCGAGCCGTCGGATTCTGTGTCCCGCCGCGATGCGCCTCCGCGAGCGTGGAACCGTGAGGTCACTCATGCCCTTCCAAGCGACCCTTCCCCTCCGTTCCACCCCTGACCGCGGCGTCGTCGGCCTGGCGCTGGCCGCTCTCCTCGCAACCGGGCTTGCGGGAGCTTACGAAGCCTCGGCGAACCTCCCTTCGAACGTGATCGCGTGCCGCGCCGCCATCGGCAAGGCGACCACGCGCCTTTCGAAGGCCCACACGAAGGCCATCGCCAGTTGCCATCGCTCGCGGAACAGGGGCGCTGTTCTGGCAGGAACCGACTGCAACGACCTTCCGGGGGCCGATCTCGGCAACAGTCTTCCCTCCGCCGAGTCGCGCTTCTCGAGCACCGTCACGAGCAAATGCACGGGCGTCGACCCGGGTGATGCCAACTACGAGGCATGCCCGGCACCCTGCACCGACGACGTGCCCACGATCTCCGACATGGGCGACGTCGCGAGTTGCCTCGTATGCATGGGCCGCGAGCGGGTCGAAGCCGTTGCGCGTGACGCGAACGGATCGCCCGCTGCTCCGCTCGACCCCGACACGCGCCGCTGCGCGGACACGATCGCGAAGGAGAGCTCCAGGCTCTACGCCGCCATCCTGAGAGACGTCACCAGGTGCCAGGCTCGCGAAGAAGCCGCCGGCGCCGAGACCTCGACATGGTGTGTCTCCTCCAGCTTCCCGAGCGAGTCCGTCGGCGACCGGCAGATGGACGCGCAGAACGGCATCGTGTCCGCCTGCGACCTCTCGAGCTTTGCGGCTCTCGATTCCTGCGCGGCGACCCAGTTCGGCCTCGCCGACTGCGTCGAAGAGGAGACCTCCGACGGGGCCCAGCTCCATGCCGGCGACGCCCTGACGTCGGGACCCGTCGTCACCACGACGACGTCGACGACGACGTCAACGACGGTGACCACCACCTCCACCACCTCGACGACGCTGCCGCCGGCCGACCCGCAGTGCCCGGACCTCGCCGAGCTCGTGCTGATGGCGCGCGACACCAACATCGCCTGCACGACGAACGCCGACTGCACGGCACCGCGCACCTGCAACACGACCGCCGGCATCTGCCAGTCGAAGTCGGACCTCGACAGCGGCTGGACCGGGCACGCCCACAACTCCGACCTCGACGACGGCGTCGTCACGATGACCAGCCTCTACTGTCCGGGCCCGGCTCCGACCTGCGGCGAGTGCCAGATCGCCGGAGTCGATCCGTCGCCCGGCAACTGCCGCTGCGCCAACAATACCCGCAACGTCTGCGACCAGCCGTTCGCGCCCGACGCCGACGACTGCGGCGGAGCCGTGTGCGACTGCTACTTCGGCGTACCGATTCCGCTTTCGTCCGCCGGAACGCCAGCCTGCATCGTCAACCGCTACTCGGAAGACCTGCAGGGAACCGCCAACGTCGATCTCGGACAGTCGGAGATCGAGGCGCACCTGAGAACCCGCGTCTACCTCGGCATCACGACGACGATGCCGTGCCCGGTCTGCGCGGGTAAGTGCAGCAACAACCCGGCCACGCGCTGCCTCTTCGACGCCGACTGCGGCGCGGGCACGTGCAACTACGACACACCGAACGACGGGTTGCGGGACGGTCTCTGCCTCGACGGCAACAACGACGGCCTGGCGTGCGACACGGGCGGCGTCAATCCATCGTTCCCGGCACGCTCCGGCAGCCAGAATGGCGGGGGCGGCTACAGCCTCGACTGCATGCCCCTGGTCGGGAAGAACATCTCCGGCGCAGGCCTCACGCTCGGCGTCACGCAGACGACGGGAGTCGCTTCGATCGACGCGGGCCTGCCCTGCACCGGTGGCGACTGTCACTGCAAGCAGTGCTCGGCGTCGCCGAGCACCCCGTGCAGCTCGAACTCCGACTGCTCCGGCGGATCGTGCGCGGTGTCGGCGAATTTCCAGTGCAACGCGAACGCCGATTGCGCGAACCTCAACTTTGGAAACTGCACCGGTATCGGCCGCTGCCAGCTCGCGACCAGCGTGTCGTGCTCGAGCAATGCCGACTGCCAGAATCGTCCGGGCGGCAACTGCAACCCGTCGAGCTGCTCGGTACTCGGCCCGAACGGAACGTCGCCCAAGCCCAACGACTGCACGGCCGGCTCGTGCTCGGACATCGGCGGCGGCGAGAGCGAGTGCACCACCGGTCCGAACGACAGGTACTGCGACGGCCTCGTGCGCGCGAACGGCCTCGGAATCCTTGCGTGCGCGAACAACTCGGACTGCACCACGAACGACCCGCTGAACGGCGCCTGCACGCTGACCCAGCGCCGTTCGTGCTTCCTCGACACGATCACGGCGACGGGTCAGGCCGATACCGAATTCCCGGTCGGCGCCGCGGTGTTCTGCGTCGGTCCGACGTCGAATACCTCGATCAACGACGTCGCCGGTCTGCCCGGTCCGACCAAGGTCATCAACCAGGGAAGCGCGCGCACGTTCTGCGCGAGCAACCATGCGACCGAGTACCAGCCCGGTGTCGGGGGTTGCCCCTGACGCCGCCACCTCTCCGCGCGGAGGGTTTCCACCCCACCCGCCGCGCGGAGACGGTTCGACGACGATCCCCATGTTCGTGTGCTGCGCGATCCGACGCCGTGCGATCGCTGTCGCGTGAAGAGTAACCGGCTCAGCGTTCGGTGAGACGAGCTTCAGGGGCCGTGTGCACCTGCCGGCCGCGGTTGGCCTCGACCACGCAACTGCGAAGCGTCACCTCGGATCGGTCGAGAACCACCACCCCGGCGTCTCCGTTGCCGGCCAGCCTCGCACGCTCGAGCCCGGCACGACCTTCGAGACCTACCCGGAGTCCGTCCGCGTTCGGCACTGCGTCCGCGTTTACCCCCGCGAGTCCGTTTCCGAGCACCTGGACATCCGTGCCATCGAGTCCTCCGGACGAGACCCCGATTCCCTTGTCGAAATTGCCCGCGACGATCACGCGCTCGAGAGTAGCGCGCCCTCCGCGCGAAACCGTGACTCCGTCGCGATTGGCAACCACGACCGAGTCGGTGAGGACCGCCTCCGCGCCGTCGAAGACGAGCAGGCCCTTCCCCTTGGTGCGAAAGCCGTTGCCCATCAGCAGCGAGCCGGAGACAACGACACCCGTCGCACCTTCCGAGACGCCGACGCCGTCGTCGAGGTTGTCGATCGACTCGACCGACTCGATCCGCACTCCACGGGCTTTCTCGCCGCGGACACCGATGCCGTCGAAGGTGAACCCGGCGACGCGCAGGTCGCGCACCACAACTCCGGCGCCGCGCACCACGATACCGTCGCAGCCGCGCTGGCCGCCGCTGCGGCGGCAGTTCGCCCCCTCGCGCAGCGTAGCGCCACCGCCATCGAGCTCGGTCCGGGCTGCAGCCAGGTTCGGCAGCGCGCGCTCGACGACGATCTCGGCACCGGCGCCGAGTCCGATCACGATGCGGTTTCCGGGAGAGCGGTTGGCCTTCTCGATGGCGCCGCGGAGGCTGCCTGCGCCGTCGTCGTCGGTCGACGTCACTTCGAACGTTGCCGCCGAAGCGGGAGAAGCCCCGAGGATCGAGCCCTGCTGCAGGAACCGCCCGGGCGCCGGCTCCAGCGGCGCGAAGAGCAGGGACAGCGCGAGCGCGGCTGCCCGCCGCCGCCTGCGGCCGTCGGCCGTCACTGGGACATGTAAATGCCGCCGTTCGGCGACAGCACCTGGCCGGTCACGAACGTGGAATCCGGACCGGCCAGGAAAAGCGCGGCGGCAGCGATCTCGTCGGCCCGGCCGAGGCGGCCGAGCGGGGTCTGCATCGCGATGAGTCGCTTCTGCGCTTCCTGGAGCGGCGTCAGCAGCGGCGTGTCGATGTAGCCGGGCGCGATCGCGTTGATCAGCACGCCGTAGCTGGCCGCTTCTCGTGCCGTCGCGCGGGTGAACGAGAGGATCGCCCCTTTGGCTGCGCAGTAGTCGGGGGCGCCCTGCAGCGACGCGGTACCCATGATCGAACCCATGTTGATGATACGGCCGCCCTGCCCTCGCTGCCTCATGCGGGGAAGCGCTTCGCGCGTGCAGTAGAACGTGCCGTAAAGGTGAATTCGCAACATGCGGTCGAACATCTCGTCGGTGATGCGCTCGACGAGATCGAGGTGTGTCGAGATCTTTCCGTCGGTCATGAGCTCGGCCAGCTGGGCCTGGCCTTTGGTCTGCACCACGTCGAGATACGCAGGGTCCGTGTGGATGATACCCGCGTTGTTCACGAGGATGTCGAGGCTGCCGAGCTCCCTGTCGAACGCGGCGAATGCATCCCTGACGGACGACGACTTCGACACGTCGCACTCGAGCGCGATCGATCCCGACCGGCTTTGGCTGCAGTCGGCTGCGACCTTGCCGGCGGCGGCGAGATCGACGTCGGTCACCGCGACGCGCGCGCCTTCGGACGCGAACAACCGGCAGATGGCGGCGCCGAGGCCGGATCCGCCTCCGGTCACGAAGACCGTTTTGTCGGCGAGCTTGAGTGTCCTGTCTTCGCGGGCCAAGGAATTCCTCCTTCAGATGTAGCGGACGATGACCGTCGCGTTGTCGCGTCCGCCCTCGACTCCGGCAAGCGCCACCAGCGTGGCGGCGGCGGCGGCGGCCGACGGCGCGGAGGCGAGGATACGCGCGACGGCCGCATCGTCCATCGCCTCGGAGATGCCGTCGGTACACAGCAGGAGAATATCCCCCCGCTCGATTGCCCATTGCTGAAACTCGGGCTCGTAGCCGTCGCCGAGACCGAGCACTTCGCGTACGAGGTTGCGCCCCGGATAGTGGCGCGCCTCTTCCGCCGAGATCGCCCCGGCGCGCACGAGGTCGCCGACTCCGTTGTGGTCGTAGGTGGTGTGCACGAACGCTCCGCCGCGCCAGAGCGCAGCGCGGCTGTCGCCGACGTGCAGGATGGAAACGGCGCCCGTCTCGATCCTCGCGATGACGATCGTGGTCGCCATTCCGCGCAGGGCCGAGCGCTCCGCTCCTGCATCCAGCACGCGCTGCTGGGCGAGCGCGGCGGCGTCGAGAAGCAGCTCTCTGCCGTCGCCAGCCGGATTCGAATCGAAGAAGTCCTCGACCGCCTCGACGGCGACAGCCGATGCGACGTCACCCGCCGGAAGTCCGCCGAGTCCGTCGGCCACGACGAGGACCGAGCTCTGGCCGGAGATCCAGTATGCGTCCTCGTTGCGCTCCCGGACGGGCCCGACGTCGGTCGCGCCCGCACAGAACCTGTCGCTCTCGACCAGCGCCGCGCGATAGCGCTCGGGATCGTCCCGGTCCCGCGAACGCTCCCTCGCGCTGCGGGATCCGGAGGAATGGCCGTTGCCGCCGGTGGCGTCGCCCTGCCTGGTCACGTGCGGAAGGTAGCCTCTCCGCACATCCTACGGTAGTGTCGCGCTCCTTCGCCGCGCGAAGCCGTTCGTCTACTTCGAGACCGAGGTCACCCGAGAGTGAAGCGAAAGCCGATCAAGCCCCTGCTGCGCGCAGCAGCCGGCGCCGTCCACAACCTCCACCTGCGAAGCTACGAGGTCTACCAGCCCGTCGTGACTTCGAGCGGCTACACGTCCGGGGTCCGGGAGTGCGAGGTCCGCTGGGAATCGATCGCACCGGTACTTGCCGCCTCGGGCGCGAAGAGCCTCGTCGATCTCGGCTGCTCCGAGGGCTACTACGTGCTGCGCGCGGCACGCGCCGGGTTGCCGTTCAGCGTGGGCGTCGATTTCGACCAGCGCCGCATGTTCACCTGCATGGGCCAGCTCGTGCTGAACGACCTGCAGCACGCCGGCTTCCTGATGGCGCCCGTCGACGAGACGCTGCTCGACGGCCTGCCGGTGTTCGACGCGGTGATCTTCCTGTCGGTGATCCACCACATGATGTACCAGGAAGGTGTCGACTACGCGCGCCGCATTCTCAGGCTGGTGGCTTCGAAGACCGGAAAGGTCTGCTTCTTCGAGATGGGTCAAAGCGACGAGCACAAGGAGTCGTGGGCAAAGAAGATGCCCGACATGGGGCCGAACCCTCACGACTGGGTGCAGGGGTTCGCGCTCGAGAACGGCTTCTCGCGTGCCGAGAAGCTGTCGGTCGCGAGCTCGTTCGCGGGCGAGACGAAGCGCGCGCTGTTTGCGCTCTATCCCTGAGGGGGAGCCTTCGTAGTCAGGAGACTCGCGCTTCGAGAGCGCCATCTCTTCCGTCGCGCTGCGCGCTCCTTACGGATTGGAACTGGACTCGCCCCTCGCCAGCTCGGGGCTCATTGAACCGGGACTTCGGCGCGAATCGGCCAGGCGGCCGCTTCGCGTGTCCATGGGGCGTCCGCGTCTTCCGTTCGCACGCGCCATTCGACCATTACGCGGTAGAGGCCCGGCTCCGGAAAAACCAGCCCGCTGATGCGCACACGGTGACGGTCACCCGCCGGCTTGAAGGCCACGGCGCCCGACGAGAACGCCGTCCGTGCTCCCGAAACAACGACGAGCCGCACTTCGTGCACGGTGCCGACCTCGTCTGCATCGATCTCGAAGAACGCGTGGCT
>CAYYVZ010000114.1:0-1772 GCA_964475235.1 uncultured Myxococcales bacterium | reverse complement strand
CCGCGCCGGATACGCCGACGGGCGGAACTGCTCGAGCAGCAGGAACAGGCTGAAGTTGTTCGAATAGCGATCCAGGGTGGACCCCTGGGCGACGGCAATCATGAAGCAGCGCACATCCCCACCATAGGGGCCGCTTCGCGCGAGAACAATTTGCCGAACCCGCGTGCCGCCTTGCATGAAGCGACCGCGTTCCCGACAATCCGCCGAGCCAAGGAGACTCCATGTACCCGGGTCATCACGCGAAGCGCTTTCCGAACAAACCCGCCTACGTCATGGCCGAATCCGGCGAGACCGTCACCTACGGCCAGCTCGACGAGCGATCGAACCGTTGTGCGCAGCTTTTCCGCTCGCTCGGCCTCACGGTCGGCGACTCGATCGCGATCTTCATGGAGAACCACCCGCGCTTCCTCGAAATCTGCTGGGCCGCCCAGCGTTCCGGCCTCTACTACACGGCCATCAGCTCGCGGCTGACGGCCGAAGAGGTCGCGTACATCGTCGGCGACTGCGGCGCGAAGGCCTTCGTGACGTCTCCCCTCAAGCTCGAAGTCGCCGTCGAAGCCGCGCGGCACTGCCCGGCGCTCGCCGCTCGCTACGTCGTCGATGCGTCGCGGCTCGCCCTGCTGCCCGAGGGCTTCGAGTCCTACGAGGAGGCCGTGGCCCGGCAGCCGGCCGCGCCCGTCCCGGACGAGACCGAAGGCGCCGACATGCTCTACTCGTCCGGAACGACGGGGAAGCCCAAAGGCGTGCGCGTAAAACTGTCCGGGCTTCCTGCCGGCAGCCCGAACGCGATGATTGCATTCGTCGGTGGTCTTTATGCGACCGGCGAGGACACCGTGTACCTGTCGCCCGCGCCGCTCTACCATGCTGCTCCGCTGCGCTTCAACATGACGATCCACCGATTCGGCGGCACCTCGATCGTCATGGAGCACTTCGACGCCGAGCGCTCCCTCGAGCTCATCGCGAGGCACCGCGTGACGCACAGCCAGTGGGTACCGACCATGTTCGTACGCATGCTCAAGCTCGCGAGCACCGAGCGGCGCCGCCACGATCTGTCGAGCCACCGCGTGGCGATTCACGCGGCGGCCCCCTGTCCGGTCGCGGTGAAGGAAGAAATGATCGGCTGGTGGGGCCCGATCATCCACGAGTACTACGGGGGCACGGAAGGAAACGGCCTCTGCGCGATCGATTCCGTGCAGTGGCTCGCGCACAAGGGCTCGGTCGGCCGACCGGTGCTCGGCGTCGCGCACATTCTCGACGACGAGGGCAACGAGCTCGGTCCGGGCGAGGCCGGCAACGTCTACTTCTCGGACGGACCGCGCTTCGAGTACCACAACGATCCGGACAAGACGCGCAAGGCCTACAACGAAAAGGGCTGGAGCACGCTCGGCGACATCGGCTACCTCGACGACGACGGCTTCCTGCACCTCACCGACCGCAAGGCCTACATGATCATCTCCGGCGGCGTGAACATCTATCCGCAGGAAGCGGAGAACATCCTGATCACGCACCCGAAGGTCGCCGACGTCGCGGTCTTCGGCATCCCCAGCGACGAGTTCGGCGAGGAAGTGAAAGCGGTCGTACAGCCCGTGGACATGAAGGACGCCGGCCCCGAGCTCGAGCAGGAGCTGATGGCGTTCTGCGCGTCGAAGCTGTCGAAGATCAAGTGTCCGCGCTCGGTCGACTTCGACCCCGAGCTGCCGCGCCACCCGACCGGCAAGCTCTACAAGCGCCTGCTCCGCGACCGCTACTGGCAAGGCCGCGACGCCCGCATC
>CAYYVZ010000113.1:10028-13005 GCA_964475235.1 uncultured Myxococcales bacterium | reverse complement strand
GACCATGCGTCACACCGCGACGTCGGAGGAATCGGGGACGGATCCCGATTTCCAAGAGTAAGGTCGGACTCGCCGCTCGCCGGCTCGCGGCTCCCGTTCCCGATTTCTCACACGCTGCGGACGACTCGCTCCCAGCCGGCGATTTCCTGCGCGAACAGCGATTCGAGCTCGCCGCGGAAGCGCTCGGGAACTTCGGAGCGGCCGGTAGGGTTGACCACGCTTCGCAGCAGCTCGGGATCGACGTAGCGCTCGTCGTCGGAGACGCCGAGGAAGCGCGTCACGCGGCCGAGCAGCTCGTGCGGGCGCGACTCGACCTCCTCGAACGTCCCGACGAATACGTTCGACTCCGGAAAACACGCGCGCCAGCTCGCGAGATTCTCTTCGTAGCGCGCGCAGCGGAGCTGGTAGGGATCGCGAAAGAACGCGCTCCACTCGGCGTCGGCGATTTCCTCGGCGCGGCGGCCGCGGTTGCGCACGAGGTCCTTCTTCGCGTGCGACCACGCGCGGTCGACCGGGTGGCGTACCATCAGCAGAATTTTCACGTCGGGCCGCAGCACCGCGATCTCCTCGATGAGGTCGCGGTCCATCGCGGCGTAGCTCGCCGTGGCCTCGCCGCGGATGGCAGGGCGGTAGGGGCGCCCGAGCCTCGCGATCGTGCGTGCCTGCCTCGCGATCCAGCGCGGAAACGGATCGTGGAAGTGGGCCAGATACCAGTCGAGCAGGGCCGATTCGAAGCGCGGGTTCGCGCGGTCCTTCAGCCGGCTGAAGTAGAACAGCTCCTTCGGTTCGGTGAGGAAGACCTCGGGGTGGCTGCCGAGCACCGCGTGAAGCCAGGTGGTGCCGGTTCGCTGGGGCCCGACGATCAGGAAATCGGGAAAGCGATCCAGCGTGAGGCGATCGCTCTCGATCTCGCAGTAGCGAAGGCGTGCGCGTGTGGAACGGGGAATCAGGGCTGGCCTCCGGCCCCGCGGTGCGGGAATGTCCCCCCATAGTCGAAGCGATTCCGGTTTCGAAATCCGGGCGGTTCGTTTGGAAGATGTCGCGACGCGCGCTAGCAGAAGCGCATGCCGCGCGATTTCGTGACCGTCGTTTCCGGCCTGCCCCGGTCGGGCACTTCGATGATGATGAGGATGCTCGAGGCCGGAGGAATTCCGCTCCTCACCGACGGCCATCGGCGTGCCGATCCCGACAACCCGCTCGGCTACTACGAGCTCGAGGCGGTCAAGCTCCTTCCGAACAAGGCCGAGTGGCTCCAGGAGGCAGACGGCCACGCCGTCAAGGTCGTCTCGGCGCTGCTCGAAAAGCTACCGGCCGGACACCAGTACCGCGTGATCTTCATGCAGCGCGAGATGAAAGAGGTGCTCGCGTCGCAGCGGGCCATGCTCGAGCGGCGCGGGGAGTACATCGACCAGACGCGCGACAACGCGATGGGACCGATGTTCGAGAAGCACATCGCGCTGACCATCGAGCGCGTGCGAGCCCGGAGAGACATGAAGCTCATGTTCCTGCGCTACGGCGGTGTGCACGACGACCCGGCCAAGGCGGTCGAGCTCGTGGACAATTTTCTTTCGGGAGACCTCGACCGCGACGCGATGGTCGCGGCGATAGATTCCAGTCTCTGGCGCCAGCGCGTCTGAGATTTCAGCGCCGGCGCGCCGAGCTCGGAAGCGCAATCGACGTATCGGGGCCCGGCGTGCCGACGGCGCGCGGAAGGCCCGCTTCTTCGAGGCTCGTGCGGTGGATGTCGGTGGCGTCACTGCCGCCTTCGTATGCGACGATCCAGCGATACCAGATGACCTTGTCGCGAAGGACCCGCGCTGCGTCCCCGTCGATCGTGTAGGAAACTTCCTTCGAGCCTTTGCGGTAAGAGCCCTTGACCGAGCGCGGCTCGGTGAGCTGAAGCCCGGCAGAGCCGCCCGGCACCGCCGGTGGTGCATCCGAAAAGCCGGCGAGCGTGTATTGCAGCGTCACGTTGGTGATCGGGTAGATCCCTTCGTTCACCTTACCGACGATGCGGATGCCGCCGCCCGTGCGCTCGGACGCGCAGAGAATGACGCCGGGTTCGTCGCGCTTGACCTGCAGCGGCCCCGCCGAGGTTCCGCCGGACATCGAGGTTGCGCACCCGCTCAGTCCTGCGAGACAGACGGCCAATACGAATTTCTTCATGCGATTCCCCGGATCATCGTGAGCGCTTCGTCGGCCATCTGTTCGACCTGCATTTTGAAGAGATCCAGCGACATGCCCGGATCGCCCATCACGCCTTTCTGGTAGCGCGCGAGCACACCTTCGACGATGGCGCCGAGGCGCCACCACTGGAAGGCGCGGTAGTATTCGACGCCCTCGGTGCTGTGGCCTGTCTTGGCGGTGTAGGCGGCGAGGAACTCGGCACGCGACAGGAACCCGCCCGTCGAGGTCGGCATCGCGACCGCCTGGCTGGGGCCGGCTTCGCCCTCGTCGGCCCAGTTGTTCATGAGGTAGCCGACGTCGGCGAGCGTGTCGCCGAGCGTGCAGAGCTCCCAGTCGAGCACGGCCGCGACGCGGCCGTCGGCGGTCGAAAGCATGTTGCCGAGGCGGTAGTCGCCGTGGACGATGCCCGTGTACTTCTGCTCGGGCTTCGCGCGCACGAGCAGGTCGTAGACTTCGTCCATCGACGCGAGCTCGCGCGTCTTCGATTTCTCCCACTGCGTACGCCAGCGGCTGAGCTGGCGGTCGAGGTAGGCCTCCTTGCGGCCGAGGTCGCCGAGGCCGATCTGGTCGGGATCGATCGTGTGCAGCGCGACGAGGCCGTCGAGCACGGCCTCGCTGAGCTTCCGGCGCGTGGCGCGGTCGGGCAGGGTCTGTTTGACCATCGCGGGCGTGTCGAGCACCGCGCCGTCGACGAAATCCATCACGTAGAAGGGAGCGCCGTTGACGCCGTCGTCGGTGCAGAGGGCGAGGGCAGGGGGCACCGGCACGCGGCTCTTCGCGAGCGCCGAGA
>CAYYVZ010000113.1:0-10018 GCA_964475235.1 uncultured Myxococcales bacterium | reverse complement strand
TGATGCGGTGCTCGCGGCCCATGTCGTGGGCGGTGGCGAGGACGGCCCCGAGCGGCGGGCGGCGCAGCACGGCGCGGCGGCCCGCGGCGTCGGTGACCTTGTAGGTGAGATTCGAGTGCCCGCCGGTGATCGCGTCGTACGCGAGCGGCTCCTTCAGGCCGGAAATGTTGGCGGTCAGCCAGGCGCTGACCTTCGGTTCGTCGATCCCTTTCAACAGTAGTCTCGCAGTGCCGCGACCCTCAGGCCGAGCGCCGCGGGACCCTAACGGTAGCGCGCAGCGTGCTCAACGCCCGCCTGTCGTCAGATGCGATTCAAGGCGCCGGGCGCGCTATGCGCGTGCGGCCCCCCGATCGTGCCTCAGCGCCCAGCGGCGATGAGCGACGGGATGCTGTACCAGTCGATGCTCACCGCCTCGGGGGCCTGGAGGCCGCGGTCGAGATACCAGCCGGCTTCCTCCGGGAACGCCATGCCGGGAATCGCGGCGCGCGTGCCGTGCTTGAGCTGCAGGTCGAGGACCGTGAAGCCGTACACGAACATGCGCTCCTCGGGGTAGGTCATCTCCTCGACCTTGGGGTTCGGGCGCGTCGAGCTGCGGATGTTGATCAGCACGACCTTCCAGAGCTCCTCGTTGCCGTCGAACAGATCGGAGTACGGAATCATCTGCGCTTCGTCGTCCACGTAGATCACGCGCTTCGAGTACGCGTAACCCTGCAGGCGCGCGCGGCCTTCCACGATCCACATGTTCGGCCGCATCTCCCAGTCTTCGCAGTAGGTCACGCCGCCGTCACCGGGGCAGATCTTCGGCGGCAGGTTCTTGCCGTGAAGGGAGGCGAGCATCGGCTTCTTGCCGATGAGCTTCCAGTCGAACCACGGGATCTGGCCGGCGTAGCCGCCGAAGCTGTCGAGGTCGATGTCCTGTCCGAAAAGGGCGTCCGAGCGCTGGGCGCTCGACAGGCGCCGCACGCGGCGGATCACGGGGGTATAGAGCCACGTGTCGTCCTGGCGCGACGGATCGATGTAGCGGAAGCTCACCGAGCCGACGCCCTTCAGGTCGAAGGGCTCGATCAGCGGGAAGAATCCCTGCTTGTTGAAAACCTTGTCCGGGTTGTCCTCGATGGCGGGACGCGGGTCGTTGTGGAGGCGGCCGAAGTAACGAAGGTTGCGGCTCCAGTCGACGATGAAGTGGCGCTCGACCTGGTAGACCTTGTTGCCGTTGGCGTCGTCGTAGTACGCGCCGGTATCGGCGTCCGGAAGATGCACGCCGAGGTCGTCGGTGAAGTACGACGTGCGGTTGAAGTTCCACATGATCTTGACCGCCGCCTTCGGGTCCGACGGGTCGACGATGGGGAAGGGACGGCCGGCGACCCAGTTCTTGAGGTCGTTGCGCTCGTCGAGGGTGGCCTGCCCCGAGTACTTCTCGGTGGCGGCGACGTAGGCCTTGGGCCGCGGGATGTTCGCGTAGGGAACGATGTTGAGCTCGCTCCCGTTCTCGACCGACGCGCGCACGCCGAGCGACATGAACTGGGAGTACTTGTCGACGTTCTTCTTGTTGATGACTTCGCCCGGCGCGGGCGCGCCCTCCTGGCTCGTCGAGATCTCGACGGGAGTTTCCTTGACGGGCTTGGCCGGCGCCTTGCCCGGCAGCTGAGGAGCGCCGGGCGCTCCCGGCGGCGAGGCCGCGGGTGCCTCCGCTGCCGCGGGTGCTTTCGGTGCTTTCTGGGCCTGGGCGTCGGCGGTCTGGGCAAGCAGGAGCGAGGCGGCCAGGGCAGCCGACAAAGTCGTCAGGTTCCGATGCATCACGCGGTTGGTCTCCGTGGAAGGCCGGCAGGTGGCAGATGGGAACAGGTTCTACTTTCTCTCGCGAGGGTGGGCAAGTTGCGATCGTACCGATCGTGCGCGGACAGCAGCCGGCCGAGGCCGAAGCGAACAGTCCGGGCCGCGCACCGGACGCTGCGATCCGGGTTCCCGGACTCCAAGGGCGATGGGAGTTGCGGGCCGGCCTGTTAGAGTCCTCGCGTGCGCGCCGCCGGGATCGACGGAATTCCTGCGGCCGGTGGCGCGAACGTGCTGCCCGTAACCCCTTCCCCGACCGCCGTTCTGATCTCCCTGCTTTCGGTCTACTTCGCGTGGGGCTCGACCTACCTCGCGATTCGCGTCGCGCTGGAGTCGCTGCCCCCGTTCCTGCTGGCCGGGGGGCGCGGGGTCGTGGCGGGGGCGCTGCTTCTCGGCTGGGCCCTTTTCCGGCGCCACGACGCCGTTTCGCTGGCCGCACTGAGGAACGCGGCCATCATCGGGGTGCTGATGGTCACGGGAGGCAACGGCCTGGTGACGTGGGCCGAGCAGTCCGTGTCCTCGGGCCTCGCCGCAGCGGTGGCCTCGAGCGGGTCGATCTGGACCGTCCTCATTCTGGCCGCGCTCGGCGAGCGGACGACGACGGCCGAGCAGATCGGCATGGCGGTCGGTTTCGCCGGTGTCGTCATGCTCAACCTCGACGGTGAGCTGCGCGCGAGCCCGGCGGGTGCCGTCGCTCTCATCGGCGCGACGCTTTCGTGGGCGGCGGGTTCCGTCCTCACGCGCCGCCTCGTGCTCCCGCAAGGCGTGATGCTCGTGGCTGTCGAGTTGCTGGCGGGTGGACTGGTGATGACGCTGCTCGGCCTGGTCGCCGGCGAGCGGATCGCTCCGAGCGAAGTGACGGCCCGCGCGGCGTTCGCATGGGTGTATCTCGTGGTGGCGGGATCGCTCGTCGGCTTCACCGCGTTCACGTTCCTCATGCGCAACGTGCGGCCCGCTCTCGCGACGAGCTTCGTCTATGTGAATCCGGTCGTCGCGGTTGCGCTCGGAATTGTGCTCGCGGACGAGAAGTTCAGTCCCGTCGGGCTCGCGGGCGTCGCCGTCTGCGTGCTCGGGCTCGCGGTCGTGTCGCTCGCGCATCGCGCGACGCGCTGAAGATCCGAATCTCCACGACGGTGTGCCGAGGTCACGCCTCCAGGCACTCGCCGCGCCGCGAGCGTGCCGTGCCACTGTCGGTGCGAGCTTCGCAGACCGAAAACCCGGGACGGGTACAGGTTTTCGCAGAAAACCCGTACCCGTCCCCGTTCAGCAAAGATCCAGCGCGTACTTCTTGAGGTCGGCGAGCTCGCAGTCCTCGAGGGCATTCTCGTCGGTCGCGCCGAGCACGACCGGTGGGGCGGCACCGGCTTCGAGTGCCTCCTGCCAACGCGGCGCGCACAGACACCAGCGATCTCCCGGCTGCAGTCCTTCGAACCCGAGTTCCGGGCGAGGCGTGGACAGGTCGTTGCCCCTCGCCTTGGAAAACTCGAGAAACTCGGCGCTCACCTCGACGCAGACCGTGTGACGTCCGAAGTCGTCCTCCCCGGTGCGGCAGCAGCCGTCTCGATAGAAGCCCGTCATGGGATCGAGGGAACAGGAGGTGAGCGGCTCGCCGAGTACGTTGCGTGGCATGCATGCTTCCTGCCACGAACCCGGCGCGCACGCGACGGCGCGCGGGACGGTTGTCCGTTCGTGGCGCGCGGCGTCGTGCCGATTCATGCCGCAGTCGTGGAGCTCCGAGGCGTCAGGCCGCCGGCGTGACGCTGCGATCGCCGCGCGGCCGGGGGCCGTGGAACTGGAAGTACGTGCACTCGATCTGGGCGTTGTAGAGCTTGCGACGCCGGTCGGCGCGGCGGCCGACGAGGGTCTCGAAGTCGCGCCACGGCGTCAGCACGAAGAACGACCACGTGGGAAGCCTCGCGAACACGCCGCGCATCGTCTCGTAGAGGCGGCGAACCTCGGCATCTTCCTCGAGACGCACGCCGTAGGGGGGATTGGTGACGACGCAGCCGTACTCGAGAGCGGACTCGAGCTCGCCGAAGGCACGGCGCTCGAAGCGGATGTCAGCCGCCACGCCGGCGCGCTCGGCGTGGCGCCGGGCCAGCGAGAGCGCGTTTTCGTCGATGTCGGTGGCCAGGATCGGCTCGCCGAGATCGGCGAGCTCGAGGTCTCGCGCCTCCTCGTGCGCGACGGCCCAGACGGTCTCGTCGAACGCGGGCCAGTCCTCGGCTGCGAACGTTCGGCCGAGCCCTGGCGCGAGACGCCGGCCGAGCATCGCCGCCTCGATCGCGATGGTGCCGCTGCCGCAGAACGGATCGACGAGCGGCTTGCCGCGCTTCCAGAACGAGAGATCGACCAGCGCGGCCGCCAGCGTTTCGCGCAGCGGAGCGGCACCGACGAGGTCGCGGTAGCCGCGTTTGTGCAGGCCCGATCCGCTCGTATCGAGCAGCAGCGTCGCTTCGTCCTTGAGCAGCGCGATCTCGACGGGAACGACCGGGCCCGTCTCCGGCAGCGAGTGTACGTTGTGTGCGCGCATGAGGCGCTCGACGATGGCCTTCTTCACCGTTCGCTGCACGGCGGGGACGCTCGAGAGCGTGCTCTTCACGGAGCGACCGGAGACGGGGAACGCGTCTTCGGGCCCGATCCATTCCTCCCACGGGACGTCGTAGGTCGTCTCGAACAGGGCGTCGAAGTCGGGTGCGGCGAAAGCGGCCACCCGGACCAGCACGCGATCGGCGCAGCGAAGGTGGAGGTTCGCGCGCGCGACGGCGCGCTCGTCTCCCCGGAACTCGACGCGCCCCGTCTGCGTGGACCGCGCCGGGTATCCGAGCGCCTCGAGCTCGCGGACAACGACGGCCTCGAGGCCGAACGTGGACGTCGCGACGAGGTCGAGCTGCATGCGGGACAGTTATGAGGCCAAAGCCGCGCGAGAGCCAGAGTGGCGGTGCGCTGCCTGCTCAGTCGCCCACGCGCAATCGATAGCCGACCCCCGTCTCCGTAAGAATATGCACGGGACGTTCGGGGTTTGCTTCGAGCTTCTGCCGGAGTTGCCGGACGTAGATTCGAAGATACTGCGAGTCGGTCGGCCCTCCCCACACTTCCTTCATGATCATGCGGTGCGTGAGGACCTTTCCGGCGTGGACCACCAGTAGCCGGAGGATCTCGTACTCCTTGGGGGAAAGGCGAACGGGATGGCCGCCGACCGAGACTCTCCGGTGCACGAGGTCCACTTCGAGCGGACCGCTTCGAAAGACCGGTGCGCCCCCCTGTTGCTGCACACGGTGACGAAGCGCGGTCCGGATCCGCGCGACGAGCTCGGGGATGCCGAAGGGTTTGGTCACGTAGTCGTCGGCGCCGCGATCGAGCGCCTCGACCTTCCCCTTCTCGTCCTCGCGGCTCGACAGCACGATGATCGGTACGTCCGATTCCGCGCGGATGCGCGGAATCAGGTCGAGGCCGTCCATGTCGGGAAGTCCGAGGTCGAGCAGCACGATGTCGGGCCGGGTCGCGCGCAACTGTTCGAGAGCGCGGCCTCCACAGTCGGCTTCGATCGTGCGGTAGCCCTGGGCGTCGAGACTCGTGCGGATCAGTCTCAGGATGGCGGGCTCGTCGTCCACGACCAGCACGGGAACACCGTTTGCCTCGTTCATCCGGTTACTCCGCCACTGCCCATGCGGGTCCGCTTCCCGATTCGTGCGGTTCGGCGACGGTGCATGCCTCGGGGAAGTCGATCGTGAACACGGCGCCGCTGCGGTCGCTGCGGTTGCCTGCGACGATCGTGCCGCCGAGGGCCGAGACGAAGCCGCGGCACACGGCCAGTCCGAGGCCCGTTCCGACGCGGCGCCGGTCGCCGCTGCGCACGCGGTAGAATTTCTCGAAGATCGACTCCAGATCGTCCTGCGGAATACCCGGCCCCTCGTCGGAGATCTCCACGCGCACTCCGCCGTCGTGGCGACGGCCCGCGATCCGTACGACGGAGCCGCGCGGAGCGTAGCGCGATGCATTGTCGAGCAGGTTGAACAAGACCTGCTCGAACAGCACCGGATCGAGCATGATCATGGGAAGATCGGGCGCCAGCTCCACGTCGACCCGCAGCTCGGTAAAAAACCGCGCGGTTCGCTCGAGCGCGCTTCCGACGAGCTCGCTCAGGTCAACGGCCTCGACCGCGAGCTCGATCGAGCCGGACTCTAGCTTCGTCATGTCGAGCAGGTTGTGGACGAAACGGCTGAGGCGTTCGGCCTCCTCGTGAATCATGCGTACGAGGTCGCGCTGCGCCCCTTCGTCCAGCGGGGCGCCCTCCTGCCCGAGGGCGCTTGCAGCGCCGATGATGGACGCGAGTGGCGTCTTGAGGTCGTGGGATAGCGAAGTCAGCAGCGCGGCGCGAAGGCGTTCGCGATCGGCGGCGAGGCGGGTCCGGTCGAAGTCTTCGGCGAGACGGAAGCGCTCGACTGCGACCGCTGTCTGGTCGAGAAGCGCGTCGAGCAGGCGGCGCTCGTCCGGAGTCATCAGCTCACCCGGCTTTTCGCGTGCGAGTCCGACGGCGCCGACCGCGCCGCGAGCGGTCTGCAGTGGAAGAAACAGTCGCTTCGCGCCCGGAAGGGTATCGGCGCCGCGACCGGCCGGGTGGTTGCGGTCCCATGCCCACAGCGCAGCGGCGAGGTCGGCGTCGTCGAGCCGGTCTTCCGGAGGGTAAGCCGCCGCGACCCGCAACGAGCCGTTCTCCGGCAGAAGGAAAACCACGTCGAGCTTCAGCATGGATGCGATCTGGAATGCTGCTGCCCAGAGCAGGTCCTCGAGGTCGGCGACCGCCGCGATCTTGCGGCTGAACTCGTAGAGCGCCTGCGTCGTCGTGGTACGCACGTAGGCCGCCTTCGCTTCCGCGTGCATTCGGGAACCGAGGTTGCTGATGACGATCCCGACTGCGGTGAAGAGCAACAGCGAGGCGACGTTCTTCGGATCGCCGACCGTCAGCGTGTAGACGGGCGGGATGAAGAAGAAGTTGAGCGCGAGCGAGCTCAGGACCGCCGCGAACAGCGACGGGACGAGACCGAAGCGAGTCGCGACGGCCATCACGGCAGGCACGAATACGAGATCGACGTTTTCGGAGCCCACGAAGGGGTACAGGAAGAGCCCCGCACAGAGCGACGCAGCGACGAGCCCGATCGCCGCGAGGTAACCGGACGCCTGGACGGGTTGCCGCCTCCAGGCGGGAACGCTCCGCGCGATTGCGGGCTCCCCGGAAGCTTCGGGGTCACCCATCACGTGGACGCTGATCCTGCCGGCTCGGCGAACGAGACTCTGTGCGACCGACTCGCGCACGAGCTCGCTCCAGCGCGAACGCCGCGGCCGCTCCACCACGATCTGTGTGACGTTGTTCTCGCGCGCGTAGCGAAGGATCTCGCCGGCTACGTCGCGACCCGGCAACGCGAGCGTCGTCGCACCGAGCCGCTCCGCGAGCCTGACGCTTTCGGCGACGCCGTCGCGCCGGGCATCGTCGAGGAGGGCGCTGTCGGACGTCTCGATGCAGAGCACCGTCCAGGGGGCGTGGAACTGGTCGGCGAGACGCTTGCCGTAGCGCACGATCGGCGCACCCGGACGATGCGCGCTCAGGTACACGAGCACCCGCTCGCCGGCAGCCCATGGACCACGGATCGCATGCTCCCGCATGTGGCTCAGAAGCTGCTCGTCGACGCGCTGGACCGTACGGCGAAGCGCGAGCTCACGCAGCGCCGTCAGGTTGCCCGGAGCGAAGTAGCCATCGAGGGCGCGCTGAGCCATCTCCGGAACATAGACCTTGCCCTCTCGCAGTCGCTGGAGCAGGTCCTCGGGTGCCAGGTCGACGACCTCGATGTCGTTGGCACCGTCGAGCACGCTGTCGGGGACCGTCTCGCGTACGCGTACACCCGTGATGCTGGCCACCACGTCGGACAGGCTCTCTACGTGCTGGATGTTGAGCGTCGTGTAGACGTCGATGCCGGCGCTTCGCAGCTCGTCCACGTCGAGGTAGCGCTTCGGGTGGCGACTGCCCGCCGCGTTCGTGTGCGCGAGCTCGTCCACCAGAAGCAGCGCGGGGCGGCGCGCCAGCGCGGCGTCGAGGTCGAACTCCTCGAGCGTCTGGCCGCGGTACTCGACGCGCCGTCTCGGCAGGATCTCGAGGCCGGCAAGGAGGGCCGACGTCTCGACGCGGCCGTGCGTTTCGACGACGCCGACGACCACGTCCACTCCTTCGCGCCGGCGAGCCTGCGCCGTCTGCAGCATCTCGTACGTCTTGCCGACTCCGGGCGCGGCCCCGAGAAAGATCTTGAGACGGCCGCGCTCTTCGCTTGTGGCGAGCGCGAGCAGCGCTTCGGGGGACGGCCGGATGTCCTTGCCGCCTGCCGGCACGACGTCAGCCGGTCGTCGCGGCCAGATCGGCCGTCGTCAGCAGTTCGTGGAGCGCGTTGCCGTCCGGAACCTTTCGAAGCCGTTCGACGATCGTCGCATCCCGCAGAACGCGCGAGACCGCCGCCAGCGCGGACAGAGCTTCCGGGCGCGCGTTCTCGGGAGCGAGGATCGCGCAGACCAGATCGACGGGCCTGCCGTCGACCGCCGCGAAATCGATGGGCCTCGCCAGTCGCGCGAAGAGCGCGCAGGTTCGCCGTGCGCCGGCGACGCGGGCGTGGGGAAGCGCGACGCCGCCGCCGATCCCGGTCGAGCCGAGCACCTCCCGGGCGGCGAATGCGCTCGCGATGCGTGCGGAGGAAACGCCGCTTCGCACCGAAAGCCTCTCGGCAAGGTCGCGTAGCAGCTGGGTCTTGTCGCCTGCTTTCAGGTCCACGACGGCATCCGCTGGTGCGATGAGCTGGCTGGGCAACATGGTTGGCACTCCGGGCGCCCGCCGCGCCCTCGTTCCGTCACGAACCTCTAGCACTTTCGGCAAACCGGGCCGAAACACGCGTGCGGTCGTTCCGTCGTTCCGGATCATGCAAGTCCGAGCGCGGAAACGAGCATGTCGATCGCCTTGATGCCGGCGAACGGCACGGCGATGCCGCCGAGTCCGTAGACGAGCATGTTGCGACGCAGGATCGCGGCGGCTCCGAGAGGACGGTACTTCACCCCTCGCAGTGCGAGAGGAATCAGCGCGATGATCACGATCGCGTTGAAGATCACGGCGGACAGGATGGCCGACTCGGGAGTCGCCAGGCCCATCACGTTGAGCACGGCCAGCTCGGGGAACGAAGCCATGAACATCGCCGGGATGATCGCGAAGTACTTCGCCACATCGTTGGCAATGCTGAACGTCGTCAGAGCGCCCCGCGTGATCAGAAGCTGTTTCCCGATCTCGACGATCTCGATCAGCTTGGTGGGGTTCGAATCGAGATCCACCATGTTGCCGGCTTCCTTGGCCGCAGACGTTCCCGTGTTCATCGCGACGCCGACGTCGGCCTGGGCGAGGGCCGGTGCATCGTTGGTGCCGTCGCCGCACATCGCCACGAGCTTGCCGTCCGACTGCTCGTCGCGGATCAGCTTGAGCTTGGCCTCGGGCGTCGCCTGCGCCAGGAAATCGTCCACGCCGGCCTCGGCCGCGATCGCGGCTGCCGTGACGGCGTTGTCGCCCGTGATCATCACCGTGCGGATTCCCATCCTGCGCAGCTCGGCGAAACGCTCGCGGATGCCGCCCTTGACGATGTCCTTCAGGTGGATCACCCCGAGCATCTCCGCGTTCCTCGCGACCGCCAGCGGCGTTCCGCCGGATCGGCCGATGCGGTCCGCGATCTCGACGAGCTCGGACGGCGGCCGGTAGTGACTGCCGTTCCTGGCCGCGACGAAGGCGACGACGGCGTCGACGGCACCCTTGCGGATCTCGACGCCGTCCAGATCGACGCCGCTCATCCGGGACTGTGCCGTGAACGGGACGAAGTGCCCGCCGAGCTCGCCCAACTCGCGCCCGCGCAGCCCGTACTTCTCCTTCGCGAGCACCACGATCGAGCGCCCCTCGGGTGTCTCGTCGCTCAGCGATGCGAGCTGCGCGGTATCGGCGAGGGTTTCGGCGGACACGCCCGGCAGCGGCAGCATCTCGGTTGCCATGCGGTTGCCGAGCGTGATGGTTCCGGTCTTGTCGAGGAGCAGGGTGTCGACGTCGCCGGCGGCTTCCACTGCACGTCCCGACATCGCGAGCACGTTGTGCTGCACGAGCCGGTCCATGCCC
>CAYYVZ010000112.1:0-13082 GCA_964475235.1 uncultured Myxococcales bacterium | reverse complement strand
AGGACTCGGCGACGTCGCAAACTCCGGCGCTCGACCGGCAAACCCCGCCGCGCTTGGCGTCCGACGGGCACGATGCCGATGTTCCCGAGCACGATTCGGCAAGGTCGCAAACACCGGCGGACGACCGGCAGACGACGGACGAGGACTGGAATCCGTTCGCCGGGCAGGAGTTCGACACCCCGTCGCAGGTCTCCGCGACGTCGCAGATCCCCGCCGAAGCCCGGCACGCCGAGGTACTCTTCTGATCCGACGGACACAGGAAGAATCCGCCGGTGCAATACTCCGCGGCGTCGCAGACTCCCGCGGATGCACGGCACATGCGCGTCGAAGGCTGGTAGTCGTCGTACGGGCATTCCGACGATACGCCATCACAGCTCTCGGGTTTGTCGCAGACGTCGAGCGCAGGCCGGCATACCACCGTACTCTTCAGGTCGGGCGGGCAGTACGGCGACGTTCCTGTGCAGTACTCGGCAGGATCACACAAGGTGCCCCAAGTGCACGGGGTCGTACTCGGCCAGAACGTGTCCGCCGGACAATCGGCAGACACGCCGTCGCAGTACTCGGTCGAGTCACAGTCTGCGACGGACGAGCGGCAGATCGTCCCTCCAAATTTCGTCGGGTGCGCGCAGATACCGAAACTGTCGCAGGCATCGCTCGTGCAACGCTTGCCGTCGTCGGAGCAAGGGGTGCCGGGCGCGACCAGCGTGCAGGTCGAGCTGCAGCAGTCGCCGTTCACCAGGTTGCCGTCGTCACACTGTTCTCCGGCGGTGGCGACACCGTTGCCGCAACCGGTCGTCCTGCAGTTGCTGTCGCATCCGTCGCCGTCGGTCAGGTTGCCGTCGTCGCACTGCTCACCGGAGTCGACCAGCAGATCGCCGCAGACGTTGCAGCCCGGCAGCGATGGGTTTGCTCCGCCGGGATTGACCGTGACTGCGTACGCGGAGCCGCTGCGGTTGCCGATCTGCACCGACAAACCGAGCCCCTGGTCGGTGTAAGTCTGGCCCGGAAGCCACTGCGCGTTGCCGAGCGCGTACGGCCAGGTGAAGCCGTTACCGTTGCATGTAGGCGCGCCGTTCCAGTCGCCCGGCGTGGCGTCGATCGGCTGAGCCCAGCCGCTCTGGCTGTTCCAGAAGCACGTTCCCGAAACGGTCGGGCGATCCATGCGGACGTCGTGAAGGATCACGCCGTCCCCGTAGATCCCGTTGTCGAACTGCGAAGTAGCCCCCTGCCCGGCCGTCCGGGCCTCGACGGTGAGAAAGTGGGCGTTCGGCCCGTCGCAGGGCTCGCAGGGGAGGCACACCTTGATCAGCTTGATCGCCGAGCCCTCCGGAAGCGCGGAACCCTCGAGACTGGTCGTCAGCGACTGCCTTGCGCTGACAACAGAACGGTTGGACGAAGCGATCCAGCCGAGTCGGTCCTTGTGCGGGCCGATGTAGCCGTTTCCCGGCTCGTGGCAGTAAAGGTCCCTGACGGAGCCGTTGTTGTTCGCGGAGGTGTACGAACCGCATGGCTGCGAGTTGAGCGAGACTCTGGAGCTCATCATGTCCCAGGGACTGTCGTACGCGTAGTAGACCCAGCCCGAGTGCGGCAGCCCGAGGCTGTGACCCAGCTCGTGGACATACGTCGACGGCTCCTGACCCCAGGGCGGTTCCCACGTGGCCCCGAAGACCTTCCCATCGATGACGGTAGCGCCGCCCCATGCACAGCAGTCCAGATCGTTGCTCATCACGAAGTTGATGTTGTCGTAGACGGTAAAATCGATTCCCTCGGCCTTTCCGGCCGTAGCACCATCGTTCGAGATGCCGCCCCAGTCGGTACAGATGGCGCTCGAGTTGCACGGCACGTAGTGGCTCCGCGGGTGAGGCAGCGTGAGCCATCCGGTAGGTTCAAGGCCGCCTTCGCCTCCGACGTCGGCGTCCCAGCTCAGACGCCCCCCGGAGGTCTTGTGAAAGAACTGGTTGAGCGTCACCGGAAGCCCGGAGCCCGGCGGCGGCGACAGCGGATCGGTCATGTCGAGGTAGAATTGAGGCGCGTGGGGTACGCCCGTATCGTCCGCGAACTTGAGCAGCAGATAGAGGACTCTTCTGGTCGTCGTCGTGGGAGCGGTCGCGACAGCGGCACGCGCGTCGCCTGCCTTCGAGAAGTCGCCGGTGATCGACTGGACGATCACTCGATCCGGGCCCGCCGCGCGCTGCAGCGATCGGGCCCCGCGCACGACGACGGGCTTGCCGAAATACGCCAGCACCTCGTTGGCAAGACCCGGCCGGGCACCGACGTCGAGGTCCAGGCTGGTGCCGTCGGCCGCGACGAGGCGGTAGAACACGGCTCCCTTGCCGCCGGCATCGGGGCCTGGATCGCCCCAGACCACGACGAGGGTGCCGCGGAATTCCTCGATCGTTGCCAGCGTCGCAGCGCCGGCCGGAGGTGGCTCGCCCAACGTTGCCGTCAGCGCGACGAGCGCGGCGAACAGCCGCGACACGACCTTTGCACCGGGAGTCGAAGAATCCTTCAAATCGTTCTGCCCTGACGCGCCCGTTGCCAGGCTCCGTCGTTGCGACGGTGAGAAGGAGGCGGGTACACGCCCGGCTGCTCTGAAGCCAGCCGGGCGACGCAACTCCCGGCCGTCGCTCGCGTGCTCCGACGCCTGCCCGGAGTGATTCGGTTCACCGGCAACGGTCGGCAGCTTGGGCCGAACCATCTGGCGGTCCGCATCCGAATCCCTCAGACGAATGGCGATCCCGAACGTGATGTCGTGGCGGTCGAGAGCCCCGCGCCAGTGCGCGAAGTCGCGACCCTCTGAAGATCGCGTCCATTTCCGGGAGGCACGCTGGCCCTTGCCGCATGGTATCTACTCGGATACCATCTTGACCGTGAGTCTTTCTGCCCGCCAGTTCGGCAGTACGCTGCGGTCCGCACGCCTGCGCGCCCGCCTGAGTCTGCGCGCGGCAGCGGAGAAGGCCGGAACCTCCCACCCGACCGTCGCGGCCTACGAGTCCGGTCGGAAGTCGCCCACGGTGACCACGCTTCTACGCATCCTCGATGCCTATGGATTCTCGGCGGACATCGTCGTGTCGCCGCGCGTTCGCGAGCGCGACGGCATCCTGCGCGGAAAGGAGCTCGAGGACGTGCTCGCGCTCGCGGAGGCGTTCCCGGCACGCGTCGCGAAGACGCTCGAATTCCCGAAGTTCGGAGCGCGTTGAGCACCCTCGTCCGCAAGATCGTCGCGCTGCATCGCGCGCTCGACAAAGCCGGGCTGCCGCACGCGTTCGGCGGCGCACTGGCGCTGGCGTGGTGCACCGAGCGGGCGCGCGGCACGATCGACATCGACGTCAACGTCTTCGTTGACGCGGAGAAGAGCCGCAGTGTCGTCGCGGCGCTGCCGCGCGGGGTTGTGTGCGACAAAGCCCAGCTCGCTGCACTCGAGCGCGACGGCCAGGTGCGCCTATGGTGGGAGCGGACGCCGGTGGACGTCTTCCTCGACACCACCGCCTTCCACCATGAGGCGTTCGAGCGTTGCCGCGAGGAAGACTTCGGCGGCACGCGTGTACCCTTCCTTGCCTGCCGCGACATCGCGGTCTTCAAGGCCTTCTTCAACCGCACGAAAGACTGGGCCGATCTCGAGGAGATGCAGGCGGCGGGGACGCTCGAGATCGACCAGGTCGCAGCCGTGCTGACCAGCTATCTCGGCGCGGACGACGAGAGGATTCGAAAGCTGCGGACCCTCCGTGAGATCCCCGCCTTCGTTCACGCCCAGAAATCGTCGACTTCGTAGAGGTTCCAGACGAACTCGCGGATCTCGACGATCTGGCCGTCTTCGATACGCATGCGCAGGCAGGTCGGGTTGTCGAGTACCTTGCCCTCGCGCTGTCCGTGCCCGCGGAACAACGCGACCGCGTGACGATCGCCGGCGACGACGTCTTCGAGGTCGAGGTGAAACGTCCCCCCGGTCAGCGACATCACGTTCATGAGAAATCCAAGGATGCCCGCGCGCCCCTCGTGTCGGCCGGCGATCTTCCCGCGACGACCCGGGAACTCCCAGACGGCGTGCTCGGGAAGCACCCGCTCGATGGCCGCAAGATCGTTCTCGCGAAACGCGCGGAACAGGTCGCGCACGAGGACGACGTTCGGATGCTCGGAACCGGACTCCATCATGAAACGGTTTGCTCCCCGGCGCGGCGTTCTTTCCGGCGGCGCGCGGCTGCGGCGAGGGCGCCCGCAGCGACGAGCATCACTAGCAGCGCGCACCCCGGTCGTCCACCACGCACGAACAGCGAATCGCGGACGGGCGGCGCGACGGTGACGACGGTGAAGCCCGGCTCGCGAAGCGGCATGAGGACGGCGAGCTCCCCGCTCTCCGACACCAGCGCCGAAACTCCGGTGGTCGCCGCACGCACGAGCGGACGGCGCGTCTCCGCCGCAGCGAGCCGGGCGAGCGCGAAGTGCTGCTGCACTCCGGAGCCCGCGTCGAACCACGAGTCGTTCGAGAGGTTCACGAGCAGGTCGGCCCCGCGCGCGACTCGTGCGGCGGTCACATCCGGGTAAATCGCCTCGAAACAGAGCAGCGGGGCGATGCGCCAGCCCTTCACGTCGAGCGTGTCGGGGCTCGCAACGGACACGAACGGCGGATCGGAATCGCCGGCCGACGATCCCGGCGAGTAGGCTCCCTGCCATCGCGACTGCAGGAACGGTGCACTCCACCACGGCACTCTTTCCAGGAACGGAAGCAGGAAGCGCTTGTCGTAGGCCACGGGCAAGCCGCCGTCCGCAGGAAAGAGAAACACCGAGTTGAAGACGAGCGACTTCGCGCCCGCGCGAACGGCCCGCGACCCGCCGGCCAGAATCGCGGTATCGAGCGACTTCGCGAGCTCGCGAACCTCGTCGCGACGCGCGACGTTCGCGTCGAGCAGGAACGGCAGCGCGCTCTCGGGCCACACGACGAGATCCGCGACGCCGGCACCAGCACGGCGCGACAGCTCCGTGAGCCGCGCGAGCGATTCGGCGGCGCCCGCTCCCTGCCAGAGCCCGCTTCCGCCGACGCCGGGTTGCACGATGGCGACTCGAAGCGGCGCGAGCGCAGCCTCAGTTCGGATCGCCGGGGACGGATCGACGCGCGTCGCTGCAATCGCGACGGCAAGGACGACCAGACCGGCTGCGAGCGCACGGCCAGCCTCGGCTCGGCGGCGACGCCGCGCCCACGCGAGCCCGATCGAGGCGCCGACGCCCGACGCAACGAACGCAACGACGACGGGGCCGCCGAGCGCAAGCAACGCCGATATCCCGGGAGTCGCCCCGAACGCGTCCGCGTCTCCGCTTGCGAGCGCGGACGCGAACGATCCCCACGGATTTCCGTATCCGAGCGACGTTCGCGCGAGCTCGGCCAGCGACCAGATCGCCGCGCTTCCGAACACGCCGGCGGCGGCGCCGCCGCCGGACAGCCTCGACAGCAACGCAAAGGCCGCCGCGTAGTGGAGCGCGATCCCCGACGCGAGCAGCGGAAGACCGGCCACGAATGCCGCGGCGCCGACCGGCGAGCCTGCGAAGAACTCCCTGGCCGCCAGCCAGCTCCAATGCCCCACGAGCAGCCACGTTGCCGACGCTCCGAACAAGGCGCCCGCCAGCGCGGCACGCGCAACCGGCACCCGGGCGCCGCCTAGCAGCGCGGCCGTCACCGGCATCGTGGCGACGAACGCGAGCGCTCGCAGCGACCAGGGAGCGTGGGCCGATACGTAAAGAACCGACGACGCGAGCACGGCCAGCCACAGCGGCCACGCGCGACTGCGGGACTTTCCCGCGTGTGCGAACGAGGGCGGCGACCCGAACGGAGTGAGGTCCGACCGGAGGTTCGATTTGCCTTGGACCGGACGTTGCATGAGGTTCGAACAGCCTGCGTCCGGTCGGATGGCCGATGGTTCCGGCGTCCGACGGACCGACGCGGGCTCCCGACTACGCGCGGGCTTGCCCGATGACAACAAGTCCCACCATTCGAGCAGCGAGAGAACGGCTGATGCGCACGGGAGCGCTCGCGCTTCTGCTCGTGAGCGCCGCGATCGTCGGTGTGTGCGGGTACTCGGCTCTCGCACGCATCGGCCAGCCCTTCCCCGGTTTTTTCGTCTGGGAGAACGGATTCGTTCCCGCCGTCGGGCTGTCTTCGTGGCCGGGCGCCCAGGCCGGCCTGCGCTACCATTCGTGGATCGAGCGCGTCGAAGGCGAGCCGTTCCACACCGCCCATCAGATCGAAGACGAGGTTGCCTCACGTTCGCCCGGATCGCCGATACGCTACGAAGCCCGACACGAAGACGAGTTGTCCGAACTCGTCGTGCACACCGAAACTTTCCGTCTCGGCCACTTCGCCGCGAGCACGGGGGTCTTCCTGTTCGACGCCGTGGTCCTGCTGCTGCTCGCCGCGACGATGTTCTACGTGGGCCTGTCGGATCCGGGGGCGCGCGCGGTCGGTCTCTTCGCGCTCGCGCAGGCCCTCTATCTCGCCATGTCCATCGATCTGTTCGGACCCTACAGGTTCCGGGAGCTCTATTTCTTCGCGGCCGGCTTCACGCCCACCGCCACGCTCTTCATGATCAGCCGGTTTCCGGTCGAGCGCCGCGTGAGCCGCGTGGAGAACGCACTGCTCGTGCTCGCTGCGGCGGCTTCGGTCACGTTCGGCCTGCTCTCGCACGCATTCTTCTTCACGAACCGCGAAGGGCTGCTGGGGCTCGACCGCCTCGTCCATCTCGCCATGGCGGCCGGTGCGCTCGTCGCGTTCGGCTTTTTCACGTGGCATCTGCGGCGCGGACGCAGCGATGCGGTCCGCCGGCGCTGCCAGGTGGTCCTGCTCGCGACGCTGGGCGGGTTCCTGCCCACTGCCGTGTTCCTCTTCGCGTTCTACGTCGGCGGCGTGTCCCTGCCGTTCAATTTTCTCGCGGTTCCGTTCGTGCTGTTCCCGATCGGCATCGGCTACGCCGTCGCGCGGCACGACCTCTTCGACGTCGATACCGTCGTCAAGCGCACCATCGTCTACACGACGCTGAGCGGCGCCGTCTTCGCCGCCTACTCGATCGCGATCAACGCCTTTGACGCCATGTTCGAGAATGCGACGCCGCTTGCGTCGCGCGTCGCGGAGGGAACGTTCATCGTCCTGCTCATCCTGGCGTTCGATCCGAGCCGGCGCCGCATGCAGGACGTCGTCAACCGTCTCTACGACCGCCGGCGCTGGGTCTATCGCGACGTGGTCCGGTCGGCCGTGCGCGCGTTCTCGACGATCCTCGACCTGGAGAAGCTCATCCCGACCGTGCTCGCGCTGGTGGACGACACCGTGCAGCCGACGTTCGCGGGCATCTACACGATGACCGACGGAGCGGCCCCGCGGCTTCGGGGGGCGCTTCTCCACGCGCCCGGATCCAGCGCTTCGATCGACGTGCATCGCGACGGGGCCGAGGCGCCGGAGCTCGGCGATCTCGCGCTTCGCGCGGCCGAAAGCGAGGTTCTCACGAGCCAGGACCCGGGCGGCGCGTCGCTCGACGATACCGGCGCGTCGGTCGCGCTCGGGCTGGCACTCGAGGGAAAGCCGACCGGCCTTCTCCTCGTCGGGCCGCATCGGTCGGGCGGGCGTTACACCCGCGAAGACGTGGATCTGCTGCGCACGATCGCCGGCCAGCTCGCGGTGGCGATGCAGAACGCCGAATCGTTTCGCACGATCGACACGCTCAACCGCGATCTCGCCGGCAAGAACGTCGAGCTCGGCGGCGCGCTCGACGAGCTCCGGCACGCGCAGGACGAGCTCGTCATCAAGGAAAGACTCGCGGCCATCGGCGAGATCGCCGGTGCCGTGGCACACACCATCCGCAATCCGCTTGCCGGAATGCGCGCAGCCGCGCAGCAGGCGCACATCGAGCTCGAATCGCACCCGGCCGGCGAGCTGGTGGAGTACTTCGTGCGCGAGACCGATCGACTGAGCTCACGGATCGACTCGCTTCTCGATTTCGCGCGCCCCTACCACGTGGCGCCGCAGCCGTCCTCGCTCGCCGAAATCGGCCTGCGCGCCGCCGACCAGGTGCGCGGCCGTGCGTCCTCCCGGCGAATTCGCATCGAGGTGTCGGCGGGCGACGCGCCGGCCTTTGTGGACCCGGTGCTCTTCGAGCAGCTCGCCGTCGAGCTCATCGCCAACGCCGTCGACGCCAGTCCCGACGATTCGGTCGTCGCCGTCGCGACCGGCAGGCACGGCTCCTCTTCGTTTCTCGAGGTATGCGACCACGGTCCGGGCATCCCGGAAGAGCGGCGCGAGAGGATGTTCCGCATGTTCTTCACGACCAAGCCGAAGGGGACGGGCGTGGGGCTCGCGACCGTGCGCCGCATCGCCGATGCACATCGTGCGACCATCCACGTGGACGATGCGCCGGGAGGAGGCGCGCGGTTGCGCGTGAGCGTACCGGACGCCGAAGCTCAGGATTCGTACTTCGAAAGCCGGTAGCGGAACATGTCGCGCGACATGCCGAGAAGACGGCCCGCCTCCGTCTTGCTCCCCCCTGCCTTTTCCAGAGCCGCGAACAGCATCTCTCGCTCGACCTGCTCCATTGGAACGGGGCCGGCCGAGAAGTCGACGGCGACCTTGGAGTCCGAAGCGACCTGCACCGGCTCGGGGCGAGCCACGGACGGCGGTGCGGAGGCCTCCCTCGCCGGCACGACCTCCGGGCGGGACGCTGCCGCTCCGCCCCCGCGAAGTGCGAGATCGGCCGCGTCGATCGTCCCGGTGCCGCACAGGACGACGGCGCGCTCGAGAGTGTGGCTGAGCTCGCGGATGTTGCCGGGCCAGCGGTGCGCGACCAGCGCGCGCTCCGCAGCCTGCGTGAGCACGGGAGCGGGAACGCCGTAGTCCACGGCATGCCGCGCGAGAAAGTGCGCGGCGAGCAGATGCACGTCGCCGTCGCGCTCGCGCAGCGGCGGCATCGTCACCTCCACCACGCGAATGCGGTGATAGAGATCCTCGCGGAACTTTCCGTCCGCGACGAGCTTCTCCAGATCCATGTGCGTGGCCGTCACGAACGAGCAGCGCACCGCGCGGTCGCGCGTGCTGCCGAGGCGGCGCACGGTGCGGTCTTCGATCACCTTGAGAAGCTTGGCCTGCAGCGCGAGGCTCATGTGACCGATCTCGTCGAAGAACAGCGTTCCGGCCTCTGCGGCTTCGAGCAGGCCCGGCTTGGCCGCCACGGCGCCGGTGAAGGCGCCGCGCTCGTAGCCGAACAGCTCGGCTTCGAGCAGATCCTCCGGAATGGCGGTGCAGTTGACCTCGATGAGCGGCGAATCGCGACGCACGGACGCACGGTGGATCGCGCGTGCCACGAGGCCCTTGCCGGTGCCGGTCTCGCCCGTCAGCAGCACCGTCGGGCCGACGCCGCCTTCCTTCTGCAGCCCGGCCACGCGCCGGATCATTGCGCGCAGCGTTTCGACAGCTGGGGAGCTGCCGAGAATTCCTTCGGTCGCAGCGTCGCCGAGGCTTCGTGCCCGGTAGTAGTCGAGCTCGAGGCGCAGGCTCTTGCCGCGCAGGCACCGTTCGATCACGAGCTGCAGCTCGCCGAGATCGACCGGCTTGCGCAGGTAGTCCGCGGCGCCGTCGCGCATCGCCGAGACCGCGTCCTCGATGGTGCCGTGCGCGGTGAGGATCACGACGGGGATATCGGGGTGCCCGGCTCTCACCTCCAGAAGCAGGTCGTGACCGCTCTTGCCCGGCAGTCGCTGGTCCGTGAGGATCAGGTCCGGCGGACCCTCGGCGATCATCTCGAGGCCGGCCTCGGCGCTCTCGGCGACTCGGGTTTCGTGCCCCCTTCCCCGGAGGTTGCGCGCAATCGTCAGGCGCAGCACCTCTTCGTCTTCCACAATCAGGATGTCGGCCATCGGCGGCGTCCTTAGCCCAGGAACGGCAGGCTTGCGACGTCGGGCCGGGATCCGGGTGACGCGGGGGAGAACGCCCGTTCCCGGAGACGCCAGGCGGGTGAGTTCCCCCGCGCGGGAATCCGCGCTCCTAAAAGCCTAGTTTTTTCATAGACTTCCACGCAGGCACGCGCCTTGCTCAAAGGCAGGCATCGAGAGACGGACCAAGCCCGCCGGACGCGTTCGAAGAAGCATGCGTCGCAGGCGGCGGACGAAACCCCGCTCTCGCCAAGGAGACGAAATGAAAACCAGCACCCTGTTCCTCGGCCTGACCGCGCTCGTGGCGGCCACTGCCTCCTTCCACCCCGGCCACGCCTTTGCGATGACCGGCTCCGACAACAAGGCGGACGTCGACCTCGTCGCGACCGGAGTCGTTCCGGACGCGAGCGGTCGCGCCAAGCTGCGCCTGCGCAGCGCCGACGAGGGCCGCTTCGAGTTCCGCGCGCGCGGGCTCACGCCGGGCGCGGCCTACGAGTTGCTCTTCAGCGAGGTTCCCGTGGGATCGGTAACGGCCGACGAAGACGGCCGTGCACGCCTGCGCTTCCGTTCGCGACCCCGCACGGCAACCGACGGCCTGCTCGGCTTCGATCCGCGCGGCTCGATCCTGGTCGTGCGCGACGTGTCCGGCGCGGACGTTCTCGCCGGTGACGTGCCGGCGGGCGGAAACGGCAGCGACGACACCAGGATCGTCTGCTGCGTCCCGGACGACGACGAGATCGAGTGCGAGGACCGCACGCCCGACGAATGCGTGGCGGAAGGCGGCACCGTGTCGAGCGCACTCACGTGCCTGCCGAATCCCTGCGACACGACCACGCCCCCGGCGGAAGACGACGTCGTCTGCTGCCTGCCCGATGACAGCGGCCCCGAGTGCGAGGATCGCACCGTCGCCGAGTGCAGCGCCGGAGGCGGCATCGTCGTCGACGCGGCGTCGTGCCTCGAGAATCCGTGCGCCGGCATCCCCCCGCTCGACGACGATACTCGCTGCTGCGAGCCGGACGACTCGGGCAACCAGTGTGAGGACCGCCTGCCGTCCGAGTGTGCGGCGCGCGGAGGCGTCGATATCGGCGCGGGCATCTGCGCGGTGGACTCGTGCGCAGACGTGGCCATCCCGACCGGCAACGAAGTGCTCGACGTCCGCTGCGAGAAACGCTCGTCGCGTTCGCGTGCTTCGGTGGATGCGAGCGGCGTGCGCACCGGCACCTACACCGCGCGCATCGTTTCCGGAGCGAACGAGGCGGCATCCGGGCCTCTCGCTTCCATCGGAGACGAAGTCGGGTTCGACTTCGACAGCGACGGAGGCGACATCGCCATGGGCGCAACGCCGATTCCTTCGACCTTCTTCAGCGGCAGCGCTCCGTCGGTGACGGCCCAGCTCATCGACGCGAACGGCAACGTCGTGATCGAGGCAACCGCGGCCTGCACGGTGAACTGATTCGGAGGCGGGGCGTCGACCGGCCGGTCGGCGCCCCGAATTTCGGGGATGACAATACCCGCACCCAGGTTAAAGACTGCAGGCCGCGACGGTGAGAAACCGTGCGCGGCCGCCGCCGTCTGCGGGGTGCCGGCAAGGGGAGGGAAAAGACCGATGACGACAACACGCCGACCGGCCGCATGCGCCGGCGCCATCCTCCTCGCGGCCATGCTGATGGCGTCACCGCCTGCAGCCCTAGGCGGCTCCACGGATCCGGTCCTGGTGATCGGACAGGCATCGGCGAGCGGGTCGCCCGCGCGGCTCGTCGATCTCCTCGGCGCGTGGGGCTTCGACGACACACTGCAGATCGACTACCCGCTCAACGTCGTCGTCAGCCAGGGCACGAACTTCGTCCGTTTTCCGGTCGGGGACGTGGCCGAGGCCGGCAGTTTCGCCGGGCTCGCCGACGGTCTCGCGATCGCAGAGATCGCGGCACTCGAATCCGCGGGCTCGCCTTCGAGCGACGCGGCGATCGTGCAGTTCACCCTGCACGAGATCACGCTCGCGCTGCCCGCGGGATTCGCGCCGGGGAGCGTCGATGTCGTGCTCTACACCACGGTACCCGGCGAGGGCGTGTTCCTGAGCAACACGGCCGAAGCGGCGGGAGCGGGCTCGTGAGAATCGCGACGCTCGCACGTCGTTCTCTCGTTGCCGCGGCCATGTCCGCCTGCATCGGGTCGTCCGCTCTCGCCCAGGAAGTTTTCGACGGTGACCCCGTGGATTCCGGCAGCAACGTCCCGTTGGTGGTCATGCCCGGGCTTCCGCTGCTGCTTCCGGGCATCGACGAGGACTTCGGAACGGGCGACGACATCGTCGATGCGGGAATCGAAGGCGACGTCGATCTCGTCGTTCGCGTGGGCCTTGTTACGTCCTCGGCGATTCCCGCGCCTGCGCTGGCCCCCGGCGGGCCGGCGATCGCGACGATGGCCGCTGGTGGAGGAAGCACGGGGATCGGCAGCGAAACCCCGTTCACGGTGATGGTCAGCGACGGCAGCGGTTCGCCGCCGTACGGCAGCGTGCTCTCCTCGGGCGACCTCGACCTGAGGCCGGTGACCGTCTACGGGTTCGCGGATCTCGACGGCGACGGCGTCGTAGGCCCCACAAACGCCGACGGATCGGCCGACGACGCGCTCGAGCTTCAGGAAGCGACCGCGTACGCGGGCAGGCAGATGGGAGCGCTCGATGCCGGACGCTTCCAGGACGCCATCGGGTTCGATCTCGCCGCACCCGCCTCGCTCGGCGGGCTCACCGTGGCGCTCGTCGGTGCTGCCTGGACGGGAAGCGATCCGGAGGCGCTGTTCTCGAACGGCCCGCTGGTGCTTACGCGGTGGCCGTTCATGCCGCCGCTCGATCCGCAGGACGTGATCGGGGGCGGGCAGCCGCCGGACCCCGATCCGGCGATGGCGAACGAGCTCGAGTGGGACATCGAGCGGAACTATCTGCCGCCTCTCGCGCATCCCGTCCTCGGCGGCGCTTTCGCGCTGCCCGTGGGCGGCAGCGAGCCCACCACCGATCAGGTCCGCGTCGTGAGCGGCCCGGCCGTTTCTGCGCGCGTCTTCGTCGAAGCCTCCGCGACGTCGTTCCTCGCGCGTGCGAGGCCTCGACTGCGAGTCGCCCCCGCCGCGGGCGCGAGCGGCCGCGTCGCCGTGTTCTCGCCGTCGCGCGTGTCCCTCGATGCCGGCGAAGGCTC
>CAYYVZ010000111.1:3445-13108 GCA_964475235.1 uncultured Myxococcales bacterium | reverse complement strand
TGCTCGCGAGCGCGCATTCCGAAGTCCGCTGGGGCGCCGCGTTCGCAGCCAACCGGGCAGGATTGAGCTCCAGTGTGATCACCGACATCGCCATCGAAGCCCTCGACGTCGAGGACGGCGACGTGCGCTGGGCGGCGGCCTCGATGGTCACGCGCGAGGCGCGCGAGTCCGATCCACTCCGCTCCCGGCTTCGCCGTCTTTCGACCAGCGGATCGCCGCGAAGTCGCAAGATGGCGCTGCTCTGTCTCTGCGACAGCGGCGTGACCGACGGCGACCTGTATCGCGGTGCGCTCGGCGACGACGATCCGTTCGTTCGCCTCGCCGCCGTGACGTCTCTCGCCCGCAGCGGCGACTCGTCGTCGGCGTCGCTCGCGGCGCTGCGGACGGTCAGCGAAAGCGATGCGGACGTTCGTGTCCGCCGCGGGGCAGCCGCGATCCTCTCCCGACTCACCGTACGAGGCACCTGATTCCTGTTTTCCTTCGAAAGGAGCACGCCATGTCCGCGACGTCCCCCGCCAATCTCTTCGACCTTACGGGCAAGGTCGCACTCGTCACCGGCGGAAGCCGCGGCCTCGGACACGAAATGTCGCTGGCCTTCGCGCGCGCGGGCGCCGACGTCATCGTCGCCAGCCGCAAGCTCGACTCGTGCGAGCAGACGGTGGCCGAGATCGAGGCGCTCGGCCGCCGGGCGCTGGCCCACGCCTGTCACGTCGGCGCCTGGAACGAGCTCGACGCTCTCGTCGAAGCCGCCTACGGCAAGTTCGGAAAAGTGGATGTGCTCGTGAACAACGCGGGCATGTCGCCGCTCTACCCGTCTCTCGATCAGGTGAGCGAAGCGCTCTGGGACAAGGTGATCGCGGTGAACCTGAAGGGCCCGTTCCGGCTCTCGGCCCTCGTCGCGTCGCGCATGCAGAAGGGCGAGGGCGGCTCGATCATCAACGTGAGCAGCATCGCCGCCGAGCGTCCGACCCCGACGGAGACGCCTTATGCTGCGGCCAAGGCCGGGCTGAACGCGATCACGATTGCCTTCGCCCAGGCTTACGGGCCGAAGGTGCGCGTGAACGCGATCCAGGCCGGGCCTTTCCTGACGGATATCTCGAAGGCGTGGCCCGAGGGAATCGAGGAAGTTCTCGCCGGACGGGCAGCGCTCGCGAGGGCAGGGCGTCCCGATGAAGTCGTCGGCACCGCGCTCTATCTCGCCTCCGATGCGTCGAGCTTCACGACTGGAGCCGTCATCCGCGTAGACGGCGGGCAGAAGTAGGGGAACTAGCTGAGCCCAAGCTCTGCGGCAGCCTCGCCGAGGGCGCGATCCATCGTCCAGAGATGGGCTGAGACCTCGAGAGCGGCGGATAACAATCGTACGTCCGTCCAGCCGAGTCCTCGTCCCCAGAGTCGATGCTGTTCGATGAAATCCAGCACACGCTCGGGATCTTCAGACTCTGCGACGGGAAGCCTTCGCAGGAGCGCGAGAATCGTTTTCCGTTGGCGGAGCTGTCCGCACGCCAGTTCGCCGGCGACGTCAACGTGTCCGAAGACTTCGTCCGCTTCCAGCAGGGCAACGAGCTGCTCGTTGCCTCGCCGTAGATGATCGATCCAGACCGAGGTATCGACGAGGGTCATTTCCGCAACGTTCTGCGTCTCGGGGGCTGTCGCAGTTCCGGCTCGGTGCCGCCCAGCCGAGCTAGGTGCCGCGCGCTCTCCCGCTCAATCAGAGCAGCAAGCCCGGCACGAAGGACGGCCGACTTTCTGGTCAGGCCTGTCAATCGTTGTGCTTCACGCAGGAGCTCATCGTCGGTATTCATCGTCAGCCTCATGGTCGGACTATGATCGTCGGTCCGGGCACTCTCAACCTGCTGGAACACGGCCTACCGACGAGTAGCCCGGACTCACCAGGGGAGGCAATGACGACAAAGTGCTAACCTCGCGAATTCGAGCGACTGGCCGCCGCTTGCCACCGCCGCGCGCATCGCGCAGGAAGAGGACGTGAGCCGGCTGTCGGGAAAACGCTGCCTGCCGTGCCGCGAAGGAATGCCTTCGCTGTCGAACGACGAGGCCGCGGCGCTTCTCGCCGAGCTTGACGGCTGGGCGATCTCGTCCGGCCCGAGGCTCGGCAGGACCTGGAAGCTCGCCGACTTTGCGACCGCTCTCGCGTTCGTGAACCGGATCGGCGCGATCGCCGAGGCCGAAGACCATCACCCCGACATCACGCTTTCGTGGGGGAAGGTCGGCGTCGAGCTCTGGACGCACGCCGCCGGCGGACTCACCGAGAACGACTTCATCGTTGCCGCCAGGATCGACGATGCCAGACCCGACGACGCGAAGGCCGGCTGAGCGGACCTCGCACCCCATTCCCGGAGAAGACGCCATGTGCTGGATGCAACTGCTCACCGCCGCGTTTGTCGCGGTTCTCTTCCTGCAGTCGGGACTCGACAAGGTGATCGACCGTGACGGCAATGCGGCGTACCTGCGCGAGCACTTCCAGGCTTCGCCCGTGGCCGGGCAGGTCGACGTGATGCTGTCGGTGGTAACGGTATTCGAGCTGCTCGCCGGAACGCTCTCCGGCCTCGGGGCGCTCGCTTTCCTCTTCTGGGGCGGAACGAGCTTCGCGTACGCGGGCGGCGTGATCGGGGCCATCACGATCTTCATGCTGTTCTGCGGCCAGCGCATCGCGAAGGACTACGCAGGAGCGGCCGTGCTCGTGCCCTACTTCCTGCTGATGCTCGCCGACATCCACCTCTTTCAATAGCCGTGCTGACGCGGATCGCCGAGTTCACGAGGACGACGCTCGTCGGCGGCCTTCTCGTCGTGCTGCCGATCTACATTACGACCCTCCTGGTCGCGAAGACGATCAGCGGGCTGCTCGGCTTCTTCGCACCCGTCGCCGCGACCGTTCCCGTCAGCGTTCACTGGCGCGGCCTGGTGGCGGGCGGGATCGTGGTTGGGGTCTGCTTCGTCGCGGGTCTCGTCGTGCGCACCGGTCCCGGCCTGCGCGCCAAGAACGCGTTCGAAGCGGCGGTGCTCGAGAAGATTCCCGGCTACAGCCTGATCCGCGGACTGGCCGGCCGAGTCACCGGCACGCAAACCGACTCGACGTTCGCGGTCGCGCTCGTCGAGCTCGAAGACGCGCTCGTTCCGGCCTTCATCGTCGAGGAGCTGCCCGACGGGAATTTCACGGTCTTCGTGCCTTCGGTGCCGACGCCGGCGGCGGGCGCGATCTACATCCTGCCCGCTTCGCGCGTGCATCCGGTGGACGTCCCGTTCACGACCGGCCTGTCGGTGATCTCGCGCTGGGGCCAGGGCGCCGGCGATCTTCTGAAAGCGCTGGAGGCTCAGAAACGGCAGAGGCCGGAGTAGTGGGCGTGGCGAACGCACTCGAGCAGAGGTACGCGCAGGGCACGTTCGGCCGCTTCGCGCCGACCGCGAGCGTCGAGATCGACGCGCCGGTAGAGCGCGTCTGGCAGATCCTCGTCGACTTCCCGAATTACGCGGCGTGGAACCGCTTCTGTCCCGGAATCGCGTGCACGGGAGAGCTCGGCTCGGAGGTCGTGATGGACGTCCGGTTTCCGGGCCAGAAGCCGATCCGGCAGGTCGAGGTTCTCAACGTCCTCGAGCCGCCGCACCGCCTCGCGTGGGGCGTCCTCATGGGCTCGCGCGCGATCCTGGTCGCGAATCGCTACCAGACGCTGGAACCGATCGGGACGAACCGGACGCTCTACACGACGATCGACTACATGAGCGGCCTGATCGCGCCGATCGTCAAGGCGCTCTACGCGGAGAAGGTGCGCGCCGGGTTCCAGCTCGCAGCCGACGGGCTCAAGGAATACGCAGAAGGACGCTGACCTCCGGCGCCGACGCCGAGAGCCGCTGCGACGTCGAACGAAGTGGCGGCGATTGCGCGGCCGAGTCGGGAATCGCGCGGGCGTGCCGGCGGTCAGCGCCGGCGCCCGCGCGCCGGCTCCGCGAAACGCCCGCCGAACGACTGCAGCCGACTCTTCACTTCGCCGAGCTCGCCCACTTCGAGGACGCTGCCGCCGCGGTACGCAATCATCTGCGTGGTGTACGGCGAGACACGCGCGCCCGGAATGATCGTGCCCAGCAGGTTGAGAGGGTCGGCAGCGGAGACGAGCGCGATCTCGTCGGCGCCGTCCTCGCGACGCACGGCGCGCAGCGCCTCGACCGCGTGGGGCAGCGCGAACTGCTCGCCGACGAATCCCGAAACGAAGCGGCCGCCGCGCACGATGCCGCGCGCTTCCATGCGACGCAGGGCCCACAAGACGCGCCGCCACGGCGGCAGGCCTCGCTCGCGTGCGACCACGTCGCGGAAGACGACGCCGTAGCGCGTGAGCAGGCGCGTGGCGACGCGCGAGTCGGCTTCGTCGTCGGCGATGGGAGCGACTTCGTCCGTGCGCAGCAGCGACCAGCGTCCGACCGGCAGTGCGCGCCGGCTCGTACGGCCGCCGACCGATCGGAGCGCGCCGAGCGGCTCGCGCAGCTTGCGCTTCCTGTCGTCGGGCAGCAGCAGCGCACGCAGACCCGCGATGCCGTCCCCGGTGACGAGGCCGCACGCGACCAGCTCCCACAGCGCATCCTCGACCTCGCCTGCCAGCTTGCCGGTTGCGCGTGCGAGGTCGGCGAGAAACGAGGCGCCACGGCTCTGGAGCGCCGAGAGCACCGTGCCCGCCGACGCCGACAGAAGCTCTTCGGGTCGAAGCTCCGGAGGAAGCGGCGCCAGCAGCTCCGTCAGCTCGTCGCGAAGGAAGAACGCGATCGGGGCCGAGCGCGTCGGACCGCGCGAGCGCCGGCGCCGCGGAGCCGGCGCGGCTTCCTCGTCGTCGGGAAGCTGGGGCGACAGGCGTCCCCACGCGACTTCGCCGGCGAGGCAGAGCTGCTCGAGGTCGTCGCCGTCGTAGCCTGCGATGCGCGCGGGCAGGACGTCGCGCTCCCACGCTCCGGCCGGCAGCTCGAGGCCGCCGAGCTGCGCGACGATGCTGCGCACGCCGTCGCGGCCGTGGAGCTGCGTGCCCGTGTGCACGTGCTGCCAGCGCAGCAGGAAGCGTACGAAGTCGGACGCGCTCACCGGCTGGATCTCGCTGCGCAGCCTTCCGATCGTCAGGCGGTGGATGCGCGCGAGCAGGCCGCGCTCGCACCACTCGATCTCGCCGGGATTCTCGCCGGTGAAACGGCCCTGCAGCACCGAGCCCTGCGACTCGAGTCGCGCGAGCGCGGACTCGACGCGAGCCTCGCGGAGGCCGAGCCGCGCCGCGAGCGAAGCGGCGGTGGCCGGGCCGAGGCTGTCCATCCACCCGCGCACGACGTCGAGCGACACGCTCTCCTCGTCGAACGCGGCGTCGCCACGCGGCGGCAGCGCAACGTCGGGCACGGACGGGGAGAAGGTCGCATCGGGAAACAGCAGTCGCATTGCCCGCACGCGCTCCGTCGCGACGAACGCGACCGGCATGCCGGCGAGGTGCAGGCGCGTGGCACGCTGCACGTCCAGCAGCGGGACGAGCTCCTTTTCCCAGCGCACGGCGTCACGAAGCGGAAGCAGCCCGAGCGTCAGCAGCGCATCGTGGGCTTCGTCGGGGCTTCGCACCTCGGGCCAGGCCTGCGAGCGCACTTCCTCGATGGCCGCGCGATCGAGCGCCCCGATCTCGCCGCTGGAAACGCCATCGGTGCGCCGGAGCGAGACGGCGCGCGCGCGGCGCTCTTCGAGAGGCGCGTCGTCGAGGAATGCGTAAGGGCCCGCGCCGAGCAGCTCGTGAGCGAAAGGCGAAGGAGCGGGCGTTTCGACGGCAATCGTGCGGATGCGTCCGCTCTCGATTCCCGCGAGAACCTCGGCAAGCCCTTCCGTGTCCATCGCCTCGTTCAGGCAATCGTCCACGGTCTCGTTCACGAGCGGATGGTCGGGAACTTCGAGGTTGCCGCCGCCGTGGTTGTCCTGGCAGCCGACCTGGGCGGGGAAGACCGCGGCGAGCAGGTCCTCGGCGCGCATTCGCTGGATCGCGATCGGGACCTTCTTCCCTCCCTGGAAGCGCATGAGTACGAGCGCGCGGCTCGCGTTCCAGCGCCAGCGGTTGGTGAACATCGGCGACTGGAGGCTCGCCTGCACGAGGTCCTCGCGGAACGTGGACGTGCGCACGAACTGGAACACCGACTCGAGTGGAAAGCTGTGCTGCTCGCCGAGGGACAGCAGCACGCCGTCGTCGGTGGCGGCCGCCTGCAGCTCGAAGTCGAACGAGACGCAGAAGCGCTTGCGCAGCGCGAGACCCAGCGCGCGGTTGATGCGCGCGCCGAACGGAGCGTGCACGACCAGCTGCATTCCGCCGGCCTCGTCGAAGAAACGCTCGGCAATGACGGTGTCGAGCGTCGGCACGGCGCCGAGCATCGCCACGCCCTCGCTCACGTACGCGATCATCTGCACGGCGGCCTCGGCGCTCACGCGCGTTTCGGAGACCAGCCAGCGTTTCGCGGATTCGGCTTCGCTCCTTCGCGCCGCGATCTCGACGCGAAGGTCGGCGACGGCCGACGAAAGCTCGACGGTGCGGCCCGGGCCCTCGCCGAGCCAGAACGGGATCGTCGGCGGCTGCATGCCGGCGTCCTCGACGCGCATGCGGCCGAACTCGACACGGCGCACGCGCCAGGAGTGGTTGCCGAGCTGGATGATGTCGCCCGCGAGGGTCTCGATGGCGAAGTCTTCGTTGACCTTGCCGAGGAAGGTGCCTTCGGGGTCGAGCACGACGTCGTAGTCGGCCGTGTCGGGAATCGCGCCGCCCGAGGTGATTGCCGCCAGGCGCGCGCCGCGCCGCGCGCGCAGCACGCCGTGCACGCGGTCGAAGTGCAGATGGGCGCCGCGCCGGCCGCGCCGGTCGGAGACACCTTCGGAGAGCATCTCGACGATGGCGTCGAGATGTTCGCGCGGAAAGTCGCGGTAAGGCCACGCGCGTCGCACCATCGCGAACAGCTCGTCGACGGCGATTTCTCCCGCTGCGGCCGTGGCGACGATCTGCTGCGCGAGCACGTCGCGCGCGGCGCGCGGAACGCGCAGGCGGTCGAGCTCGCCGGCGTAGACGGCGCGCACGATCGCGCCCGCCTGAAGAAGCTCGTCGCGCGTTCCCGGAAAGACGATGCCGCGCGGCACGGCGCCGAGCCAGTGCCCCGAGCGTCCGACACGCTGAAGGAACGTCGCGATCGTACGCGGTACGCCGATCTGGCAGACGAGGTCCACGTGACCGACGTCGATTCCGAGCTCGAGCGACGCCGTCGCCACGACGACCGGCAGCTCGCCCGCCTTGAGCTTCTGCTCCGCTTCGAGCCTGGCTTCGCGCGACAGGCTGCCGTGATGTGCGGCCACCTTGTCGTGGCCGAGGCGCTCGCCGAGGGCGTGCGCCACGCGCTCGACCAGGCGGCGCGTGTTGACGAACACGATCGTCGAGCGGTGCTCCTTCGAGAGCTCGGCAATGCGGTCGTGAATGGCGGCCTGCATCTCGTGGCTGGTGATCGGACCGAGCTCGAAGTCGGGGATCTCGATGCGAAGGTCGAGGGGCCGGCGGTGGCCGCTGTCGACGATCGCGCAGCGCGCATTTCCGTCCTCGTCCACGCGCGCGGCGCCGACGAGGAGGCGCGCGACTTCCTCCACGGGTTTCTGCGTTGCCGAAAGCCCGATGCGCGGCAGCGGGCGGCCGGCGAGAAGGTCGAGCCTCTCGAGCGAGAGCGCGAGGTGAAGGCCGCGCTTGTCCTGCGCGACCGCGTGGATCTCGTCGACGATCACGCGCCTCGCGCTTGCGAGCAGCTTCCTGCTCTTCTCGGCCGTCAGCAGGATGTAAAGCGACTCGGGCGTCGTGATGAGGATGTGCGGCGGCCGGCGAAGCTGCGCGGCGCGGTCTCTCTGCGACGTGTCGCCGCTGCGCACCGCGACGCGGATTTCCGAGAGCGGCAGGCCTTCGGCCTCGGCGAGCTCGCGAATGCCGGAGAGCGGAACCGCGAGGTTCTTTTCGATGTCGTTGCCGAGGGCCTTGAGCGGCGAGACGTAGACGGTGTGGATCGCGTCTTCGAGCGCTCCGGCCGTGGCCTCGCGCACGATCTCGTCGAGCGACCAGAGGAATGCGGCGAGCGTCTTGCCGGATCCCGTGGGCGCGGCGATCAGCGTGTCGCGTCCGCTCGAGATGCTGCGCCATCCCTCGCGCTGCACCGGTGTCGGAGCACGAAAGGCGCCTTCGAACCAGCGCCGCACGAGAGGATGGAAGCCGAGGTCGTCCACCGGGGTGCCCTTCTATCGCAGGCGACGGGCGGGACCCACCGGCCGCGCTGCATGGCCCGATTCGCCGGACCGATGGCCGCTTCCGTCCGGCCGCGCCACGGCGTTCGCGCGAGCGCTTGTCTCCCGGCTGGGCGATTCATAGAAGGCCCGCATGAAAATCGTCGGACGGGTCCGGGAGCTTTGGCGTTACCCAGTGAAGTCGATGGGCGGGGAGCGCATCGACGAGTGCAGACTGGAGGCCGGCGGCATCGCCGGTGATCGGTCGTGGGCTCTGCGAGACGAAGCTGCGGGCGAGATCCGCGGCGGAAAGAAGCTGCCGATGCTGCTCGGCTGCTCGGCGCGCTCGCTTGCCGCGCCTCGGGCCGGCCGCAGCGTGGCGGCCGAGATCACGTTCCCGGACGGCTCGAGCGCGCGCACCGATTCCGCGGGTGTTTCCGAGAAGATCTCCGGGTTCGTGGGGCGCAAGGTGACTCTTTGCCCGTTGCACCCGGCCGACGACCTCGACCACTACCGCCGCGGCGTTCCGGACAACCCCGACATGATGGCCGAGCTGCGTCAGATCTTCGGCCGTCTCGAGGACGAGCCTCTGCCGGACCTGTCGGTCTTCCCCCCGGAAATCCTCGAGTTCAGCTCGCCCCTCGGAACCTACTTCGATGCGTTCCCCCTCCACTTCGTGACGACCGCGACCCTCGAAGAGATGGCCCGCCGGGCGCCGGCGTCGCGGTTCGACGCGAGGCGGTTCCGCCCGAACTTCGTGATCGAGACGACCGAAGCGGCGGGAAGCGGACTCGTCGAAGCCGGCTGGGCGGGATCGGACCTGCGAGTCGGCGAGGCCACCGTCCGGGCCGTCATGCCGACTGTCCGCTGCAGCATGATCACGCAGCCCCAAGCCGACCTCCCCAAAGACCCCGGCGTCCTCCGCGCCGTGGTAAAGGAAGGCGGCCAGAACCTCGGCTCCTACGCCATCGTCCTCACCGAAGGCACCATCCGCCCCGGCGACGAAGTCACCCTCCTCGACTAGCTCACAGCATGACGCCCCTATTTCCGGCCTGTGCGCCGGGCGCACAGAGTGGGTCAGATGCGAGGCGGACGGCCGAGGAGGGCGCGGAGGCGTAGCGGAGCTACGTCGTAGCGACCGACCGGCCGTCCAACGAAGCAGATGGCCCGCTATGTGCGTCCGGCCCGGCGTGCTGGACTCGGACCCCTCCTGACGGGCACAATGACCCGAACGTCGGTCCGAGCCGTACCGATCGAATTCTCGAACTCCCTACACCTGGAAGGACGAACCATGGCAGCTAAACCCGTAGATCGAATTCGTGCGATGCTGAACGACCTCGAGCGCGGCGCGCGCACGCTTGGCGACGACAGCCGCATCGGAGACCACGGGGAGCATCGGAACGTTCGCG
>CAYYVZ010000111.1:0-3435 GCA_964475235.1 uncultured Myxococcales bacterium | reverse complement strand
ACGACATCCGCAAGCGTGCGGGGGGCGTTGCGGTGACCTCCGACGTGGAGAAGGCGATCCGCCAGCTCATGCAGGGCCTCACGAGCATCGCCATGCAGCTCGAGAAGGCCGCGGGCGAGCTCCGGCGTTACCTCGAGAAGGGTGCGAAGGGCGGAAAGCCCGCGCGCGCCGGCAAGGCGAAGGCGGCACGCAAGCCCGCCGCCAGGAAGGCAGCGAAGAAATCCGGCGCGAAAAAGGCGGCTGCGAAGGCAGCCGACAAGAAGCCGGCCGCGAAGGCGACGGGCAGGAAGCCGGCCGCGAAGAAGTCGCGCTGACCCGCGTCGGTCGCCGTTGCGACGTCGTTTCCGGGCGCCGAGGCGCGCGGAAAGCGATCGTTTCGGAAAGCGATCCGGCGTGCAGAGTGCGATTGTGACGGGTCGGGCCCTCTCCTAGAGTGCCGCGCCCGGTAACGAGAACCCTCGTATCCGAGAGAAGAAGGAGACCAGACAGATGATCAGACTGAACCCGGCTTCGCGCGCCTTCCTCATGGCTGCCGGACTCGTCGTGGCAACGGTATCGATGGCTGCGGCCGAGGACGCCGCAACCGTGACCACCACGGAGACCACGACGGTGGCAACCGCGCCTGAGCCCGAAGAACCCTTCATGGCGACCATCTACTTCGGTCCCAGCTTCGGCTACGCCGATCAGCAGGACTCCGAGTTCGGCTGGGCGTTTCACACTCTGATGCGGCCCATCGAGTACCTCGCGATCCAGATCGAGTACCTGAACCTCGGCTCGGAAGCGCCCCCGAAGGACACCTCCGGCGAGCACGACGGTGTCTACTTCGGCCTGGCTCCGATGTACCCCGTGATTCCCCGCCTGGACATCTTCGGCCAGGTCGGACTCGTGGTTTCGGACGCGGGCGACGATGTCGCGGCCGGCGCCGGCGTCATGTACCAGATCCCGTTCGACTGGCTCGACAAGATCAACGTCGACATCAACCTTCTCGCCCAGTACAAGTACCTCAACCTCGCCGACGGTGAGCATCTCGTGACGTTCGGCGTGCTGTTCGGCGTTCACAAGTAGACAAGATTCCCGCGGGCCCGCAGGCCTTCCAGGTTGCGCGCGGGGAGGCGGGCACGGGAAAGCGAAACGGGTCCGTACAGACAGAACGACAACGGGGGGAGCAACCGCTCCCCCCGTTTTATTTTTGGGGGCAGTAGAACACGAGAGCGAAAGAGCATGCCTTATCACCACGGAGACCTGCGTCGCGCGCTGCTACAGGGCGCGATCGAGCTTCTCGCGGAGGGCGGCCCTTCCAATCTCACGATGCGAGGCGCGGCGCAGCGCGCCGGTGTTTCGCCGGCCGCGCCATACCGGCATTTCACCGACAAGCGGGCCATGCTGGCTGCCGTAGCCGAGGAAGGTTTTCTTTCGCTCGAACGCGCGTGCGCCGGCGCCGTTGCCGGAAAGCAGGTGGATGCGGTCGAGTCTTTCTGGCGGCGCGGCGTCGCCTACGTGACGTTCGCGATCGAGAACCCGGCGCACTACCGCGTGATGTTCGGACCGGAGATTCCGGACAAGCGTGCCTACGAGGGCCTGTTCGTGGCGGCATCGGCCGCCTTCGAGGCGCTGCGCAACTCGCTGCGCGCCTGCGTTTCTGCCGGCCTCTTTGCCGAGGACCAGATCGAGCTTCGTGCCATGCGCGCCTGGTCGCTCGTGCACGGCCTCGCATCGCTGTTCGTCGACGGCCAGCTCAACGTGCAGGGCGCGCTCGGCAGGGAAGTCTTTCTCGGCCAGGTCGAGGCGGCGCTCCGGCTCGAGGCCGAGAGCCTGGAAAAGGGCAGTGACACTCTTCCTCGACGGTCGGGCCCCGCGTTATAATCGCGCGGCTCCGCGTCTCATCGCGCGCCGAGGACCCAATGCCTGACATCCTGCGCCGTTCCCGTTCCCTTGTTGTCGGCGGCCTGCTCGCCGCGGCGATGCCGACGGCCGTGCTCGCTGCCGATTCGAAGGCCGAGCTCGACGACCGCGCGCGCCGCGCCGCCGTGGTGTTTCGGGAGATGCGCGCGGCGCCCGACCACGAGATTCCGATTGACCTCGTCGCACGGTCGCGATGCGTCGCCGTAGTCCCGAACGTCATCAAGGCGGCGTGGGTTGTCGGCGGCCGCTATGGGAAGGGGCTGCTGAGCTGCCGCTCGGCGAAGTCCGGCGAATGGAGTGCGCCCGTCTTCGTGATGATGACCGGTGGCAGCTTCGGGCTGCAGTTCGGTGCGAGCTCGACCGACGTGCTGCTCTTCTTCATGACGTACGAGAGCGTCAAATCGGTGCTCAACAACAAGGTGAAGCTGTCGGGCGACGCGGGCGTCGCAGCCGGACCGCTCGGTCGCGAGGCGGAAGCCGCCACCGACGCCTCGCTGAAGGCGCAGATCTATTCCTACGCGCGCTCGCGCGGGCTTTTTGCCGGCGTCTCGCTCGCCGGCGCCTACCTCGGCGTGAACTACGAGGATACGCGCAACTTCTACGGCAAGTCGTGGTCGCCGACCGAGATTCTCTTCGATCGCAAGGTGTCGTCGGTTCCGAAGTCGGGCTGGGACTTCCTTGCGGCGCTGCCGCGCCCGTCGAAGGCGACGGCCAGCAAACAGACCAAGAGCAAGAGCAAGACCGCCAGGGCGCCGGCCAAACCGGCTTCCAGGCCGGCAGCGAAATCTGCCACTGCATCCACGCCGCCCGCGGCAGAGAGCGGCGAGGCGTCGGGATTCGCGGCCAGCGGGGAAGCGTCGGGGACTGCATCCGGTCCGTCGGCGAACGAGACGTGGGGGGAGGCTTCTGGAACGGCGGCGGCGCCCGCCGCCGGCGGCAGCGACTCATGGGGAGAAGCTTCGGGAACGGCCGCAAAGCCCGCTGCTCCACCTGCGGCCCAGGCGCCTGCGAGCGCGCCGCCTCCGTAAAGCTCGCAGAGCGTTCGCGTCGGCGGGGCGTCGCACTGCGCCGCTTCGGTGACGGATTTCCGTCGAGCTACGCCTGCGGCAGCCACTTGATGTGACTGCGCTCGGTCATCCCGGCCGGCTCGAAGAGCTTGCGGTACGCATAAAGCGAGTCGAGGTGTTCGCGAATCTCGACGATGCGTCCTGCATGAATCCGGAACAGGAAGTGGTACCAGTTTTCGTACGCGCCGCCGTCGGCCGCGGACTTTCCGCGAATCACGAGCTCGGCTGCCACGCGGTCCTGATCCGCTGTGAGATGCTTGATCTCGACGTTGAGCCCGCTGTCCGCGTCGTAGAGCCCCACCGATTCCGTGAACAGCCTGAGCACCGCTTCCTTGCCGCGGTACTCGAGGCCGTCGGGCAGAGACGGCGGCACCCAGAAGGAAACGTTGTCGTCGAGAAGCTCGACGATCGCCGGCATGTCCCCGCGATTGACCGCGGCGAAGTAATGACTGACGACGTCCTTGTT
>CAYYVZ010000110.1:0-13186 GCA_964475235.1 uncultured Myxococcales bacterium | reverse complement strand
CGGGACCACGTACGGCCGCCAAGCCGCGCATGGCGCAAGCACTCCGTGGTAGCGCACCTGATGCGCCCGCGGCGGCGGAACCTGCGCGGCAAGCCGCGCCATGAACTCGCGTGGCTCGAACACGAGCGCCGAGGTTCCGTCTCGCCACCGGTGCCGCAGGCGATACAGGATGCGACCGTCGGACAAGCGCTCGAGTCGCTCCGACGCAAGCGGAGGCCTGCCCATGTACCGGCAGACCCTCTCCAGGCCTGCGCGGTCGCTGGCCCCAATGGCAACGCCCGCGTGGAGTGAGAAACCACCGAGCGTCGCGCACCGTGACGATCCCGGATCCACGGGATCGACGGCGAGTGCGGCATTACCGAGTCGGACGACGCGCTGGCCTGCGTCCACCTCCATCGCGATTTTTCTCTGCACGGCTGCAGCGTAGAGAGCGGCCATCACCGGATTGTCACGCGATAGCTCATCTTCGCCGTCGGTTTCGGAGTCGCTGCCGTACCCGGCGCTCGGGCGAGCGGCAATGTCGCACCCTCGTTCGTGAACCGTCAGTTTGCCGAAAGTGAATTGGCGGAGGGGGCGAGATTCGAACTCGCGGGCCCTTGCGGGCCGCCGGTTTTCAAGACCGGTGCCTTAAACCGGGCTCGGCCACCCCTCCGAAATTGCTGAGCCCGCCGAACGCGGCGAGGACTCTCGAAACGGGCCGACTCGAAGAGAGATCGCGAGCGTAGGAGGAAGCGGGCCCAAAAGCCACTGACGAAGCGTGGCTCGCCGACTCCGTCACGGCTATACCGTGCGCGCCGTTTCCATCCCCCCGGACCAAGGAGTGCCCACGATGCCCGCCCCGTACTTGCTCTACACGATGCAGAACAGCCCGTACTCCGACAAGATCCGCGCGTTCCTGCGCTACAAGAAGCTCGACGTCACCGAGCACATCGAGAACGCCGAGACGCGCTTCACCGTGCTGCAGGCGCGCACCGGCAAGACGATGGTCCCCGTCGTCATCACTCCCGACGACCAGGCCATGAACGACTCGACGGCGATCGCCGCGCACGTCGAGAAAGCCCACCCGGAGCCGCCTACGCGCTGGAAGGATCCGGAAACCGACACGCTCGCGATGCTGCTCGAGGACTACGCCGACGAGTGGCTGGTGCGCATCATGCTGTCGTCGCGCTGGTACCACCCGGCCGACGCCGCGCAGAACGCGGCCATCATCGCGAGCGGCATGACGCACGGCGTGCCGACTCTCGAGTTCCAGCGCGCCGCGCGCGACTTCCCGCCGAGCATCATCTCGACGCTGCCGAAGATGGGTGCGACGACGGAGAACGCCGAGCAGTGGTATGCGATGCTGCCGCGCATCCTCGCCGCGCTAGACGCGGCGCTCGCGCGCTCGCTCTTCCTCACCGGCGCCGCGCCGCACCAGGCCGACTTTGCGTTCTATGGGCAGATCAACCAGATCCGCCGCGATCCGGCCGGCAGCGAGTGGATCGCAGCGGCACCGGAGCGCGTGCTCGCTTGGCTGGACCGGCTCACCGAAGCGTTCACGGGAAAGAGCTCGCCGGCGCCGTCGGCGCTCGACGATCTATCGTCGCTCGCGCCTCTCACCGAGGAGATGGCGTCTACCTACATCCGCATGCAGGTCGCCAACGCCCTGGCGGTCGAAGCCGGCGCGAGCGAAGTGCGGGTGACGCTCGGTGGCGGGCTCGAGTTCGCGACGTCGCCGGCGAAGTACAGCGCCAAGCTGCTCGGGGCCAACCTCGATACGCTGGAGGGGCTCTACTCGTCGGGGCGCAGCCTGCCGACCGTCGTTGGCGCGCCGATCCTGCGCGAGCTGGCGCCGCTTGCCGCAGCGAAGTCTCCGCTGCTCGAAAAGCGCCCTGCCCTCGCGGCCGCGCTCTGAAGTCGCAGCGAGGGGGCAACCGCTTGCGGAGGGAGATGGGCTACGGGTGAATCGCCCGCGCGACGAGCTCAGGATTCCCGCGCGGCTTCGTATGCCAGCGTGAGCGACTGGGTCCCGAGGTCGGCGCCGCCGAGCGAGGCGACTTTCTCGAACAGCCCCTTCGCGAGGATCGTCCCGCGCAGCTCGTCGAGCCCGTCGCCGGGCGGAGTCTCGAGCACGAGCCGCAGGTCCTTCACGAGGTGCTTGACCATGAAGCCCGGCGCGAAGTCGCGCCCGAGGACGCGCGGGCCGAGGTTCGCGAGCGCCCACGAACCCGCGGCGCCGGTGCTGCACACTTCGACGACGAGCGCAGGATCGATGCCCTGCATGCGCGCCAGGGCGAGCGATTCGGTGAGCGCCACCATGTGAAGCGCGCCGAGCACCTGGTTGCAGAGCTTGACCGCCTGACCCGCGCCCTGGGCGCCGCAGCGCTTCGCGACCTTGCCGACGGCAGCGAAGACCGGTGTTGCTTCGACGAAGTCGCCTTCTGCTCCGCCGACCATGATGGTGAGCGTCGCGGCCCGCGCGCCGACGTCGCCGCCGGTCACCGGTGCGTCGAGAAAGCGCAGGCCTTTCCGCGCGAGCCGCGAGCCGAAATCGCGAGCGGCTACCGGACCGATCGTGCTGAAGTCGATGACGAGCGTATCGCGAGCTGCTGACTCCGCGACGCCGCCCGCACCGAACACCACTTCTTCCACGTCCGCGACGTCGCTCACGCAAAGGGCCACGACCGCCGCGCCTCTCACCGCTTCCGCGATCGTGCCGGCGACGCGCACTCCCGCGCTACCTGCTTCCTTGACGAGCGGCCGCTCCGGCGTGCGGTTCCAGCCACGCACGTCGAAGCCCTTGCGCACGAGGTTGGAAGCCATCGGGCTGCCCATGGTGCCGAGCCCGAGAAACGCGACGGTGCTGGTCATCGCGGAGTGCTCAGCGAATGACGGACTGGCCGCCGAGGAAGGGGCGCAGCGGCTCGGGGATCTCGATGGAGCCGTCGCCGCGCTGGAACGTCTCGAGCACGCCGATCATCACGCGCGGCAGCGCGAGGCCGGAGCCGTTCAGCGTGTGCACGAGCCGAGGCTTCCCGTCGCCGTCGCGGAAGCGGATGTTCGCGCGCCGCGCCTGAAAGTCGGTGAAAAGCGAGCACGAGCTGACCTCGAGCCATTCCTTGCAACCCGGCGCCCAGATCTCGATGTCGAACTTGCGCGCTGCGACGAACGACAGATCGCCCGTGCACATCTCGACGATGCGATGCTGGAGCCCGAGACGCCGGCAGACTTCTTCGGCCGCCGCGAGCAGCGAGTCGAGCTCGGCCTCCGAGGTGTCCGGATGCGCGAACTTGACGAGCTCGACCTTGTCGAACTGGTGGCCGCGCTTGATGCCGCGCACGTCGCGGCCCGCCGACATCTTCTCGCGCCGGAAGCACGGTGTGTACGCGACGTGCTTGATCGGCAGCGAGCTGCCGTCGAGGATCTCGTCGCGGTAAAGGTTCGTCACCGGCACTTCGGCCGTCGGCACGAAGTAGAAGTCGTCCTCGATGTCGCGGTAGAGGTTCTCGCCGAACTTGGGAAGGTTGCCCGTTCCGTAGAGGCACTCTTCGCGCACCATCGCCGGCGGGTAGATCTCCGTGTAGCCGTGCTCGCGCGTGTGGAGGTCGAGCATGAAGGTGATGAGCGCGCGCTGCAGGCGCGCACCGTCGCCCTTCAGCACGTAAAAGCGCGTGCCCGAGATCTTCACGCCACGTTCGAAGTCGATGATGCCGAGCGACTCGCCGAGGTCCCAGTGCGGCCGCGGCTCGAAATCGAACGTGCGCGTCGGCGCTTCGGTGCGCACGATGCGGTTGGCGCTGTCGTCGGGCCCCGGCGGGACGGCCGGGTGCGGAATGTTCGGAAGCTCGAGCATGCGCTTTCCGAACTCGGACTCGGCCGCCTCGAGGTCCTTCTCCGAGGCCGACAGCTTCTCGCCGAGCGTACGGACTTCCGTCTTTGCGGCCTCCATCTCGGGCCCGGGCTTCATCGCCCCGATCTTCTTCGACGAGCTCTTGCGGTCGGCGCGCATCTGCTCGACGGCCACGATGAGGTCGCGGCGGCGGCGGTCGAGGTCGATCACGTGGTCGACTTCTTCACGGGAGCAGCCGACGAGGGCGAGCTTCTCGCGCACGAAGTCGGGCTGTTCGCGGAGGATGCGGATGTCGAGCATGGGTGTCTGGGCCTTCGGCCGGTCCGCTCATCGGACCGCGAAGCGACCGAGGCGCCGGGGATTCAAGTTGGGCCGCAGTCAAAGGCATTTGCGACGTGCGTGCAAGCTCCGTCGGACGCCACCGCGACGACGTCGAAACGCGCCGCCCGGTCGAGCCAGCCGGCCCGCGCGAGGAACGCGAGCGCGAGCCGGGACAGCCGCTTCCGCTTGCGGGCATCGACCGCTTCGAGGCCTCCTCTGCTGCGCCTCGACTTCACCTCGACGAAAACCACGGTGGCGCCGTCCATCGCGACGATGTCCATCTCGCCGAAAGCCGTCCTCACGTTGCGCGCGAGAATCTTGAAGCCTCGGCGCCTCAGGTACTCCGCGGCCCGCTCCTCGCCGAAGGCGCCGAAACGGTGGCGCGGATCCCGCGGTGCGTCAGCGCTGCTGCCCGCGACCGCGCCCTCCGGATAGCGGCTTGTCGCCGCTGACGCGGGATGGCGGCCGTCGGCCGCGCGCGGGTCCCTGCGATTGCTCACCGTCACGCCCGCAGCGTCTCTTCGCCGGGGCCGTGCGGTCAATCACGCAAATGGCATGAAAAGCAGCTTTTGCGCCCTTGGAATGCGCGTGTTAATCGCAGCGGACATGTCCATTTCCGAAGACCAGGTCCGGCGCGTGGCCACGCTCGCAAGGCTGAAGCTCGACGCGGAGGAGACCACGCGGCTCGCCGCCGACCTCAGCCGCATCCTCGCTTACGTAGACAAGCTCGGCGAGCTCGACACCTCGTCCGTCGAGCCCACGTCGCACGTCGTCGCCGTCGCAGCGCCGCTGCGCGAGGACAAGCGCGGGCCGCGCGGCCTCGAGGAATCCGCCGAGGAAGCCGTCGCCAACGCCCCGCGCCGCGACGGCCACTTCTTCGCCGTGCCGCCGATCATCGAATGAGCGGCCTGAAGAGCATTCGAGGAATGGCATGAGCGGTCTCAACGAGCTCAGCATCGACAAGGCCTCGCGCCGCCTCGCCTCCCGCGAGATCAGCTCTCGCGAGCTGACCGACGCGTGCCTCGCGCGCGTCGAAGCGACCGACGCGAAGGTCGGCAGCTTCCTCGAAGTGACCGCCGACGTCGCCCGCGCCCAGGCCGCCGAAGCCGACGCGCGCATCGCCCGCGGCGATGCGGGGCCGCTCACCGGCATCCCGATCGGCCTCAAGGACATCTTTCTGACCAAGGGGATCCGTACGACGTGCGCGTCGAAGATCCTCGAGAACTTCGTGCCGACGTTCGACGGTACCGTCGTCGAGCGGCTCCAGCGCGCGGGCGCGGTACTCGTCGGCAAGGTCAACATGGACGAGTTCGCGATGGGCTCGTCGTGCGAGAACTCCGCGCTCGGCGTCACGCGCAACCCGTGGGACCTCGCACGCGTCGCCGGCGGATCGTCGGGCGGCTCGGCATCGGCCGTCGCCGCGCGGCAGGTACTCGCGACGCTCGGCACCGACACGGGCGGATCGATCCGGCTTCCTGCGTCGTACTGCGGCATCTCGGGCATCAAGCCGACGTACGGCCGCGTGAGCCGCTACGGCGTGATCGCGTTCGCGTCGTCGCTGGACCAGGTCGGCCCGATGGCGGCCAGCGCGCGCGGCGTCGCGTGGATGCTCCAGGCCATCGCCGGGCACGACCCGCGCGACTCCACTTCGATCGACGCGCCGGTTCCCGACTACACCGCCACGATGACGGAGCGCCTCGACGGCATGACGCTCGGTGTCCCGCGCGAGTACTTCGGCGCCGGTCTCGAGCCCGACGTCGAGAAATCCGTGCGCGCCGCGATGGACCGCCTTCGCGACCTCGGCGCGAAACTGGTGGACGTGACGCTGCCTCACACCGAATACGCGGTTGCGACCTACTACATCGTCACTTCCGCGGAAGCCTCGTCGAACCTTGGCCGCTACGACGGCGTGCGCTACGGCGTCCGCCGCGGCGAGGAAAGCGGCATCAAGGAAATGTACGGCGAGACGCGCGACGCCGGTTTCGGCCGCGAGGTGAAGCGCCGCATCATGCTCGGCACCTACGTGCTGTCGGCCGGCTACTACGACGCGTACTACTCGAAGGCGATGCGCGTACGCACGCTCATCCGCCGCGACTTCGAGGAAGCATTCAAGGGCTGCGATGCGATCGTCTGTCCGACGTCGCCCGACACCGCGTTCGAGATCGGCTCTCGCACGAGCGATCCGCTCAAGATGTACCTGTCGGACATCCTCACGATCTCGGTTCCGCTCGCGGGCCTGCCGGGGCTGTCGATTCCGTGCGGCTTCGATTCGGCGAACCTGCCGATCGGGCTTCAGCTGATCGGACGCGCGCTCGACGAAGCCTCGTTGCTGCGCATCGCCGCTGCTTACGAAGGCGCAACGGACTGGCACACGCGCATTCCCGAGGTAGCGGCATGAGCAAGCAGCACTCGTACTACGAGGAAGGCGGGTTCGAGGTCGTGATCGGCCTCGAAGTGCACTGCCAGCTCGCCACCGAGACGAAGCTGTTCTGCAGCTGCCCCGCCACGTTCGGCGCAGGCCCGAACGAGCACACGTGCCCGGTCTGCCTCGGCATGCCCGGCGTGCTGCCCGTGCTCAACCGCCGCGCCGTCGAGTACGCAATCCGCGCGGCGCTCGCGACCGACAGCACGATCAACGGCACGAGCCGCTGGGCGCGGAAGAACTACTTCTACCCGGACATGCCGAAGGCCTACCAGATCACGCAGTACGAGCAGCCCTACTGCGAGCACGGCAAGGTCACGTTCGACGTGGACGGAAAGCAGAAGACCGTGCGCCTCACGCGCATCCACATGGAAGAAGACGCGGGCAAGAGCGTGCACGACCTGTCGCCCAAGTGGTCGATGGTGGACCTCAACCGCGCGAGCGTGCCGCTGCTCGAGATCGTGAGCGAGCCAGACGTGAGAAGCGGCGCCGAAGCGGCCGCGTACCTGCGCAAGCTGCGTTCGATCGTGCGCTACCTCGGCATCAGCGACGGCAACATGAACGAGGGCAGCATGCGCTGCGACGCCAACGTGTCGCTGAGGAAGCGCGGCACCGAGAAGTACGGCACGCGCACCGAGACGAAGAACCTCAACAGCTTCCGTTCGGTCGAGCGGGCGATCGCGTACGAGATGGAGCGACAGGCCGAGCTGCTGCTCGACGGCGGCACCGTCGTGCAGGAAACGCGCCTGTGGGACGCCGACCGCGGCGAGACGCGCTCCATGCGCGGCAAGGAAGACGCGCACGACTACCGCTACTTCCCCGAGCCCGACCTCATGCCTCTCGTCATCGACGACGCGTGGATCGAGCGCGTGCGAAGCGAGATGCCCGAGCTGCCGGACGCGCGCCGTGCGCGTTTCGTATCTGCCTACGGGCTGCCCGACTACGACGCCGGCGTGCTCACGGCCAGCCGCGAGCTCGCCGACTGGTTCGAGGAGGCAGTGCGCGCGCACTCCAACCCGAAAGCCATCGCCAACTGGGTGATGAGCGACGTCATCCGCATCGCCAACGAGTCGGCCATCGAAGGCGAGGCCGACTTCAGCAGCCTGCCGATCAAGCCCGCCCAGCTCGCGGGGCTCGTCGCGCTCATCGACGACGGCACGATCAGCGGCAAGATCGCCAAGCAGGTCTTCCCGAAGCTCGTGGGATCGGGCGACGACGCGCGCACCATCGTGGACCGCGAAGGCCTCGTGCAGGTGACCGACGAGGGTGCGATCGTCGAAGTGATCGATCGCGTAATCGCCGCCAACCCCGACAAGGTCGCCGAGTACCGGGGCGGCAAGGACAAGCTGTTCGGCTTCTTCGTCGGCCAGGTGATGAAGGAGAGCCAGGGCAAGGCCAACCCGGCTTCGGTCAATCGCATCCTCAAAGAGAAGCTCGGCTGAAACCTACCGCGCCGTTTCGACCCCACTTCTCGACTCAATCGCGGGAATGGCGTTCAATCGCTCTCTGCGAACGCATCGTTGGCGCGAGGGGACAGTGATCATGCGAATCCGATGGTACAACGCTGTCCTGGTGGCCGGCGCCGTCGTCCTGCTGTCCGCCGGATCCGGACACGCGCTGACGGCCGCGACCGCCGACGACGTCTGTGCGAGCGACGCCGATCCCTGCCACATCACCGAGCCTGTCGATGTAGCGGACGGTGCCGTTCTCGATTTCCAGACGCGGACGGTCAACGTCACCGGCGCTGGCCAGCTCAACTTCGGCGTCGCTACGGGTACAATCCTGAGCGGAGCGTTTCATGCCGCGACGTCCGGCCCCGCGATTCGCTCACGAGTCGCGGTCAGCCCCGGCCGGACCGACAGCGGGTCCATCCTGATCTCGACACGCCGGCTTTGCTCGGACGGCGGCCCGGTCCCGTGCGCGGACGACGCCGACTGCGACCTCGGGACCTGCTCCGTCGGCGACGGCGCGATCACGATCGCCGCGGGAATCGACGGCCGCTCGGACGATCCTGCCCGCATCACGCTGCGCGCGGCAGGATCGGTCGCTGTCAGCGGCGACGTCGACCTGTCCTCTACTTCCGAATACGAGGCCGGCCGCATTTCGCTCGAGGCGCTGGACGGAAACGCGACCGTTGGCGGAAGCATCCGCGCGAAAGCCGGACGGGCCGGGTCCGGAGGGCGCGTCTCGATCGAGGCATCGCAGGATGCGGTGATCTCCGCTCCGATCGATCTCACCGGAGAAAACCTGGAGGACGGCATTGTCGAGCTGTCCGCAGGGCGCGACGTCGCGATCGCCGCGAAGATCAACGTGAGCGCGCGAACGAAGGGAGGATGGGGCGGTCAAATCACCGCAGTTGCGGGTCGCGACATCCTCATCGACGGAGACAGGCGGGTTGTGCTGCTCGCCAACGGCGCCGGCAGCGGCTACTTCAGCGACGATGGCGGGGGCAACGGCGGCCTCGTGGAGCTCGACGCGGGCGGCGACGTAACGGTCGCCGAGGATGTCCGCATTCTTGCCAACGGCGCGGTCTCCAACGGCGCCGGGGGTTCGCTCTTCGTCACTGCCGGCGGCGACGTCGAATTGGGCGGCCGAATCGCGATGAATTCGTCCGGGACGTCCGGCGGCTGGCTCTACGTAGACTCCGGCGGCGACGTGCGAATGGACGGCCGATTCTCGGGACAGTCGCGAGGTTTCGACAACTATGGTTGGGGCGGCTACGCGGAGATCTATGCCGACGGCGATTTCACGGTCTCCGAATCCGGCGAGCTCAATCTGACCGGAGCGGACGGTGGAGCCCTCGAAGCGAGGATCCGCGGAAGCGTGGACTTTCGCGGCCACGTCGATGCGAGCGGAAGGCGGATCGGTTACGGCGGGTACGTCGAGCTCTACTCCGACCATGCGAACGTCGATGTGTCGGGCGTAGTCGAGACGGGCGGCGAAGACGGCGACATCGAGATCGATGCGTGCAGCATCGAGGTCTCCGGAACGCTGTCCAACAGCAGCTCCGGCGGCTACACGGGTCTGACCGCATTCGACAGTCTCACGATCACGGCGGACGGCTCCGTGCGGACTCCCGGCGGACAGAACTCGATTCGGTACGGACACGCCGACAATCCGCCCGTGATCCTCGGCAACGTCTCGCCTGCAGCGCAACTCGTGGTCGGGCTTGGCCGCGCGCACTGTCCCTAGAGAATTCGAGGACACGAGCTACCGCCTCGAACTCGCCTGCTGCTGGTCCGCAACGCAGCGGAATCGGTACCTGTCCCCGTTTTCGGCTAGAGTGCCAAGGTGCCGCCCCGCCTCGCCGCCATCGTCGTTCACTACGGCGACCCTGCGCCAACGCAGCGATGTCTCGACTCGCTCGCCGGCATCGACGAGGTCATCCTCGTCGATCAGCCACCCACGCGCTTCGGCACGCATCCGACCGTCACCGCGCGCGTCGAGACTCCGCGCAATGTCGGCTTCGCCGCGGCGTGCAATCTCGCAGTCGCGCGCACCAACGCTCCCTTCGTCCTGCTCATCAACAACGATGCGGTGCTCGCACCCGGCGCCGCTCCACTTCTTCTCGCCGCGCTGGACGGCCTCGAGTCCGGAGTGGCGGGCATCTGCCTCAAGCTGCTCTCGGCGGACGGGCGCACGCTGCAGAGCGCCGGCGGTCTCTGGTTCACGCGCGACGGCATCGGCTTTCCGCGCGCATTCGGCGAGACCGACGACGGGCAGTACGACCGCCTTCCTGCGAGCGAGATCGGCGTACCGTCGGGTGCTGCCGCCGTCTACCGAACGAAGGCCTGGCACGAGGCCGGCGGCATGGCGGAGGATTTCTTCTGCTATTGCGAGGATGGCGATCTCGGCCTCGCGATGGTTGCCGCGGGGAACCGGTTCGCGTGGCTACCGGAGGTTCGCGTGCTTCACGAGCTGTCCGCCTCGAGCGCCGAGCATTCGACGTTCAAGGCCTTCCACGTCGAACGCAACCACTTCGCCTCGATGCTACACACGGCGCCGCCCGCGTCGATCGCGACTCTACCCCTCTTTACTGTGCTGCGACTGGCGAGGATGGCGGTCGATGCCGTGAGCGGACGCGGAGCCGGAGGCGGACTTGCCGCGCAATCGTCGGTCGGGTCGCTCGCATCGACACTCCTGCGCGCGTGGGCCGGAGCGGCGGCGATGGCACCGAAAGCACTCGCGAGGCGCCGCGACCTGGCGAGACGCTTTCCCGAGGGCGCATCGCTGGTGGCCCGGTTCCTCAAGACGAGACACGCTCCGTTGTCGTCGTTCACGCGCTCGCGCGATCTGCGGAGTTAGCCAACCCGACTGGCGAACCTCACCGCCCGCGCGGCATCTCCCCCGGCCACGCAACCACACCGATGCGCGGCGGAGTCATCGGCGAGTTCGGCACCGACAGGATGTCGTAGATCATCGCCTGCACGATCCCGAACAGCCCCGCCGCAAGCGTGAACGCCGCGACCATGACCGTACCGGCCGTCGCCGGAACTCCGTACACGGACGAGTGGATCCAGTGCTGCACGCCGAACACGAGCCCGAACGTCGCGAGCGGGATGCCGACGGCGAGCAGCAGCGACACGGCCGAGAAATCGAGCACCACGTAGCGCAGCCACAGCCGTCTCGCGAAGTTGCGCGCGTGCTTGCCCGCGAACTCGACGGCGCTGCGCGCGACCGAAAGGTGACTAGACTCGTCGCCGTAACGAGCCGGAATCGCGACGTCCACGCAGACGGCGCGCGAGATCGCTAGCTCCGCCAGCATGCTCGACTCGAAGAAGAATCCGTCGTCCACCTTGAGAAGGTCGATCGAGAGCAGGGCCTCGCGCGAGATCGCCGTGTAGCCGTTGGTCGGATCGAGAAGGTTCCAGTAGCCACTCGACAGCTTCGACAATAGCGACAGCACGGCGTTGCCGAGCAGCCGCATCGCGGGCATCGCCCGGATGGCTCGGGAATGCGCGAAGCGGTTCCCTTTCGCGTAGTCGGCCTTTCCGAGAGCGATCGGCAACACGAGGCTGGCGAGCTCCGCGGGATCCATCTGGTTGTCCGCGTCCATCTTCGCGACGATCTCGGCGCCCGCGGCGAGCGCGTTCTCGTAACCCGTGCGCATCGCCGCCCCTACGCCGCGATTGGCGGCGTGGTCGATGCGCGCGATGCGCGGGTCACGCGCCGCCGCGTCGTCCACCGCCCTCGCCGTTCCGTCCGTCGCCCCGTCCACCACGACGACGATGCGCCGCACGAAGGCGGGAATGCCGGCCAGCGTGTCGCCGACCCAGCGCTCGGCCTGGTAGGCCGGGACCACGACGGCGATGTCCACGCTCGCGAGCGCGGCTTCGAGCTGCGGGTTCATCGCGGCTACCGCGTAGCTTCGAGACGGCGGCCAAGCAATCCGCGGCGTTTCCACCCGGTCCGGCTTCGAAGTTCGCGTCGGAATTGACCGGCAGCAGCCGGTACCACAGTATCGCCCGGATGACGGGCGCCAGCTTCGAGGCCTCGGCCCGTTCTGCCGGGCCCAGCTGGTGGCGCTACGCGGTGACGGCCGCCGTCTTGCTCGGCATCGCGCTCCGGCTCCTGCAGCTTCTCTCCTCTCCTTCCCTCTGGGTCGACGAAGCGGCGCTCGCGCGCAACGTGCTCGACCGCGACGCGGCGTCCCTGCTCGCGCCTCTCGACTACGGCCAGGTCGCGCCGCCGGGCGTCCTGCTCGGGGCGAAGATTGCGACGACGCTGTTCGGCGATTCGGAAGTTGCCCTGCGACTGCTGCCGTTCTCGGCGGGGATCCTCGCAATTCTGCTCTTCGCCGTTCTCGCAAGGAAGGTCCTCGCTCCGATCCCTTCGTTCGTCGCGATCGTGCTCTTTTCCGCGGCGGCGCCGCTTCTCTACTTCTCGTCGGTGCTCAAGCAGTACTCGTCGGACGTCGCCGTCGCGGTTGCCGTGCTGCTGCTCGCGCTGCGTATTCGGTCGGGGCCGGTCACGCTCGCGTCTGCCACCGCGTACGGACTGGCCGCCGCCGCGTTGCTGCTCTTCTCTCATGCGGCGATCTTCGTCGTGGCCGCTGCGGGGGCGGCGCTCGCTGCAGACGCGATGCTCACACGGCCTGCCGATGCCCTTCCGCGTCTCGTGGCTGTCGCGCTGTGGGCGGCGGCCTCGATTGCGATCCTGCTCGTCGCGCGCGCCGCGCTGAGTCCCGCCGACGATGCCTACCTTCACGAGTTCTGGCAGAAGGGCTTCATTCCGCGTTCGGAAGACGCCGCAGCGTGGATCTGGGGGGCGGTCTCCAGCGCGTTCGGACCTCCGTCCCCCGCCGCGTTCGACGGCTCGCTTCACTACCCGTGGCCGTCGCTCTTCGTCGCGCTGGCCGCGGCCGGTGCCGTCGCGCTCGCGTTCGCGAGGCCGTTCCACGCGGCCGTGCTCGCCGGCCCCGTCGTGCTGATGATCGGTGCGTCGGCGCTTGGAGCGTATCCGTTCGGCCGGCGCGTGAGTCTCGTTCTGCTTCCCGGCCTGGTCCTGCTCGCAACCGCGGGCGCCGCGTCGCTCGGGCGACTGGCCCTGCGAAGGAGCGCGGGCGAAGCGGCGGCAGTGTTCCTCCTGCCGTTCGCCGTGGCCGGCCTCGTTGC
>CAYYVZ010000109.1:0-13202 GCA_964475235.1 uncultured Myxococcales bacterium | reverse complement strand
GAAGAGAGGGTTGCCCTCGCTGGCGGCGAGAACCTTGGCGGCGACGGCGGCGGGCAGGTCGGTCGCTCCGATCACATTGGCGGCCAGCCGCATCGCCGCGCCGGCGTCGAGGCCGCCGAGCGTGACGACGTCCGTCACGAGAGACCCGGGCGCGGCGAGCGAGGAGCGCGCATCGCGTAGCTCGGGCCGCGCGCCGACCAGCACCAGCAACGGGACTCCGGCCCCCCACTGCACGAGGTGTTCGACGAGATCGAGAAGAAGCGGCGCCGCCCAGTGCAGGTCGTCGATGACGAGCACGACCGGTTTCACGACCGACAGTGCGGCGAGAAGTCGCCGTACGACGAAGAACGATTCTTCGGGTGCAGCCGGCGAACCGGCGAGCAGCGCCGCGACGCCGTCTAGGATGCGGGCGCGCTCGGCGACGTCGGGCGCGAGGGCGTTGTCGAGTGCGCCGCGCAACGCTTCGTCGCCGGCGCCGCTGTCGACACCGAGGAATTCCCGCAGTGCCTGCGCGATCGGCGCGAACGTCGCGCCGCCGGCCGCATCGCAGTGCGCAGTGATGACCGTGGCGGTGTCGCCCGCGCGTCGAACGAACTCGTCGATGAGTCGCGACTTGCCGAGGCCGGGCGAGCCGAGCAGCACGGCAAGTCGCGCGGCCGGAGCGGTAAGCGCCGAGCGATGCACCGCGCTGAGACGGGCCAGCTCCTCGTCGCGACCGACGAACGCGGACGTGGTGGCGCTGGCCGGTTTCTCCAGCGAGACGACGCGGTAGGCCCCGACGGCTTCGGCGCGCCCCTTCAGCGAGAGACTTCCTAGCGGCTCGAGCGTGATCAGCGTCGCGACCAGGCGGCGCGTCGATTCGCCGATCACGACGTCACCGTCGCGTGCCTGGTCCTGGAGGCGTGCCGCGACGTTGACCGGATCGCCGATCAGCTCGGTCTCGTCCCTGGCCACAACCTCGCCCGTGTTGACCGCAACGCGCAGGCCGACCTTGCCGACGAGGTTGCTGTGCCACTCGGCCAGCTCGCGAAAGACGCGCTGCATGTCCACGGCGGCGCGCACCGCGCGGATCGCGTCGTCTTCGGCGACCAGCGGAATGCCGAAGACGGCCATGACGCCGTCGCCGAGCAGCTTGGCGACTTTTCCGCCCTGGCGCTCCACCGCCCCGCGCATCGCGCGGTAATAGCCCTCCATGAAGAGCCGTGCCGACTCCGCGTCGAGTCGCTCGTGCAGCGCCGTCGAGCCCGCCAGGTCGGCAAAGATGATGCTGACGACCTTGCGCGCTCCGGCTTCGACGCCGACTTCCGACGCACCCGGGCTGACCGGTTTCGCGGCGGAAGAACCCGCGCCGAGCGGCGAGCCGCAGGCGTCGCAGAAGCGCGCGTCTGATTCGCATTCGGCGCCGCAGCCTGGGCAGCGCGGTGCGAGCGTCGCGCCGCACCCGCCGCAGAATCGCGCGCCGTCGCGGTTGGAGCGCCCGCATCCGGAACAGGTCATGCCGTCGTCACCGGGGTGTCGCGCGCCAACTCGACCGCATCGGAAGCCTGGGCGTCGAGCACGGCGCGAAGCTCGTTCAACCGCGCCACGGCCTTGGCGGACTCTTCCGCCGGAAAGGGTTCGAGGCGAGTGATCCGTCCCTCGGCCGTCATGCAGACACACGAGAAGACGTTCTCGAAGGGGCCGCCTTCGCGCAAAGTCCCGTAGTTACGGATCAGGGTCACGACGCCGTGGCGGTTCCACGCGATCGCATGCAGGGGCTCGGGTGCGTAGTCGGGCGCCATCGTCGCCTGCACCATGTTGGACTCGATCCAGCTCTCACGGTCGACGGTCCCGAAGCTGAGCGGGCGGTGGTCGTCCATCACGAAGTCGTCGGAAAGAACCTGACGAAGAGCCTCCCAGTCGTGGCGCCGGAGGGCGTCGAAGCAGTCGACGGCGGCTTCGGTTTCGGCGGCTTCACGGACCACGAATCGCCGGAATCCTTCGACGCAAGCCGCCGCGCGGTCCTCCGGATCGAAGAAGAGGATCGCTCGCAGCAACCCCTGCTCGTCTACCTCAGTAAGGCGCAGGCGTTCGAGCTCGACGCGGGCGTCATCGGCGCCTCCGGCGAACAGGAAGCGGCGCAGCTCGATTCGATCCCCGAACGTAGCGACGAGTTCGTGCAGACTCCGGCGGACCAGGTCTTCCGGGAGCGACGGGAAATGTTCCCGGACAAACTGCATGGACGTGATCCACGTCTCGACGTCGCCGGCGACCAGCGCGCGCCGGCTGCGATCCTCGTACTCGAAGTCGGCGCGGCAGAGCTCCCGGAAGACTTGCCAATTGCCGGCGATGAAGTCCTCGGTGGACTGCAGTGTCGTGCGCGACGCCGCATTCGGCGAGACGGCAAATGGATCCCTCGTCAGTTCCTCGAAGCGGGCGACAGCCTCGTCGTGAGCATCGATGGGATGAGGCTCGACATGCGTCAGCTTGCCACCGGAAGCGAGGAAGACGCACAGGAATACGTTCTCGAACGGCCCGCCGTCGCGCAGGTGTCCGTACGTGCGCATCGAGGCCACGAAGCCGTCGCGATTCCATGCGAGCACGCGCGTCACTTCCGAGCCGAGATCGGGGGCCATGTCCGCCTGCACTCGCAACGAGGCGATCCATTGATCGCCGCCCAGGATCCCGAGGCTGAGCGGCCGACGATCGTCGAACACGAACTCGGGCGCCAAGACCTCGGCCATGGCCCCCCAGTCGAATTCCAGCAGGCGGCGCGCGAAAAAGGCGTAGGCCGTCGGACCGTCGGCGCCGCCCGCCTCGCCTGCCGCAAAGCGACTCAGGGCTTCGGCAAAGGCCACCGCCCGGTCGTCGAAGTCGAACAGGGCGAGGTGCCGCACCCTGCCGTCCGCGGCCACTTCGATCAGGCGCAGCTTGTCGGTGAGGAACTCGGCCTCGTGCGATTCGCCGATCCAGCTCAGCCTCTGAAGCAGGATGCGGTCGCCCAGCGTGGCGAGATACTCGCTCTCGAAGCGGACGCCGGGATGCGACACGACGAACTGCATCGACTTCAGCCAGGTCTCGACATCGCCGTCGACCAGCACGCGCTTGCCGCGATCCTCGAAATGGAAGTCGTCGGTGACGAGCAGGCGCATTCCATCCCAGTCCCGCGCCGCGTGAGTCTTGACCAGCTTCGCGTGGACGCGCGTCGCAGCGTTGGGTTGGACACGTCGATGGTCGGCGGTGTGTTCGTACGTATGGGGTTCCGCTGTCGCGGTTGCGGGGCGCCCGGCGGCCGCCAGCGTACCGCGCCGTTCGCTTCGTCTTCGCGCAAAGCACGCGAGTGCCTCCTCGACCTTGTCGATATCGAAGAGATCGCTGCGACGTCGCCCGTCGGGGTCGAGGTCGCTGACCATCAGGTAGGCGCTCTCGAAATCGCCTCCGTCCGGAAGCCTCCCGGTGCGCTTCACGGGAGTGATCCAGCCGCGCGTGTCGTACGCCAGCCAGAACCATCCGCCGTCGAGAGTCGTGTCGGGGGCGAGGTCCCAGAGCGCCGTCAGGCTGTCGGTGTAGTCATCGACGTTGTCGATTCGTCCGAGGCCGACCAGACGGTGGTCTTCCAGAACCAGGCCGTCGGGCAAGAGGCCCCGCCACGCATCGGCATCGTGACGGTCGAAGGCTTCACAGATGTCCGGCATCTCGATGGCATGTTCCGGTGCGTCGCTGTCGATCGCGATCCAGCGACGTAGCGCCTCGCGCTGGGCTTCGCGTCGCTGGTCCGGGCCGAAGGTCACGGACCGCGCGATGCGCCCCTCCTCGTCGACCTCGTTCACCGTCAGAACTTCCACCTCGACGGGAGCGTCGACCGGCCCGCCGGTAAACACGAGGTTCTCGACGGCGATGCGTTGGCCCGCAAGTCCGATCACCCGGCGCTGCAGGCGCGGGTTCTCGAACAGGCCGGTCGAGACGAGGCGTTCGTGTTCGACCCACAGCTCGACGCCGCCGGAGACCTGTGCGTGCCCGCGGCGGTCCTCGTACACGGCGTCGGTTCTCAGCATGGCCCGCAGAGCGTCCCAGTCGCCGGCCGCGGCGGCGGCACGGTAGCGGGTCGCGGCTTCCGTTGCCGCGTTGGAGGTCGGGAAGACGGCGGGCCGTTCGGACTCCGCGGGTCCGTCGATGCTCCGGAAGCGCGCGAAAGCCCGCTCATGGTCTTCGCTCTCGTAGATATCGACGCGGCAGATGAGACCTTCCCGGTCCACCTCCATCACGGTGACGTTCGGGAGCTCGTAGAAACCTCCGTCGCGGGTGCCGGAGACCACGAGGGCCGAGAGGTAAGCCTGCTGCGAGGATCGAACGTGGTGAACGTGGAACCCCGTGTCGGAGGCCAGGTCGACCAGCGACGTCTGGGTTTGCACGAACGCAGCCCGCCCCTGCAGCGTTCCCCAGCCGAGGATGCGGTGGTCCGTGGTGAGCAGGTCGGGATGGAGCTGGTCGGCAAGCATGCTCCAGTCGCGACGGCTGTGGGCGAGCGCGAACCTGGCAAACGTCGCCGTGACGCGAGGGGTTGCCGCGGCTTCTCCGGCCGCGAAACGCGTTTCGAGCTCGGCGTTGGCCGCGTCCGCATCGTCGAGATCGAACCGAACGAGGGCGACCCCCTCACCGCTTTCGTTCACCTCGACGACGTTGAGGTGCTCGATTTCACTCGGCCCTACATCTTCGCCCGCGACCTCCAGACGCATGCGCAGCATGCAATACCGTTCGCCGCGCGTGGCGAGGAGGGAGGTGTCGAGCTTCCGCGAAGGCATCCCCCTCAGTACCCGGTTGAAGAGGGCGAACCCTTCGCGGTCGAGCTCGACCTGCGACATGCTTCGCCGGTCCGAGTAGCGAAAGTCGTCCGCGAGCACCGACACGCTGGTCTGCAGGTCGGTCGCGCGCCAGAGGTGGAGCTGATCGCGCCATGCACGGGATGCCGCGTTGTCGTAGGGCGACAGCGGCAGGATCTCAGCACCCGGGACATCCTCGCCGCCGGGCCTCGTTGCCCGGGTTGCAGGACCGGCTTTCGCGAAGTCATTCGCGGGGGGAATCGCGGCTCCGGGCGGAGCGAGCTCGTCGAGTCGCGCGAGCGCGAGCGCGGCGTCCTCCGGCTCGAAGACTTCCATACGGGCGAGCAGGCCGTCCGGCCCGAATTTCCAGAGAAACGCGAACCGGCGTTCGAATTCGCCGCCGCCGCGAATGTCCTTGCCGGTGTTGATTCCACGCACGACGAGAAAGGAGTCGTCGAGATAGAGGATCTCGTCGTATCGCCACGTCATCTCGCACGACAACTGCTCGAAGGCTTCCAGGTTCTCGAGCACAGCCGCCGCACCGACGAGCTTTCCCGGGCCCGTGCGGCGGTGGTCCTCGAACGCGAGATCCGGCTCCAGGATGGTCGCGAGGCGGGCGAGGTCGTGAGTCGCCTCGAGCAGTAGCCGCACGGCCCGCGCCGTGGCCGCTGCGCGACCCCGATCGCTGCCCTCCGGCAGCGTCTCCGCCCGAAACTCGTACAGCCGCGCAATGGCGTCCGCGAGATGGTCCACCGCGAACAACTCGTTGCGCCGTCGCAGTCCCTGCTCGTTCACTTCGACGACCACGAACAACTCGTGCTCGAGCGGGCCCATGGACGTCGAGTCGTCGCGAATGACCTCGTCGACACGGAACAGCTGGCGGGCCAGGCAAAGCGTGTCCCCGAAGGTGGCCAGCGTCTCGTTCTCGCACCATGGGCGGACCGCGGCGCCGGACGACTTCCAACTCTCCACCATGGATGCCTTGTCGAAGCTGACGCCGGTGAGGTGGTGCACGTTGACGACGTCGGCGGCGAAGTGAGCCGCCGACGCGGAGACGTCGTTGGCGCGGAACGAAGCCGTGAAGCTGTCCACGTTGCGGCTGGCCGCGTTCGGGCGTACCCGACGATTCGCCGGAAGCAGCGCTCCAGCCTTCGCGGGAAGCAGCTCGTCGATTCTCGCCAGCACCGCGGCCGTGTGTTCCGGCTCGAACGTTTCCCAGCGATGGAGCAAACCGTCTTCCCGGAGCGCCCATACCAGGCAGACGGACCGCTCGAACGCACCGCCGCTGCGCTTGTCGGTCCCGAAGTTGGTGCCGCGCAGCGCGAGCAGGTTCTCGTCGAGGTAAACGATGTCCTCGATTCGCCAGACCAGTTCGGTCGCCAGCTCGTCCATGGCCGCGAACGACTCGATCAGGGCGGCCGGTCCGCGCAGCTCTCCGACGCCGCTGCGGCGATGATCGTGAGAGACGATGTCCGGCGCGAGAGTGCTCCAGTCTCCCCAGGTCTCGCCCAGCCTCGACCGAACCGTACGCGCGACCGCTTCGGCCCGGGCGCGGACTGGTCCTTCTGGTACGCCCTCCGCGTGAAGCTCGTAGAGGCGAACGATGGCATGTTCGAGATGGTCGGCGGCGAAGACTTCGGCATGACGCCGCCGACCTTCGCCATCGACCTCGACGACGACGAAAGTGTCGAGCTCGAACGCGCCGAAGGACGCGCCGCCATCGACCTCGACACTGTCGCCACGGACCATCACGCGAGCCATGCCCAGGGATTTGCCGAGGGCCGCGAGCGGCACGGATTCGCACGAAAGACCCGCTGCATGGACCAGACGCCCAGAGTTTTCGAGCATCGCCGGCTTGTCGTACGTACTGCCGGTGGGGTGGTGTATCACCACGAGATTGTCTGCGAGCAGGTCGGCCGCTGCCGCGAGGTCCCGTGTCGTGATCGCATTGGTAAATGCTGTGACGTTGCGCGAGGCAGCATTGTCGAGAACCCGTCGACTGTTGCCGACGGACGTGCGGTCCGCCTTCGCATCCGCTTTCGCCAGGGCGGCGTTCACCGGCGCAGCGCTGCTGCGCGCCCGTTCGGCCAGCAGCGTGGCGCCCTTGGCCTCCCACAGCTCGATCGCGCGCTTCTCCTCGGCATCGGCTTCGGCCGTACGTCCGGATGCGCGCAGCGCTGCAGCCAGCGCGAGCCGCGCATCGGCGTGATCGAGCAGCGCATCGGTCGCTGCGGCAATCGCGACGGACGCCTGGGCGAGCTCGACGGCGGCGGCGCGTTCTCCGCGCTCGGCGAGCGCTTCGGCGCGCACTCCGCGCCACGCGATGGCGGCCTGGAGGTCGTCTCCCGCCAGCAGCTCGCTCTCGTGCGAGAGCGCTTCGGCCTCGTCGATCCGCCCGAGCGCGAGAAGAGCCCTGGCGAGCAGCGCTGCGGCGCGCGCGGCGTCGATGCCGAGCCCAAGCTCGCGCAGGCCTTCGTAGGAAGTGCGCAGGCAGCGCTCGGCGGCCACCGCATCGCCTTCGAGCAGCTCGATGCGTCCGGCAAAAACGTCGGCTTCGTACAGGCGGTGCGAGATGCCGAGCTCCTCGACCATCTTGCGAGACAGCGCGATCATGCGCTTGGCGGCATCGGTGCGACCGCGCAGCGCTTCGAGCACGCCCTGGCAGCTCAGCGCCACCGCTTCGACGGCCGGCGCGCCCTGGGTGATGCGCAGCACGCGAACCACGTCGAGGCAGCGGCCGCTCGCGCGCGTCACGGGGCTCGGTCCCCACAGCGCGGCCACCGGAGCGCCGGCCAGTACGGCATTGGCGCGGCGTCGATCTCCAGCCTTGCGAGCCGCGGCCAGCGCGCGGTCGAGCGCGGCTTCGCAGGCTCCGACGCGTCCGACTCGCGCCAGGGCCTGGGCGTGCACGGCGTGGGCTTTCGCTTCGCCCGCGTCGTCGCCGAGCGCGGCCAGTTTCTCGGCCGCCGCGGCCACTGCGTCGGCCGTCTCGTGGAGGGATTGAGGAGCCGTCAGCACCGTGAGCTGGCCGGCGAAGCAGGTATGCCACGCGCGCAGTCGCGGAGAATCGGCAGAGAAGCGGTCGAGCTCGGCGATGGCCACGATTGCGGTCGTGACGTCGCCCGCGGCCAGCGCCGCCTCGCACCAGTCTAGCGCGAGGTCGGCGCGCGACGCATCCTCTGCGTCGAGGCAGGGCATCGCACGACCAAGAAGTCCCGCCGCCAGCGACAAGTCGTCGCGAGCCAGCGCGCGCCTGCCCGCGGCGGAAAGATGGAGCGCAGCCTTCTCTCCGGTCGCGCGTCCGCGTTCGTCGAGGGGGCCGAGCTCGCGAAGGTGAAGGTAGGACTGTTCGAGATGCCAGCCGAGGGTTTCCTCATGCTCGACGGCATCCCCGGTTTTGTGCTCGATCCAGTCGGCCAACTTGCCGTGAAGCTCGGCCCGCGTGCCCTTGAGCAGGCGCCGGTACGCGGCATCGCGAATCAGCAAGTGGTGGAAGCGCAGTACGGGCTCACCGAGAAACCAGCCGCTGTCCGGCTCGATCAGCTCGCTGCGTCGGAGCGATTCGAAGCGCGCGTCGAGGTCGCTCACGTCGCGCGGCAGCAGCGCGCCGACGGCGCTGCGCGAGAAGTGGCGCCCGACGACGGCGGCGCGCTCGAGCACGGCACGGTCTTCGGGGCGAAGGCGTTCGATGCGGGCCGCCAGCAGCGCGTGGATGGTCGGCGGCATCTCGAGCGCGGCCAGCGCGACGCCGACGGTCCAGCGATCGCCTTCGCGCTTGAGGGCGCCTTCGTGCACCAGCATGCGCACCAGCTCCCCGACGAAGAGCGGGTTGCCTTCGCTGCTGGCGAGCACTTTGGCCGCGATGGCGGCGGGAAGGTCGGCCGCTCCGACCATGTTCGCCGCGAGTCGCATCGCCGCGCCCGCATCGAGGCCCGCCAGCGTCACGACGTCGGCGACGACTCCGCCGCTGGTGGTCAGCGACGAGCGCGTGTCGCGCAGCTCGGGCCTGGCGCCGACCAGCACGAACAGCGGCACGCCGCTGCCCCACTGGACGAGGTGCTCGACGAGGTCGAGAAGCAGCGGCTCGGCCCAGTGCAGGTCGTCGATCACGAGCACGACCGGCCTGGTGGCGGCGAGCGCAGCGAGGAGGCGGCGCACGACGAAGAACGTTTCCTCCGGCGATGCCGGCGATCCGCCGAGCAGCGCGGTGATCCCATCGACGATTCGAGTGCGGTCGGCATCGGTGCCGGTGACGGCGGCATCCACCGTCGCGCGAATCTCGGCGGCGGTCGCACCGTCGTCGATGCCGAGGAAGCGGCGCAGCGCCTGCGTGACCGGCGCGAAACTGGTGCCGCCGGCCGTGTCGCAGTGTCCGGCGATCACGCTGGCGTTCTCGCCGGCGCGGCGCACGAACTCGTCGATGAGGCGGGACTTGCCGAGACCCGGCGAGCCGAGCAGCACGGTCAGGCGCGCGGCAGGCGCCCTGATGGCCGCGTCATGCACCGCCGCGAGTCGTGCGAGCTCGTCGTCGCGACCGACGAACGCCGCGGTCGTCGCGCTGGCGGGACGCTCGAGCGAAACGACGCGGTACGCGCCGACGGCTTCCGCGCGGCCCTTGAGCGAGAGACTTCCGAGCGGTTCCAGCGTGACCAGCGTCGCGACGAGGCGCCGCGTCGATTCTCCGATCACCACGTCGCCGTCGCGGGCCTGGTCCTGAAGCCGTGCGGCCACGTTGACCGGATCGCCGATCAGCTCGGTCTCGTCCTTGGCCACCACCTCACCGGTGTTGACCGCCACGCGCAGGCCGACCTTGCCGACGAGGTTGCTGTGCCACTCGGCCAGCTCGCGGAACACGCGCTGCATGTCCATGCCGGCGCGCACCGCGCGGATCGCGTCGTCTTCGGCGACCAGCGGCAGCCCGAAGACGGCCATCACGCCGTCGCCGAGCAGCTTGGCGACCTTGCCGCCGTGGCGTTCGACGGCCCCGCGCATGGCACGGTAGTAGCCTTCCATGAAGAGGCGCGCCGACTCGGCGTCGAGCCGTTCGTGCAGCGCCGTCGAGCCGGCCAGATCGGCGAAGATGATCGAGACGACCTTGCGGGTGCCGTCGCCGGAGCTCGCGCCCTGCTGCGCGGCGGCAGCTCCGGACGCGGCGCCGGCCCCGGGGCGTCCCGCTACCGGGGAACCGCACTCGTCGCAGAACTTGGCCGTCGGGCGCAGCTCCGCGCCGCAGCCGCCACAGGCCCGCTTGAGCGCAGAAGCGCATTCCTCGCAGAACTTCGCGCCGTCGCGGTTCTCGTGCTGGCAGGCAGGGCACTTCATATGGCTGGGGCCGGACGGCTGGCTCGGCCGGCCGGCGACTGGCTTCTTCCCCTGTTGAAGTCGTGGATGCAGTCCGCGGATATAACAGCTGGCCGCGCCGGGCGACTTCCCTCCGGCACGAACGCGGAAGGCGCCACCTACCGCAACGGCAGACACGAGTCTCGCGGACCGCTGCCGGGGTCGGCCCCGCCGAGTAGCCAAGCCCGACGGGGCCGGGTCCGACCTGCGGCCTTCCAGCCGCCGCCAGGCTACCCGCCCCTGCCTCGCGTGACTGCCCGGTGAATCCAGTCCCATGTCGCCGGGAAACCGGCCGTGACCCCAGTTTTCATGCACCGGATCGTTGGCCTTCCCGGCATGATCGGATAGTGTCCGTCGGCTTACGTTGGCGATGGGGGTCCCGAAGGCCGCCCGCCTTTTTCGGAGGAGCAGAGGATGGAGGTACGTGTCGACGGCTCTCTCGAGCGCGCCATGCGGGTGCTCAAGAAGAAGCTCGCTGCCGAGGGTGTTTTCAAGGAGATGAAGGTTCGCGCTTTCTACGAGAAGCCGAGCGTTCGTCGCAAGAGGAAGCGCCAGGAGGCCGAGCGCAAGCGCCGCAAGGCCATGCGTCGCGCCCAGCGCCAGAATTCGTAACCGCACCCTCGGCTCCCCGCTCGGCGCAGGGCCCCATGCCAACGGGGCCCGTTCGCATAGGGCCCGATGCCAATCGGCCCGTTCGATTGTTGACCGACTGGGGGGCCTGCGGTACGGTCCCGCGCCGCCGGCGAATTCGCGCCGCCCCGGCAATCACATTGGTCGCCCGCAGCTCCGGCGAACCCGGTCGAGAACACGACCGGAGAACTTCGACAGGAACATTGACCTACGAGTTCCAACCGTCGAACAGACCGTCGAAAAGAGGCTTGGGTGGTGAAGGAAGGTGTGGAGATGGAGTATCCCAAGTGCATGAAGTGCGACAACGGCACTCTCGTCCCCCTTTCCGACTACGGCACCGACGGAGCATCGGTCCTCTACAAGGCCTGGGTCTGCGTCAATCCTGACTGCGGATTCTCGCTGAGAATCGACAAGGGCCAGGTCACCTACGGCAAGCGCCTCGAGCCCAATCGCTGAGCCGGCGCCGAGCTGCAGACGGGCCGCAGAAGTTCCATTCGTTGACCACATGGGGCGCACCCTTCGGGCGCGCCTCAGTTTTTTCAGGCAGACGACACCCGCAGGAAACACATGAGCGAACCGAAATCGAAGAACATCGTTTGGCACAAGACCACCGTCTCGCGCGAAGAGCGTGAGGCGATCAACGGCCACCGCGGCGCGACCATCTGGCTGACGGGCCTTTCCGGCTCCGGCAAGTCCACGATCGCGAACCTGATGGAAAAGGCCCTCTGGGAGCGCGGCTGCCGCGCCTTCGTGCTCGATGGCGACAACGTTCGCCACGGCCTCAACAAGGACCTCGGCTTCTCGCCGAAGGACCGCACCGAGAACATCCGCCGCATCGGCGAGGTCGCGGCGCTCTTCACCGACGCCGGCGTCATCAACGTCACCGCGTTCATCTCGCCGTACCGCGCCGACCGCGACATCGCGCGCAAGGCGATGCCCGAGGGCTGCTTCGTCGAGGTCTACATCAAGTGCGAGCTCGACGAGTGCGAGAAGCGTGACCCGAAGGGCCTCTACAAGAAGGCCCGCGCCGGCGAGATCCCCGAGTTCACCGGCATCTCGGCGCCGTACGAGGCTCCCGACAACGCCGAGCTCACCGTCGACACGACGGGCCAGACTCCCGAGCAGAGCCTCGCGGTGATCCTCGGCCACCTCGAGTCGAAGGGCTACATCCCGAAGGCGGCCTGAGCCGCGGTCTCGTGAGCACGATGACGCCCGCCGGCAACAGCCATCCCGTTCGCCAGGCGAAGGGCTCCGGCCCGTCGCCGGCGGGCATCGTCCGCTCTCCTGCCGCCCTCGCCTGCCTCCTCGCCTGCCTCGCAGCGGCACCTCCGGCCTCGGCCGGCCCGTTCTCGGGCCGCGTTCGCTTCGAGGGTACTCCGCCGTCGCGTCCGACGATCCACATGACGGCCGATCCGGCCTGCGACAAGCTGTCGCCGGAGGGCCGGCCTTCCGACGTCGTTGTGATCGACGCCGCAGGCGGCCTGGCCAACGTCCTCGTGTACGTGAAGTCGGGCCTCCCGGCCAAAACCGTATGGCCCGCGCCGACCTCGACGCCGAAGATCGACCAGCGCGGATGCGTCTACGTACCCCACGTGATCGGCGTGCGCGTCGGCCAGGAGATCGAGATCGCCAGCGCCGACCCGACGCTTCACAACGTCAACGCGAGGACGTCCGAGAACCCGCCGTTCAACGTCGCCCTCCCCGGCGCCAACCAGAAGATTCACCGCAGCTTCAACAGGCCTGAAGTAGCCGTGAAGCTGAAGTGCGACATTCACCCCTGGATGTCGGCGTATGTCGGTGTCTTCGATCATCCGTTCTTCGCCGTGTCGGCCGCCGACGGCAGCTTCTCGCTGCCCCCGCTGCCCGAAGGCGAGTACGTGATCGAAGCCTGGCACGAGTCGCTCGGAACCAGGTCCGCGAAGGTCGAAGTGGAAGACGACGAGCCCGCGAGCGTCGATTTTTCGTTTGGTGGTAACTAGAGCCCTCAAGGGCTAGCGTCGCGCGTCGCACCGCTGGCCGTGCGGCCAGGTTGTTCGCACTTGGAAGCGCTCACCTCGCTCGAATCGATTCTGCAAACCGGCCTCGTCGCCGCCGCGCTCGCCGTTGCGGTGTGGTGCGCCGTGCGCAGCGCGACTTCCGGCACCGGTGCTCCGAAGACCGGAGAGATCGCGTGGACAGCCGTGGCCGTCGCCGTACTGGCGGTCGTCACGCTCGCGGCCGGCGTAGGGATCGGTCATGGCGTCTGAGGCACCCGGCGGCGCGCGCCGCTCGCTGCTGCGCAGCGCCTGGATCGCGCTCGGCGGCGCCTTCCTGCTGGTGCTCGCCGGCGGGCTCGTGACGAGCCGCGACGCGGGCCTCGCCGTGCCCGACTGGCCCCTCGCGTTCGGCCAGCTCAATCCTCCGGGCTGGTGGCGCATCGAGAACATCCGTACC
>CAYYVZ010000108.1:0-13632 GCA_964475235.1 uncultured Myxococcales bacterium | reverse complement strand
TGGCCGCGCTCGAGATGCCGCCGACCATCCACGCGCTGCTGGCGGCCCGCATCGAGCGCCTGAGGCCGGAAGAGCGCATCGTGCTCGAGCGCGCCGCAGTGGTCGGCCGTCACTTCTCGCGAAGCGCGCTCGCCGAGCTGCTGCCGCGCGACGCCGCCGGCCTCGACGCCCGCCTCGAATCGCTGAGGCGCAGCGAGCTGATCGAGCCCGACACCGGCTGGTTCCTCGACGAGCCGGTGCTGCGCTTCCACCATGTGCTGATTCGCGACGCCGCTTATCGCCGCTTGCTCAAGGGCACGCGCGCCGAGCTTCACAGCCGCCTTGCCGACTGGATCGAGACGCGCGCGGGCGACAGTGTCGATCACGACGAGACAATCGGCTGGCACCTCGAACAGGCCCACCTGCACTTGCGAGAGCTCGGGCCACTCGACGCCGCCGGTCGCGCGCTCGGCGAGAGGGCGTCGCGCCGCCTCGCTGCCGCCGGCAAGCGCGCTCTGGCCCGCGACGATCTTCCGCTGGCGTCGAACCTGCTCGGACGTTCTCTCGAAGGGCTCGAACGCGACGACGCTGCGCGCGCGGAGCTCGCGATCGACTGGTGCGAAGCCTTGCTCGCGGCCGGAAGCGTCGGTCCCGGTTCCCAGGCCATCGAGGAGATCGGCCGCTTCACGGCCGACTCGCCGCGACTTCGCGCCTGGCACACCTGCTTCGCGGGACAGCTTTCGGCACTGACCGCGCCGCAGTCCCTGCAGGCGACGGCCGAAGCGGTTGCCGTCGCCGCCGAAGAGCTGGCGCGTCTCGACGATGCGGCCGGGGAAGCCAAGGCGTACTCGGTTCATGCCCAGGCCCTCGCGCGCCTCGGCAAGGTCGGCGCCTGCGAAGGCGCGCTCGACAAGGCACTCGCTGCCGCGCGACGCGTCGGCGACCGTCGCCGAGCCAACGCCGTGTTGTCGGGTGCACCGCAGGCCGCGCTGTGGGGACCGAGCCCGGTCACTCGCGCCAGCGGCCGCTGCCTCGACGTGGTGCGCGTACTGCGCATCACGCAGGGTGCCCCGGCCGTCGAGGCCATTGCGCTCAGCTGTCAGGGCGTGCTCGAAGCGCTGCGCGGACGCACCGACGCGGCCCGACGCATGGTCGCGGCTTCCCGCAAGATGGTCGAAGAGCTCGGCATCATTCACCGGCTGCTCGAAGCCGACGTCTGCGCGGGACGCATCGACCTGCTCGAAGGTGACGCCGCTCAAGCCGAGCGCTGGCTGCGCGGTGCCTACGAAGGACTGCGCGATCTTGGCCTCGGAAGCGACGCCGCGCAGGCCGGAGCTCTGCTTGCGCGTGCGATGCTGGCGCAAGGACGCGCTGCCGACGCCGAAGCGCTCAGCCACGAGAGCGAAGCGCTCGCCGGCGACGATCTTCAGGCCGCCATCGCTTGGCGCGGCGTACGCGCCGAGGCGCTGGCCCAGCGTGGCGAGCACAAGGCCGCGGTCGAGCTGGCGGAAGCAGCGGTCGCAATCGCGTCGGCCACCGATGCGCTTCTCGATCATGCCGATGCGCGACTGGCGCTGGCGGCGGCGCTGCGGGCGGCCGGGCGCACAAGCGAAGCTGTCGCCGAGGAGAAGCGCGCCCACGAGCTCTGGGACGCCAAGGGGGCGACGCTGCTCGCCGGGCGGGCGCGTGGCGCCGGATCGGTCGACGTACCCGCTGCCGCGAGCACGGACACCGTTGCGTCACCGATGCGCTCGGGCAGGAGGCCGCCGAGAGCGAACAACGCGACCGCTCTGGTATCCCGCGTTGAGACTGCGGTGGCGGCGAAGGACCTGGACGCACTGCGCGCGACGCACCACGAGTCCTACCGGGAGATCGACCACCCGACCGGCTCGACGTACGGGATCGACGGTGCGCTAACCTCCGTCCGCAAGCTGCTGCGATCCGAGAAGCCGCGCTACTTCCACGAGATTCTGGCCACTCTCGGCGATTCGGTCGTCCTCACCCTGCGAGAAGTCGGCGCGCAGGCCACCGGCAGCCCTCACTTCGACGTGGGGGAGTACTGGAACGAGACGCTGGCCATCCAGGTAAGCGACGAACATGGCCTGGGAGTGCACCAGGAGGTGTTCTCCATCGATCGCCTGGGGGATGCGGTCCGCCGCTGCTACGAGCTCCACGCGGAGACCCTGCCCGACGGAGCGCAGAAGACCGTTGCCGCGACGACGGCCCACTCGCTGCGAGCGCTGGGTGACCCGAGCGATGTCGACACCCTGTCCACTGCGCTCGCTCCGGATGTCGAAGTCATCGACCACCGTATCGTCGGTTTTGAACCCGTCCGCGGCGCCGACGCCGTGCGGGCAACCGTCGTCTCGTTCAACACGCTGATCGAGGATTCCTCCTGGCAAATGGAGGAAGTCCTCGACTGCCGCCCCGACGCTCTGCTGATTCGCTCCATCAATCGCGGTCGTGACCGTACGAACGGCGGCCGCATCGAACGCCCGCTGTGCGCGCTGATCTGCTTCGATGCCGACGGGCGAGTCGCGCGCTGGGAGTACTTCGAACCCGAAGACGTCGCCGCCGCTCTCGCCCGCTTCGACGCGCTGGCCGGAACGACAGCGAAGGCGACGAGCCCGATCCGGCGCGTGCGCATCAACGCGGCCTTTCCGGCGTCCGAGCGCGTCGAGGCCGCCTTCATGGCGGGCGACGTCGCCGCTCTGGACGCGATGTTTGCCGAGGACCTCGTCTGCGTCGACCATCCGACCGGCGCGACCTACGGACGCGAAGGCCAGCTCGACACGTTGCACCGGTTCCTGCGCTCGCGGAATCCGAAGCTGAGCTTCGAGGCCCTGGCTTCCCTTGGCTCGTCGCTCTACCTCGGACGTCGCTCGACTTCGGCGAGCGGGACCGGCGGCGGCAGGTTCGACGTGGGTGAGTACGCCCGCGACGAGCTCACGCTGGCGCGGACGAACGAGAAGGGGCAGCAAGCCTACCTCGAGACATTCGCAGAGGATCATCTGGGCGATGCGTTCGTTCGTCTCTACGAGCTCTACGCCGCCGAGCTCGAGGACGGCCCTGCGCGTCGTCGCGCCGAGCAGACGGCCCGCTCGCTGGCCGCTCTGCTGGACGGAACCGACCCCGCTCGCTTCGCGGCGGCGTTCGCACCGCGCGCCGTCACGATCGACCATCGGAAGGTCAACTTCGGAACTCTGCACGGACCGGAGGAACCGGCGTCCGCACTGGCCGCCTTTCTCGCGCTGACCAGGGACGTCTCCTGGCGTCTCGTCGAGATCCTCGACTCCCGAGAGAACGCGGTCGCCATCCGTGCGAGCAACGTCGGCGAGGAACGGCTCGGCGGCGGCGCATTCGAAAGGCGGATCTGCCAGCTACTGATGTTCGACGAAGCTGGTCTGATCTCGCGCTGCGAGCTCTTCGAGGACGAGGACGCCGCGTCGGCGCTCGCCCGCTTCGACGCGCTCCTCGGCGACAAGGACGAGGAGCTTCGCATCGAACACGAAGCGGCGGCCGCGTGGCTGCGTGACCTTCGGTCCTGCTTCCATGCCCGCGACTGGGATGGACTGGCCCGGCGATGCTCTCCGGAGTTTGTCGGGCACGACCATCGCCTGGTGAGCTGGGGGTTCCTCGACGGCGCAGCGCCGTGGGTCAACACGCTCAAGCTCGTCGTCGATCTCGCGCCGGACTCGGTCATGCACATCGAACGGGCCGAGTCGTGTTCCGGCGGGGTCCTGTTCGCCGGCAGCTGGCTGGGGACTCGCGAGGGGGGCGCCTTCGACAGCGCCTACATCGTCGTGTTCGCATTCGACGATCGCGGCAGGCCGGAAAGGATCGACGTCTACGACCCCAACAAGCTCGAGCAGGCGCGGGCACGGCTGGAGGAGATCCGCGCGAGCACTTCCGGTGATGTAGAGACGACGTCGGTTCCGGGTATCGTCCCGATTCCTCCGAACGCCGCATCGCGAGCCATGGACCGGTGGCAACGGGCCTGCAACGCCGGCGACTGGGACGGCGTGAAGGCCTGCCTCGACACGAACCTGTACGTGGTGGACGACCGGCGGCGCTTGGTGCGCCTTTGCGGCAATGCCGAACAGCTCCTGACCAGTCAGCAACAGATCTGGGAACACGGCGTACGTCCGATTCGAACCGTGCTCGCGACAGCCGGCGATCGCCTGGTCCTGCAACGGATCCTCTGGAGGGGCGATGCCGGCGGCGAGGTTTCGGAAGTCGAAACGCTCGAGATCGACGAGGTCGGCGCCGACGGCAGGATCGTCGCTACCATCGTGTTCGATCCGGACGAACGCGGCACGGCGCAGGATGAGCTCGCGGATCGCTACTTTCGGAGCGAAGATTCGCGGATCCCGACCGCCGCACGCGAGATCGCCGTCGCCTGGAACACTCACGACATCGAACGCCTTCGAGCCGCGCTGCCCGAGGACTACTATTTCCACGACCATCGTCTCGTGGGGGTCGGTCGACTGAATGGGGTCGATTCGTACCTGGCATCCGTCGTCGCCCTGTTCGGCCTGAGCCCGGACATCCGCAATGACCTGCTCTATCTGGCGGCCGTCGCGCCGCACGGGCAGGTGGCGGTCACACGCTTCTTCGGAACGAACGCAGAAGGCGGAGAGTTCGAAACCGTCTATGTCTTTTTGGGGCGCTACAACGGCGATCGGCTTCTCGGCGTCGAGCTCTTCGAGATGGAAGACCTCCACACGGCGATCGCCCGGCTGAACGAGGCGGAGAGCGACCCGGCGGTGGTGACGGACCGATGAGGCCGCCGCGGAGTGCCCTCGACAGGACTCGAACCTGTGCAACCGGCTTCGGAGGCCGGTGCTCTATCCACCTGAGCTACGAGGGCGCGTGACCGCAGCCTGCGCGTCCGGAACGGACGCGGGAAGGCCCGAATAGCCCCACCTGCCTGCAACTGAAAGCCGGCGTGCGCGCCGCCGACGTCCTAGGAGTGCGCAGCGCCCGTTTCGTTCGCGAGTCGCGCGAGCACGTCGAGGGCCTCGCCGTGGATCGCCCCGTTCGTCGCGAGGATGCGCGGCAGCCACGGGTCGTAGGCCCCGCCGCCGAAGTCGCTGACGCGCCCGCCGGCTTCCTCGACCACCAGCCAGCCCGCCGCCGTGTCCCAGGGGTGGAGCTTCCATTCGAAGAAGCCGTCGAAGCGCCCGGCCGCTACGTAGCACAGGTCGAGGCTGGCCGAGCCGTAGCGCCTCAGGTCCTGGGCGGCGCACATGAAATCTCGAAAATACCGCAGGTAAAGATCGGCATGTTCGCGCCGGTCATAGGGAAAGCCGGTTACGAGCAGCGCCTTGTCGAGATCCTGGACCGGGGAGACGGACAGCCGCTGTTCGGCGAGAAAGGCCCCCGCGTCCTTCTCGGCGCGGAAGAGCTCCCGCTTGCACGGATCGTAGACCGCCGCCGAGACCGGCCGTCCGCCGTCGAAGAAGGCGATCGAGACGGCGAAGTGGGGCAGGGCGTGGACGAAGTTCGTCGTGCCGTCGAGCGGGTCGATGTACCAGCAGGGGCCCTGGGGAGGGGACAGTCTGGCCCGTCCGGCCGAGTCTTCCTCGGCGACGATCGTGTGATCGGGGAACGCTGCGCGGATGCCTTCGATGACGAGGGCCTCGGCGCGGCGATCGAACTCGGTGACGAGATCGACGGCGGACTTGAACTCGACGTCGCGGCGCCCGCCGACGGCGTCGGCGAGCAGGCTGCCGGCCTCGAGCGCGAGCTTCACGGCGAGGCGCGTCGTCTCGAGCACGCGGCGTTGTTGTCACGCGTGCCGGGGACCGTCAAACTCCGCGCGCTTTGCGAAAACCCGCATCCAGCCGCGTTCTCGTTCGCGCTCCCGCCAAGGTGAATCTGATGCTCCGCATCGTCGGAAAGCGCGCCGACGGGTACCACGACCTCGACAGCCTGATGTTCGCCGTGTCGCTCTACGACGAACTGGCGATCGAAGCCGCGCCGGCGAGGCGTGCGTCGGTTGCCTGCACGGTGACGGGGCGCGAGCGTGTCCCGGGCGGGGCATCGAACCTCGCGGCGCGCGCCGCGACGGCCGTGCTCGACCGCCTCGGCGAGAAGGCCCGCGTCGCCGTCCGCATCCGCAAGGAGATCCCGTTCGGCGCCGGCCTCGGCGGAGGCAGCAGCGACGCGGCCGCCGTCATCCGCTGCCTGCCGTCTCTTCTCGGGAGACGCCTCGAGGCGCGCGCAGCGTGGTCGATCGCCCGGTCCCTCGGGGCCGACGTTCCGTTCTTTCTTACGTGCCGGCCGTCCCGAGCGACCGGAATCGGCGACATCCTGAAGCCGGTCGCGAGGGCGCCGCGCGGGACCCTCGTCCTTGCGATCCCACCCGACCGCGTGAACACGGCCTGGGCATACAGGCACGCGCTCGGACGTTTGACTTCAAGCACTTCCGCTTCTACGGTCCGGCGTTTCCCGCGAAGCATCGACGACGTGGAGGCGTGGTTTTTCAACGACTTCCAGCGCGGCGTCGAGAGCGCCGTGGCGTCTGTCCGGCGATCGCGCGAGTGCCTCCAGGCACTCGGCGCCAGGGCCACCGTCCTCACCGGCAGCGGCTCGGCGGTGGTTGGGCTGTTCGAGGACGCCCGTCACGCCGGCGATGCGGCCGCGGGGTACGACGGACCGGGAAGGGCGGTGGTTGCGCGCCTGATTCGCAGCGCGCCGCGGCCCGTACGGGAAGCCCGGCGAACCGGATGAGCAGCATGCCGCAAGGCGGCCGATGAGAAATGGTGGGCGGTCGCCAAGCCCGGTAAGGCACCGGATTTTGGTTCCGGCATTCGAAGGTTCGAATCCTTCCCGCCCAGTCTTTGAGAGAGAAGGCTCACGAGAGCGACGAACGAATGAACTCGATTCAGGTCTTTGCCGGCAACGCGAGCACGGAGCTCGCCGACGCCATCTGCGCGCATCTTGGCGTCACGCGCGGCCGCGCCGACGTCAAACGGTTCAGTGACGGCGAGATCTTCGTCGAGATCCACGACAACGTGCGCGGCGCCGACGTCTTCGTGGTGCAGTCCACGTCCACGCCCGGCAACGACCACCTGATGGAAATGCTGCTGATGCTCGATGCGCTCAAGCGCGCGTCGGCAGCCCGCGTGACCGCCGTCGTTCCGTACTACGGCTACGCGCGCCAGGACCGGAAAGTCTCGCCGCGCGTACCGATCAGCGCCAAGCTCGTCGCCGACCTCATCGTGACCGCCGGCGCCTCGCGCGTGATGACGATGGAGCTTCACGCCGGCCAGATCCAGGGTTTCTTCAACGTCCCCGTGGACAACCTCTACAGCAACCCCGTTCTCCTCCCGCACATCTCCCAGGCCGTCAAAGGCATGCCGCTAGCCGTGGTCTCGCCCGATGCCGGCGGCGTGGAACGCGCGCGTGCCTACGCCAAGCGCCTCGACGCCACGCTCGCGATCATCGACAAGCGCCGCGTGCGCGCCAACCAGGTCGAGGAGATGCGCATCATCGGCGACGTCACCGGATGCGCGGCCGTGATCATCGACGACATGATCGACACGGCCGGCACGGTTTGCGCTGCCGCCGAGGCGATCATCGACGCCGGCGCCAAGCGCGTCCTCGCGTGCACCACGCACGGCGTCCTTTCCGGTCCGGCCATCGATCGCATCTCGAAGTCGAAGCTGGACACCGTCATCACGACCGACACCATCGCCCACAGCGAGACGATCCGGTCGAATCCGAAGATCCGGGTCGTCACGGTCGCGCCGTTCATCGCCGAAGCGATCCGGCGCACCCACCAGGAAGAATCCATCAGCTCGCTGTTCCAGTGAGCGAGCACCGCCGAGAGGAAATCTGTCATGCGTAGTATCGAGCTTAACGTCGTTTCGAGACCTGCCGGAGAATCGCCCCGCCGCCTTCGCAAGACCGGCGCTCTGCCGGGCGTGCTGTATGGCGCCGGCGTGGAAAGCGTCTGCGTCCAGGTCGACGCGCACGAGTTCGCCAAGAGCGGCCTGTCCGGCCATGGTGCGCACCTGATCAAGCTTCGCTCGGCGGAAGCCGCGCTCGACCAGGGCCTGGCGCTCATCCAGGACATCCAGGGCCACCCGGTCTCCGGCAAGCCGCTCCACGTCGACTTCCTTCGTGTGGATGCGAACAAGCCGGTCACGGCGAGCATCGCGCTCGCCTTCGTCGGAAAGGCGGCGGGAGTCGCCGAGGGCGGCATTCTCCAGCCGGCGCGCCGCGAGCTCGAAGTGCGCGCGCTGCCTGCGAACCTGCCGGAGCAGATCGAGGTGGACGTGACGGCGCTCGGCATCCACGACGCGATTCACGTCGAGGACCTCACGCTGCCCGAAGGCGTCGAGGCGATCTACCAGGACAACTTCACGCTCGTATCGGTGGTTCCGCCGACCGTCGAGGTCGCCCCGGAAGCGGCGGCCGCCGAGGGCGAGGCAGCCGCGACTCCCGCGGCTGCGACGCCTGCGAGCTAAACCGTGGTGGACGGCGCGGGGCGAGACGGGCCGACGGCCCTCTCCCGCGCAGCAGGCCCGACGAGCCCGAATTGGCTCGTCATTGGACTCGGCAACCCGGGCGAGGAATACGGACCTACGCGGCACAACGTCGGCTTTCATGTAGTCGATCGCGTGGCCGCCAGATTGGATATCGACATCCGGCGTACGGAGTTCCGTGCGCTGACCGCCGAAGCGAAGCTCGGCGGTTCCATGGTGTTGCTGATGAAACCGCAGACGTTCATGAATCTGAGCGGCCGCTCGGCCGCCGACGCACTTGCCAGCCTCGGGCTTCCGCCCGAGCGCCTCATTGCCGTTTACGACGACCTCGACCTTCCGCTCGGTCGGCTGCGCCTGCGCACCGGGGGCGGCGCGGGCGGTCATCGCGGCGTCGCTTCTCTGATCGAGCACCTGGGGACCCAGGCCTTCCCGCGTGTCCGCGTCGGCATCGGCCGTCCGGCCGAGGGTCGCGCCGTCGTCGATCACGTGCTCTCCGCGTTCGAAGCGAACGAAGCCGAAGCCGCCCGGCGTGCCGTCGAGCTCGGCGCGGAAGCCGTCGAGCGCATCGTCGCCGATGGAATGTCCCCGGCCATGGAAGTCTTCAACCGCGCCCCTGACACGGAAACGTCGCCTCGCGCCGGAGAATCGTGACGGCGTGCTGTTGTTGTTGCTGATGTACGTGTCGCCTGTCATCGCCGCGTCGCTTTACTGGTACGCGCAGCGCACGTCGTCCGGCCAGCCGGCGTGGGAGACGCTCGCCGGCGCAACCCAGGGTCGCGGAGCCCTGCTTCGGCCGACGGTGGGAGCGTTCGTGTTTGCGGCGGCCGTGGCCGGTATCGCGACGGGTGCGCGCGGCGGCGTGGCTTTTCTTCTCGGAGCGGTGACGGCGGCGGTCGCGGCTGCGCTCGCATCGTCCACAGGCGAAGCCGCTCTTCAGCAGGAAGGCGACGAAGAGTCGGTCGTGCTGCCGACCTGGGCCGATGCCGCTTCGCTCGCGACGTCGATTGCAGCCGTCGCGGTGGGTGCCGTCGGCGCTCTCGCGTGGTTCTTCGCGGATCCGGCCGGCGCGGTCGTGCTCGCGGCTTTCGCAACCGGAGCCTCCTCGGCGGCACTCTTCGTGGCAATGGTCGTCGGCACGTCGGACGAGCCCGAGCACGGCGAGGGGCTGCTTGCTCGCGCGGCTTCGGCACGGCGCCGCGCGCTTTCGGTCTCGACCACCGCGGCGCTTCATTCGCACCTGCCGGCCGTGGCCGCCGCGATGATGATCGCGGCGACGGGCGAGCCAGAATCGCTGCTTCCGCTCGGCGGACTGATGGCGGAAACCGAGACGCTTCGCAGCGAACTGCTGCTTCTGCCGATCGCCGTCTCCGTGCTCGCTCCGATCGTCGCGATGCTCGCGGCGCCGGTGCTCTCGTCGCTCGGACCGAGGCGCGGCGATGCTTCTCTCTACGATCTCGAGCGCGCGACGGCGTTGCTGTCCGCTCTCGTCATGGTCCTTCTCGTTACGGTGAGCGGGCTTTCCTGGACGATCGTGGCGGCGTTCGCGGCGGGTCTGGCCGCGCGCCAGCTCGCGATCGTCGCCGACGAGGGGCGCAGCCGCCTGTATTCGGCCGGACGGCCGGCGGCGCCGTCGCTCACTCCTGCGCTCGTGTCTGCAGCGGCCATGCTTTTCGGCGACTATCTTGCCGGCTGGTACGGAATGGCACTCGTCGCGCTCGGCATGACGGCGACGTACGTGTCGGCCGCGGCATCTGCCGCGACGCGCGAATTGTCGGCGCTGACGGGCCGCGGCCAGGCGCCGACGGACATCAATCTCGGCGAGCAGACCGCCAGCGTCGCCACGACCCTCGCCCTGCTGGTCGCGTGCGCGCCGGCCATCGCGGTGTACAGCGCGCAGCGCGGCGAGGTGCTTGCGCTCGTCGCGACGGCCGCTCCGGCGCTGCTCATCGGAGCCGTGGCCGGCGCGTCGTCGGCTCAGGCTTTCGCGCGCCGCTTTGCCGACCCGGCGGACGAGAATGAAGCGGTGCGGCAGGCGGCCGAAGCCGTCGCGATCGCGGCCGGTTTTCCGGCGCTGGCCGGAGTGAGCTTCGGGGGAGGCGCGGCCGTCGGAGTCGCGCTCGGATTTGCGGTGTGGGCGGTGGCGTCCGCGCCGGTGGCGACGGGAGAGGAAGCGAGCGGAACGCCGCGGACCCGCATGCCCGAGTCGGTGCTGCTGGCCTGGGGAAGGACGATGGCACTGGCCGCGCTGGTCGGTGCGCCGCTCATGAGGTGAGCCGTACGCGACGAGGCCGTCGTGAGGCGTGCCTGGGCGAATGGCTCGATTTACGGAACGAAGGCTGAGATCGAACAACGAAGGAACGAGAGGAACAATCAACATGCGTCCATATGAAACACTGGTCGTGCTTCGCACAGACCTCGGAGACGAAGCCGCCAAGCTGCTTGCGCGTTTCGAGTCGGTGATCGCCAATCAGGGCGGAACCATCGAGGAGAAGCGGGACTGGGGCGTGCGCGACCTCGCTTACGCCATCGGCAAGCAGAAGCAGGGCCACTACCACCTGCTCGAGTACCAGGCCGAGCCGCAGACGGTAAAGGAACTCGAGCGCAACCTGCGCATCGTCGAAGGCGTGCTGCGCTTCGTCAGCGTGCAGCAGGACCACACGGGCCTGCCCGAGCCGCGCGTACGCGAGCACTACGATCGGCGCGATACGCCGTTGCACGAGATGCGGTCGTCCGGCCGCGACGACCAGCCGGCGGGTGAGGCCGCCGTCGAAGACGTGGGCGTCGGCCTGCAGGCCGAAGACGCCGGGGAGATTCAGTAATGAGCGACATGGACGACAAGGGCAGGGGAGACCGGGGTGGAGACCGCGACGACAAGGGCGGCAGCCGCGAGCGCAGGCCGCGAGGCCGCTTCGGCCGGTCGCGCGGACGGCGGCGGGTGTGCCGCTTCTGCGCGGAGAAGTCGCTACCCCTCGATTACAAGTGGTCGGAAGTGCTCGAGACCTTCGTGAGCGAGCGCGGCCGCATCGTGCCGAGCCGCACGACCGGAACGTGCGCCAAGCACCAGCGCAGCCTGACGATCGCGATCAAGCGCGCGCGCAACGTGGCCCTGCTGCCGTACTCGGCCGGCTGAGCCGCGGACATCGGAGACCATCATGGAAGTGATCCTGCGAGAAGACGTGCCGTCGCTCGGCATCATTGGCGATGTCGTCAAGGTGAAGCCGGGCTACGCACGCAACTACCTTTTTCCCCAGGGACTGGCGGTGCCCGCCGATCGCCGCAGCATCGCGCGCCTCGAGCACGAGAAGTCGCTGATCGAGATCAAGAAACAGCGCGAGCGTGGAACCTACGAGCGACTCGCCGAGACGCTGAAGTCGCTGAAGATCGAGATCGAGGCCCGTGCGGGCCGCGGCGGAAAGCTGTTCGGTTCGGTGACCAACATTGACGTACACCGGGCCATCGTCGAAAAAGGACTCGAGATCGACCGCCGCCGCGTCGAGCTGAAGGAGCCGATCAAGGAGATCGGATCGTATTCCGTGCTCGTACGCGTCGGACAGGACATCACGGCGAACGTTTCGCTCTCCGTGCGTCCTGTTGGCGGAGTGCTCGAGAGCGATGGGGAGGCAGGCGACGAGCCGGCCGCCGAAGCGCCGGCGAACGAGCCCGCCGACTCATAGGCCGGCTCAGACCGAAGTCCCGGGCTGCCATGACCGTGGCAGCCCGGGACACCCGTCCTCGCACCGTGAACGGGCGCGAGGACATCACGGGCAGCCGCAAGGCGGCCCGACCAGCCTTCCGTCTGCAGCGGGACAGCAGCCGGGAGCGCCGCGCACGGTGCGGCACGACCGTCGTCGTCCGGGAGGGGACCATGACGAAAACTCCACTCGCGCCTGCCGGCGCGCTGCGGTGGCTGCGGGCGGCCTTCGTTGCCGCATTCGTGGTAGCGGTTCTGACCGCGGCCTTCGGCGCCCGACCCGCGCTGGCGGAGGACCCGCCTCCGGGATTCCCGGCAGACGCCTCCGGCTCGGCCAACGAAGACGTCGCAACGCGGCCCGCCGGACGCGACATCCAGCCGGGAGAAACCGTCAACAGGGACAACGCGGACTCCGCCGCGAACCTGGTCTCTCCGGGAGTGCTCTGGGCGATCCACAACGGCATGGACATGAAGGTCGTGCCGTACGAGAGCATTCCGATTCCTTCGGCCTACCAGAAGGCGACGGAGAAGTTCTCGGGACAGGTCACCCTCGACGACAAGAACGCCGTACAGAACTGGGTTGCCGGCAAGCCTTTTCCGAACGTCTCGAACGACGATCCGAAGGCTGCCGTCAAGATCATGTACGACTTCCTGAACACCCACTACTTCACGGACGACCTGAACCTCCATCTCGTGGACGCCGACACGGGCTCTCTCTACGTCGACGCCAACGGCAACCGCCACTACGACGTCGAGCGCCACTTCGTCGCCGACTGGCTGCGCATCCTGCCGTTCACCGGACGCCTCCACCACGACCCGAAGCCGTTCATCCCGAACAACGGCGACCAGGCCTTCCGCAAGTCCGGCCTCTATCCGCTCATCGAGCCTTTCGACCTGAAGGGGGTCGGCGGCGTCAGCGCCCGGTACATGGACGTTTCGCGCCAGGACGACACGTGGCTCTACCTGCCGTCGCTGCGCCGCGTTCGACGACTGTCGAGCGCGCAGCGAAGCGACGCCCTCTTCGGCCAGGATATCGACGTGGATTCCTACGGCGGCTACGCGGGCCAGATCCCGTGGTTCGACTGGAAGCTCCTCGGCGAGAAGCCGATGCTCGCGTCGCTGCACGGCACGCGCCTTCCTCCCGAGCCGTGCAAGCTCGACGGTGGCATGACGTTTTGCGAGCAGTGGGAGAAGCGACCTTCCGTCTGGATCATCGAGGGTCGCCCGAAGGTCGCGAACTATGCGTACTCGAAGCGCATCATCTACGTCGACAAGGAAACCAACTTCATCATCTACTCGGATCTCTACGATTCGAACGAAGAGCTGTGGAAGGTGGTGATGCAGAGCATCCGCACGTCGAGGCGGCCGAACCCCAACGTCAATTACGAGTATCCGGAGCCGCGCATGTTCATCTACGCGTTCAGCGTGATCGACATGCAGCTCATGCACGGCACGCGCGCGGCGATT
>CAYYVZ010000107.1:0-13686 GCA_964475235.1 uncultured Myxococcales bacterium | reverse complement strand
CCCCCCCCCCCCCCCCCCCCGCCCCGGGGCCCCCCCCGGCGGGGGGGGGGGCGTGGTTGCGGGCGAGCTCGCACCAGAGCGTGATGAGGCCATGGGCTGCGCGTGCGGGGGCGCAGCGGCGGGTTTCGGGCGGGGGCTCCGTTTCTTTCGGGGGCGTGGGGGGGGCGGGGGGGGGTGCTGACGAATCAGCTCCTCGATCTGGCGACGAAGCTTCCCGATTACCGGGAGAACATCGTCGGGAAGATCCACTCCCTTCGGCTGCCGCCGGGTCTCAAGGCGTTCCAGACCGCTTTCGATGAAATTCGACGCGAGCTGCCGGAGTCCGGACCTGCGAGCATCGTCATGGTTCCGCAGCCTTCCGGAGACGAACGCACTACCCGTGTAGCAGGCGTCGTCGTCCAGCCGGAGTCGGCGCATTCGCCGTCGTCGCCCGATCGACCGGACGCGCCCGATCGCCGGGAAGCGCCCGTTGCAGAGCCCGCCGCAGCGGCTCCGCTCGCGCGCGTGGAGGTCGTCACCAACGAGTCGCGAAACCCGCTGGAAGTCGCACGCTCGATCGTCTCGCCGCTCATGGGACCGCTCGGTACGGCAGCACTCGTCATGCTGCTGGTCGTCGTGATGCTTCTGCAGCGCGACGATCTTCGGCGCCGCTTCATCCGCCTGATCGGACAGGGCCACATCAGCAGTACGACCCAGGCTCTCGACGACGCGAGCCAGCGAGTATCGCGCTACCTGCTCATGCAGGCGATCGTCAATGTGACCTATGGCGTGCCGGTCGCCGTCGGTCTCTGGCTCATCGGTGTGCCGAACGCCGCGCTCTGGGGTGGCCTCGCCACGGTGCTTCGCTTCGTTCCGTACGTGGGACCATGGGTGGCCGCATCGATGCCCATCGCTCTCTCGCTCGCGGTGTCGCCGGACTGGACGATGCCGCTGCTGACGGTAGGGCTCTTCGTCGGACTCGAGACGATCAGCAACAATGTCATGGAACCCTGGCTCTATGGTGCGAGCACCGGAGTCTCCGCGATCGCACTCATCATCGCGGCGGTGTTCTGGACGTGGCTCTGGGGACTGGTGGGTCTCGTGCTGGCGACGCCGCTCACGGTCTGCCTGGTCGTGCTCGGTCGCCACGTGCCCCAGCTCGCCTTCCTCAGCGTGCTGCTGGGCGACGACGACGTTCTCACGCCGGCCGAGGACCTCTACCAGAGGCTGCTCACACCAGGCGAGCACGACGAGATGGAGCTCGTCGAGTCCTACGTGAGCTCGAAGTCCGTCGTCGAGCTGTACGACGACGTTCTGATCCCGGTCCTCGTGGGGGCCGAGAGCGATGTGCGCGAGGAGACCCTCAGCCGGGAGATGCTCGCCTCCGTGCACCAGAGCATCCGGGACATCGTGCAGGACCTCGGCGTGAAGCTGGAAGCCAGCCAACCGGTTGCCGCCCGGAACGGGGTCCCCTCGACGGCCGCGGGTGGGACGTGCAGAGTGCTCTGCCTGCCGTCGCGTGCCGAGCGCGACGAGCTCGCAGGAGGCATGCTCGCCCACGTCCTTCAGTACCGTGGCTGCGAGGCCTGGAGCGTGCCTGCACCGGCGAGGCCCACCCGGAGCGAGCTCCTCGAGCTCGTCGGGAAATCGGATCTCGACGCTGCCGTCATTTCGATCGTGGCTCCTTCGGCGGTGCTCCATGCGCGCTTCCTGTTCCTCAGCCTGCGCAACAATTTTCCCGACCTTCACATCGTGGTGGGGCTGTGGGGCATGGGCAGCGAGACGACGCCTGCGGTCAAGCGCCTGCGCGACGCAGGGGCAACCGTCGCGTTCTCACTCGCCGATGCGGCCGATGCGGCGCTTCCGCGACGAAGCGAACCCGGCCGCGAGAATCCAGGCACGCTTGCCGAAGAGCATGCGCTGCGCTCCGTGCGCAGCGCGTGAAGCTCGCAGGTTTCGTGAGCATTCCTGCAGGCGCATCTGCACGTCGAAGACTCGATCGTACGGCAACACGCGTGCACGATTACCGGCCTTTCTCGCGAATCTTGCATTCCCGCTTCGCGGCCTGCGAAAAGCGTCGCATGCAAGCACCCGACATTGCACGGGACGGGTCATGTGCGCGTGGCATGCTTTCTGCTCGAAGTTTCCGACGCAGCGAAATGCTGCGAGCGCAGTTGAGGACCACGCCGGATGTCCGGCAAACGAGGTAGATACCCATGAGAAAGAGTGTAACGGCTTTGGCAGTGACGGTCGCGATCGCGTCGTACGGCGGGATCGCGTGGGCGGAGTACAAGGCGGCGAGCCCGGAAGTGCCGAAGGCAGAAGCGCCCAAGGCGGATCCGGGCGAGAGACCAGCGGACTATCCCGCCGACAACTCGGGTCGCAATCAGCGCGACGCGGACGGGGCCACCGTGCAGCCCCAGGATCAGTCCAACAGCAAGGCCGATCTCGAGATCACCCAGGCGGTGCGCAAGGCCGTGACGTCGGACGATTCGATTTCGTTGAACGGCCGCAACGTCAAGATCATCACCACGGGCGGTGTCGTGACCCTGCGTGGTCCGGTCCAGAACGAAGCCGAGAAGGCGAGCATCGGCGGCAAGGCGAAGTCCACCGCCGGCGTGATGCGAGTCGAGAACCAGCTCGAGATCACCGCTCAATAACCGGATTGGCGCATCAGCCAGACGAGAAGGAGAAAACCATGGCGAGTAAAGCAGTCTTTTGTATCGCAAGCAGCTCCGCCCAGGCCGAACAGATCGCGGGCGACCTCAGGAAAGGCGGCTTCGCGGCCGACGATATCTCCGTGCTTTTCCCCGACAAGGGAGAGTCGCGCGACTTCGCGCATGAGCAGAATACGAAGGCACCCGAGGGCGCGGCCACAGGCGCTGGAACCGGCGGACTTCTCGGCGGCGGTCTCGGCTGGCTCATCGGCATCGGGTCGCTCGCGATCCCGGGCGTGGGTCCCTTCATCGCGGCCGGTCCGATCATGGCGGCGCTCGGCGGCGCGGCGGTCGGTGCGGCGGTCGGCGGTGTCGCCGGTGCGCTCGTCGGGATGGGCATGCCCGAGTACGAGGCCAAGCAGTACGAGAGCAAGGTCCGCGGAGGCAACATCCTGATTTCCGTCCACACGGAGGACAGCGAGCAGGTCAGCCGCGTGAAGGAGATCTTCGAGCGCTACGACGCAAAGGACATTTCCTACACCGGCGAGTCGGGCGTTTCTCGCAAGACCGCGTAAGCGGGTTGAGCGAGTCCGCGTAAGCGGGTTGAGCAAGACCGCGTAAGCGGGTTGAGCGAGTCCGCGTAAAGCGGGTCCGAGCAGAGCCGGATTCGCATACGCTCGCGCGCGAACTCGAGCGCGGCAACAAAAAGAGCGCGCCCGGACACCCAGTCCGGGCGCGCTCTTTCGTGTCGGGCATCGACCTCCGGACCGGAGTTTTCCTTCCAATCGCATCGATGATCGACAACCAACCATGACGAACGAGCTCTGGCTGATCCGCCACGGCGAGACGGCGTGGAGCATCGCCGGCAAGCACACCGGCACGACGGACGTTCCGCTCACGGAGCACGGCTCCGACGTCGCCGCTTCGCTTGGGCCGAGGCTGGCGCGCGTCGAGTTCGCGCGCGTGCTCGTGAGCCCGCTTCTTCGCGCTCGGCAGACCTGTGAGCTCGCCGGCTTCGCGGGCCGCGGTCAGATCGAGCCCGACCTTCACGAGTGGCGCTACGGAACCTACGAAGGTCTCACGACCGCGCAGATTCGCGAAGAGCGGCCGGGCTGGACGGTCTGGAAGGACGGGCCGCTCGGCGGCGAATCGCACGAAGAGGTAGGTCGGCGTGCGGATCGCGTCGTCGCATCCGTGCGAGGGGGCACGGGACGCGTAGCGGCGTTCTGTCACGGACACATCTCGCGCGTGATCGGTGCGCGCTGGATCGGTTACCCCGTTTCCGAAGGTTCGCGACTTCGCCTCGACACGGCCGCGATCTGCGTTCTCGGATGGGAGCGCGAGACGGCGGTGATCAAGCTGTGGAACGACGTCGGAAAGCTTCCGGGCTGACGGGGTGGACCCGTCAGAGCGGCATCACGCCCGCGCGCGGCCGGTCGGTCCCCCAGCTTTCGGCCGTCAGCGGTGCACCCGCCTCGAGCAGGGCCGCGCGCTGTGCGGCGATCGGCGTGCGGATGCAGAGGTCTTCGTAGGGCCGGAGCCTTGCGAACGCATCGAGGCCGAGCGTGCGAACGACGAGAGCGGCGATCTTCGGCCACTTCGCCGCGTCTACCACGTAGCGCGAGAACGCGGCATTGCGGAAGAAGGTCGCCACCGAGACGTCCGCGATCGAGAGCTCCGGCCCGAAGAAGAATCCGACCGCCGGCGAGAGCGACTCGAGATAGTCGAGCACCGCCGGGATGTCTTCTTCGATCGTCTTCCTGACGATGTCCTTGTCGGCCGGTCGTCCCCACACCGCCGGTCCGATCGCGACCTGGTTGAAGAGCCTCCAGATGAACACGTCGCCCATGCGCGTGTCGGCGAACTCCTCGAGCCAGCGCGCCTGCGCCCGATCGCCGATGTGCTCCGGATAGAGGCGCGGCAGCGGATGCGCGTCTTCCAGATACTGGCAGATCACCGAGGAGTCGCAGAGCGTGACGTCGCCGTCGATGTAGACCGGCACGCGGCGGATCGGACTCGCCTTCGCGAACCGGTCGTCGCCGAAGAAGGGCACGATCGGGTCGATGCGGTAGTCCAGTCCCTTCACGTGAAGCACGGCGAGGACCTTGCGGACGTAGGGAGACAGGTAGCTTCCGATGATGCGGACAGGCTCGGACATCGAGGAATCTCCGGGGCGGGTCATTCGCGGCGGCGCATGGCATCGTCGATCCAGGGGCGCAAGGCGGCGAGCTCGTCCCTCTCTTCCACGGCCTCGATGTTTCGCAGCACTTCGATCCACGCCGCGGGCAGTCCGTGCCCGGTGGCTCCCGCGACGAGGATGCTCATGTACCGGGTGGTCGGCTTCAGCGCGGGATCGTGCACGCCGGAGACGAGCGTCACCGCGGAGACGAGCGGTGCGTCCCAGGAATGGATCGGTGCGACTTCGATCTGCGCGCGGCGGTAGTGATCGATGCGGACGCCTTCGGTAAGCTCGAGGTGCTCGTAGTCCGTCGTTGCGATCTCGTAGAGGACTCCCCAGCACTCACCCGACGGGTCGCAGTCGAGCGTTGCCATCGCATCGCCGGTTCCGAGCAGGGAAGGTTTGTCGATCGAGAGACGCCATCCGCGCGCAAGGGCAGGGGACGCGCGGGTCCACTCGATGCCGCGCCGCCCGCGCAGCGTCGCAGGATCCATGTTGGAGCCGTAGGCGAAATAGAACGTGCGGGACACGAGGCGCGAAGCTAGCACGCGGTGCGCGTCGACCGCGAGCGGCGTGCTGGCGCGCGGCGCGCAGCCTCGTCCGGCCGCGCGCGGGAAGCGCGGCCTCGCGGCCGCCTCTGGAGTGCTTCGGCCTGCCTTCGGCGCCCGGCGGGGCGATGTGGCCGAGCCCGTCCGGTTCGAGGGCGCCTGCTCCGGCGGCCGGCGCTTCCTGCGAAGCGGCCGGGGCCGCGGCGGCAGGCGGCGAAGCCGCGCCGCCAGCCTTCGGCGCTGCGTCGACGAAAGCGCCGCGCTTCATGGCGATGCGGGAGTACTCGTGCTCGGAGGCGCGCAGCACGGCCGAGCGGCCGGCCTTCTTCACGGCGAACTGCTTCATCGCGGCGCGTCTCGCAGCAGCCGGGTCGCCTTCGGGGGCCGGTGCGGGCTCGAGTGGCGAAGCCGCAAGCGAAGCGCAGGGTCCGGTCGTAGCGGTGACGTCGAGGCGCGCGACCGGTTTGTCGAGCGCCCAGGTTCCGAGGTCCGCATCGGACGCCGAATCGCCGATGACGGCGTCGGCGCGCGCGAGCACGAGGCTGCTGACGGCGTTGTCCACGAGCCGCTGGTTGAGGGTCTGGCCCTCGACGTCGGGCGCGATCTTCCACGGCTTGCCCGCGGCGTCGCGCGAAAGCGTGAACGACTCCCCGGAGATCGAAAATGCGAGGCTCACGATCTCGTCGGCGTTGCACGACAGCAGGCGCTTGTCGCGCAGGTCGTTGGCATCCGGAGCGAACTTGGTCGCCACCCAGTCGGAGACCTTGGCGACCTGCCTGTCGCTCGCACGTTCGAAGTAGAAGCCGGCGGGCTGGTCGGTCGCCTCCTTGCCGAGCGTGAACGCGACGGCAGCGCCGTCGTCGCGCTCGGCCGTGAACCTGGTCGCACCGTCTTCGAGACCGAAGGCCTTGCGGTCGGCCTTGTCGCCGTCGAAGAACGCGACCGCATCGATGGTGGCAAGCGAGTCGAGCATCGAGCGCACCGACTCGGTGTCGGCCGTGTCTTCCTTCGGCGCGCGCATGGTCCACGCGATGTCGTCGCCGGTTCCCACGCGCTCGAGAACGATCGTCTCGCCGGGCTTTTCGATCGTCACCTTCTTCACCCCGGCGCTGCCGGTGTCGAACATCGTCTTGAAGCGCAGCTCGTCCGGCGACTTCTTCACCGTGGACTGCAGGAGGAGCGGGATCACGAGGACCTCGTCCGTTCCTTCGCGCCGCGCGAATGCCTGGTAGCCGACCGGGGTCGCGATCCCGAGCACGATGGCGGGAAGGGGCTTGCCGCCTGCGGCAGTTACCTCGACGCGGGCCTGGGTGCCGGTGTCGCCTTCGAGACCGTAGTTGGCGAGCGCGCCGGCGTCGGCCCTGGCGACGCGGCGCTCGATCTTCGTGTCCTTCACGGTGGTGAGAAAATTCTCGACCGTCGAGTTGTCGGCGCGATAGCGGACCGGTGCCGTCAGCATCCACTGTCCGTCTTCCTTCACGACCTCGATGCCGGTGCCGTCGGGGTAGGACAGGCGGACCTTCTCGGCCGTGGCCGGATCGACTTCGAGGAGCAGGTCGGCCTTGGCCTCCTGCGCGAGCTTGGGCGCCTCGACGAACCAGAGGTACGCGCCGAGGCCGGCCGCGACGAGTGCGAGCAGGAGGGTGCGGACGAAGCTCACAGCGACGAACGCCTCCACCAGACGACGATTCCGGCGAGCAGGATGAGCTCGGGCAGGACGAGCACGGACAGGTAGAAGACCGTGCGCGCCTCGGTGTCGCTCAGCGTCGCGCGCGATGCGCGCACGACTCTCGGAGCGATGGCGATCAGCTCTTCGGCGCCCGCGAGCCAGCCGACCACGCTCTGGCCGAGTGCGTCGTTGTAGAGCGTGCGCAGGAACTGGTTGGTGAGAAAGCTCGTATCGCCGAAGACGGCGACCTTGAACTTCTTCGCCTGCTCGCCGCCGAGCGCCGATGCGAAGCCTTCTCCGGCGGCACCGATCGGCACGGGCCCCTTGATGTCCTCGTCGCCGAGCTCGGCCTCGCCCTTGTCGTAGACACGGTCGATGTCGGTCTCCGCCCAGCTCGTCTGCGACGTGAAGCCGAGGGGCTTGAAGCTGAGCAGTGTCTTTACGCCCGGCTCGACCGGCGGCGAGACCGAGCGCGCGAGCGAGAACAGGCTGCGCTCGGTCAGCGGCTTGACCGAGGGATGGTCGCCGTACTGCGTGACGACCGCCTCGGTGCCGATCGTGGCGCCCTGGAAGAGACGCACCTGCTGGTCGAGGATCACGTCGTCGCCGACACGCACGCCGAGCTCGCGCAGGAAGCCGACCAGCTCGGGATCGCGCTTGGGCTCGAGAAGGAAGAGGACGCTGCCGCCCTTCTTCATGTACTCGCGGATCTTCTCGAGCTCGGGAGCGAAGTGGGAACGGTCGCCGGTGGCGACGACCAGTACGGATGCGTCGTCCGGGATCGGGGCCTCGGCGGCGAACACGGAGGCGACCTCGAAGTTCTGGTTGCGCAGCGTGTCGGCGAACAGACCCATTCCGTTGGGGTCTTCCTTCTGGTCGATGGAAGGCTCGCCGTGGCCGGTCAGGACGTAGACCTTTTTCTGTGCCGTCGTGGCGACTTTATGAATGCCGTTCGTGATCGACTCTTCGTCCACCTTGGAGACGGTCGTCGAGCGGTCGCCCATCTTGATCTTGAGGGTGGGGATGGACTGGATCAGCTCGCGCTGGGCGATCTCGGGACTGACCTGGGGATCGATGACCTGCCACTTCAGCTTCTTGCTGTAGAAGCCGTAGATCCCCGAGACCTCCTCGACGAAGCTCTTCTCCTGCGGTCCCACGAACGCGAGGATCTCGACGTCGCCGTCGAGCTTGTCGAGCACCTGCTTCGACGCGTCGGTCAGCGAGTTCACGCCGGCCGCCGACATGTCCCAGCGCTGGTTGTAGCGCACGCCGAGGACGTTGAGCATCACGACGACGAACACGAAAAGGACCGAGTAGACGAGGGCGTTGGTGCCGTACTTGGTCGAGCGGCGCCGGACGAACTCGGTGAGCGAGCCGGTGCCCGACGCGAAGAACCACGCGATGCAGACCAGGCCGGCAGAGATGTGGGCGATGGAGAACCACCCGAATTCCCAGAATCCCAGCATGGGATTCAGGGTCATCACGTGCTCGATCAGCCCGAACAGGAGGAGGATGAGGCCGGTGAGGCCGAGGATCGGTGCGCGCTTGCCCATGACTCCGAACCCTACTTCCAGCGGCTCGACTCCACCGCGCGGTGGGTCAGGAAAAGGAAGATGCTGGTGAGACTCAGGAAGTAGACGATGTCGCTCGACTCGATGACTCCCTTGATCATCTTGCTGAAGTGGTTCGAGACCGAGAGATAGCCGAGCACGGCGGCCGCGTTCTCGCCGGCGCCCTCGGCCGGCCAGCTGATCACGAACAGCAGCAGCAGGATGACGAGCGCACTGATCGTCGCGATGATCTGGTTCGACGTGAGGGCCGACGTGAAATTGCCGACCGCTACGAACGAGAGCGCCGTGAGATAGAGCGCCAGCATTCCGGCCAGCGTCATGCCCGCCTCGGGATTGCCGAACACGAACAGCATTCCGGGAAACACGAAGGCGAGCAGCGACATCAGCGTCACGAGGAAGGCCCCCGCGAGGTACTTGCCGAGGACCATCTCGCCCACGCGCACCGGCGACGTGAACAGGAGCTCGAACGTCGACTGGTTCTTCTCTTCGGAGAAGCTGCGCATCGTGATCATCGGGACCACGATCATCAGCACGAAGAGCAGGTTGTGGAAGAGAGGCGCGATGACCGCGTCGTTGAGATTCAGCCAGGTCGTGTCCATGCCCTGCAGCATCGCGTACTGCTGCGAGAGGCGGTTGAACTGACCGAGCATGTTGAAGAAGAACCAGCCCGCCAGGAGCGTGAAGCCCGTCAGCACCACGTAGGCGATCGGCGAGACGAAGACCGCGCGAATGTCGCGCGAGGCAATCGCGAGGATGTTACGCATGCGCCTGCTCCGCGTGGTTGGACGCGTAATTGGCGTCGCCGGTCACGTGCCGCAGGTATTCTTCCTCCAGGCTGCGCTCGCGCACGAGGTCGGCCATGTCGGCCTCCAATGCGATCCTCCCTCCATTGATGAGCACGACCTTGCGGCAGATCTGCTGGACCTCGGGAAGGATGTGCGTGGAGAGAATGACGGTGCGCTCGGCGGCCAGGCCGCGGATGAGGCTGCGAATCTCGATGATCTGGGCGGGGTCGAGGCCGACGGTCGGCTCGTCGAGGACGAGGACGGCGGGCTGGTGGATGAGTGCCTGGGCGAGGCCCACGCGCTGTCGGTAGCCCTTCGAGAGGTGGCCGCACAGGCGGCCGGCGACGTGCTCGAGCCCGCATTCCTCGATGACGCGATCGGCCGCCGCAGACACCTGGCCTCGCGCAATGGCCTTCAGCCTGCCGACGTGGCGCAGGTAGCTGCGGACGGTCATCTCGAGGTAGAGCGGCGGAGTTTCGGGCAGGTAGCCGATCCGCTTCCGTACTTCGAAGGAGTCGGCGAACACGTCGAAGCCGTCGACGGTGACGGTGCCGGACGTGGCCGGCATGAAGCCGGTCAGGATGCGCATGGTCGTGGTCTTGCCGGCTCCGTTCGGGCCGAGGAAGCCGGCGGCCTCGCCGGTGGCCACGCTGAAGGAGACGTCGTCGACGGCCGTGATGGACCCGTAGGTCTTCGTCAGGTGTTTGACTTCGATCATCGGTACTCGGGTTGAGGGAATGAAAAGGCGGCGGCTCGTGGCATCGGGTCGCGGTCCTGGGGCGTGGGAAACGCCCGGTTTATTGGGCCCCATGACGGGTGTCAACGCGGGTTATTCGAAGGGGCGCAGTCAAAATTTCCGCCGCGGCCTTCCAGCGGTAGGCAGGCTTCGGCGGGCCCGCCCGGAGGCTCAGGATTCGGCGACGGCGAGGGCTGCGGCCACCGCATCCGCCAGGAACCCGGGGCCGGGACCCTGGACCAGCGCACCGTCGACGAGGGCCGTGACGAGGCGGGCGCGGCGGCGAAGCTCGGGCACCGTCCGCCCGGGCCTGAGCTCGCCGAGCACGGGAAGGAGGCCTTCGTAGAATGCGCCGTAGATCTCGCGGTGCAGCGCCGCGAAGCGCTCGTGGTGGATCGCGAGCAGCGACATCACCACGTAGACGCGGCCGCCTTCCCTGGCCCACGCGTTCAGGAGGTGGCGCACGATCGAGGCGAGCTTCTCGCGCGGCGGGCGACGGCCGGCTGACCGCTCGGCGATCTCGCGCCGGTTCCGTTCGAACTCGGTGCGGATCACCGCTTCGAGCAGGTCGTCGCGCGTGGCGTAGTAGTACTGCAGGTTGCCGAGAGTAACGCCGACGCGCGCGGCCACCTCGCGAAGCACGAAGCAGTCGTAGCCGTCCTCGACCAGAACCCGTCGTGCGACGGCGAGGATGTCCTGCTGGCGTTGCCGGCCCTTGGAGCGAGATGGAGTGGGCGCCGTCACGGTTCGGCATGGTGCCCCATTGACAGGAATAGGTCAATGACCTATTCCGGGCGCATGTCGAACCCGGACCGCATTTCGCTCGTCCCCGGAGCGACCGACCACCGCGGCGCCATCGCCGAGCTGGTCTGGTCCACCGGACCGTCGTCCTACTCCTACATCTTCGGAGCGCGCAGCCGCTTCGACGCGTTCGTCGAGCGATCCTGGCTCACGCCCGACACCTACTTCGGGCATACCGAGGCCACGGTCGCGCTCTGCGACGGCCGCGTCGCAGGTCTGGAGATCGGGTTCACGGGCGGGCGCAACTACGCGACCAGGGAGAATCTCGCCGTCGTCTCTTCGGCTCTCGTTGTGGACGGCCTCGTGACCGAGCGCGAGCTCTTCGAGATTCTCAGCCGGGCCGACAAGGCCAGCTACCTCAACCCCTTCGTTCCGGGGCACGCCTACTACGTGCTGGCGCTCGCGGTGGCGCCCGCTGTGCGCGGAACCGGTCTTGGCGCGACCCTGCTCTCCAACGCGATGCAGAAGGGGAGAGCGGCGGGGTGCCGCGAGCTCCATCTCGACGTGCTCTCGGACAACGACGCCATCGGCTTCTACCGTACGCGCGGGCTCGAGACCGCGTGTGAGACGATCGCGCCCGAGCCTCACCGCGCGGGTGTGCCGATGGAGATGCGCATGACGACTACGCTCGAAGGAGGACTCGCGTGAAACTGACCGAACTTCCGTTCCAGGCGATGGAGCCCCAGCCCGCGTTCCGCCCGGAAGACGTCGAGCCCTTCGTCTCGGCGCCACGCATCGCCGTCCTCTCGTACACGAAGAAGGACGGCTCTCCTGCCCAGGTGCCGATCTGGTACCGCTACGAAGACGGCCGCTTCCTCATGCTGACGGGCCGGACGTCGGACAAGGCAAGGGCGCTCGCGCGCGAGAAGCGTGCGTGCCTGACGATCCAGGACGACATGCCGCCGTATCGCGCCGTCATCGTCGACGGCAGCGTCACGCTCGAGGCCGCTCCGTCCGAGGGCGGTCTCAACACGTGGCTCGCCATGCACTACTTCGGGAAGATCGGCGGCAAGGAGTACGAGAAGATGTCGGCCGAGAGCAACCGCGAGCACGGTCTCGTCACCGTCATCCTCGACCCGACGCGCGTGCGCGGCTTCGACAATCACCGCATCGTCGGCGCGGGGCTCCGCTTCTACATGAGGCTTCGCGAAATCCTGCCGCTGCCGCGAAGCTGGTTCTGACGAGCAATCGCGGACGGGGGCCCGGTTTGGGGGGAACCCGGCCCCCGGCCCGGGTGCCCGGAGTGGGCCGGGGGCGGGTGCCCCCCGCGGCCGGCGGGGGGGGGCGGGTTGCGTGCGAAACCGGTCCCCGTCCGCGTTTCCCGGAAGTCGGCCGGTCGCGGTTCCCCCCGGCTGCCTTCGAGGCTGCGCGGTTTCCGCCCCGGGTGCGAGTCCGCGCGGGTACCTGTTTGCATCCGGACTGTCCCCGGCCGACACGTCACGCCTCGTGAGCAAGGGCACCGTCTACCTGCTCGACACGAGCTTCTTCATCTTCCGCGCCTACCACGCGCTGCCGCCGCTCACGACGTCGAAGGGCCTCGCGACCGGCGCCGTGCACGGCGTCTCGACGATGCTCGAGAAGCTCATCCGCGACAAGAAGCCGAAGATGATGGGCTGCTGCTTCGACACGGCCCGCGCGACCTTCCGGCGCGACATGTTCCCTGCCTACAAGGCCAATCGCCTCGAGCCGGAGCCGGATCTGCGCGCCCAGTTTCCGTATGTGCGCCGCCTCATCGGAGCGCTCGAGATTCCGGTCCTCGACCTCGAGGGGTTCGAGGCCGACGACATCCTCGCAACGCTCGCGCATCGCTACGAGGCCGAGGGCTACGACGTCGTGCTCGTCACCGGCGACAAGGACCTCATGCAGTGCGTGACAGATCACACGTGGCTGTACGACCCGATGCGCGACCAGGAGATCCGCCGACCGGAGGTGATCGAGAAGTTCGGCGTCGGCCCCGAGTCTGTCGCCGACGTGCTCGGCCTCATGGGCGACTCGTCCGACAACATCCCCGGCGTCAAGGGCGTCGGCCCGAAGACGGCGTCGGCCCTCATCGCGCACTTCGGCACGATCGAGGCCATGCTCGCGCGGCCGGCGGAGATCGAGACCCTCGGCATTCGCGGGGCGGCCTCCGTGCGCAAGAAAATCGAGGAGGGCGCCGAGATGGCCCGCCTCTGTCACACGCTGGCTCTGGTCCGGCGCGACGTGCCGGTCGAGGTCGAGCCCGAAGATCTCGCGTTCGGAACGCTCGCCACCCAGGAGCTCGAAGCGCTCGCGGACGAGCTGGAGATGCACCGCCTCGTGCCGCGCATGCGCACGCTCGCGGGCGACATGGGCTTTGCGCCTCATCCCGTTCGCGAGGAAGCGCCGGCTGTCGCGAAGGAAGCGGCCCCGAAGCGCGCCGAGGGTCCGGCGCAGCAGGAGCTATTGATGTCCGGCAGCGCGCGCGCAGCGAGACGGCGCGAGAGTCCGGCCGATGCCGAGGACGTCTCGGCGCGGTCGGAGGACACCGCAGACTTCGCCGCCACGATCGCAGGCATGACCGGCGCGCGCATCGTCGTGGCCCCGATCGCCGAAGGCGAGGGCGCGTGGGTCGTCGCGTTCGCGGACGGAGAGACGGTCGCGAGCTCGTCCGACACCCAAGCGATCAGGCTCGCGCTGAGCGATCTGTCGGCGCGCGGCGTGAGTCTCGTCGGCCACGACCTCAAAGCCCTCTGCCGCGAATTCGGCGCCAGGCCCGGCGACGACGGCTTCGACGTCGGCG